>CAZGES010000007.1:0-34544 GCA_964524375.1 uncultured archaeon
TTCGGTCGTTTTTTTGATCAAACTTTTCTCAAAAGTTTTGGGGCCATAGCTCAGCCTGGTAGAGCAACGGACTCTTAATCCGTGTGTCGAGGGTTCAAATCCCTCTGGCCTCGTCCCCGCCCAAATTATCCATATGGTCGTTCGGTAACGGGTTATCGTTCGCGAAGCATTTTCGCCAACCTTTTCCTAAAAGGTTGAACGATAACCCCTAGTTTTTTTTTAATTACTATTTTTTCTTGAAAACTTTTGCAATGTCTTGCACGGCTTGAAACAAATCCGCCGGCACGAGAATGACCGTGTTTGAGGGTGTGGGTCCTAATCCATCAATCGTTTGCAGTGTTCTCAATTGCATCGCTCCCGGAGTGGATGCCATGATTTTGGCCGCATCGGAAAGGTTTTGCGCCGCGGCTTTGTCTCCTTCACTCTTCGTAATGTTCGCTCTCTTTTCTCGTTCCGCGCTCGCTTGTCTCGACATGATTCGTTTCAAATCTTCCGGCAATTCAATATCCTGCATCTTGATAGAGTCAATTTCCAACCCCCATCGTTGCGCTTGCTTCTCCACAATATCTTCAATCTGTTCTCCAATCTTTTGTCTCTCCGCCAACACATCATCCAGGGGCATTCCTCCCACCACGTCGCGCAATGCGGTTTGCGCATACTGTGAAACCGCGTACACGTAATCCTGCACATTAATGATGGCCTTGCTCGCGTCCGCGACTTTGAAATAAACAACGCCGTTGATTGAAACGGGAACATTGTCTTTCGTTATGGCTTGCTGTCGCGGAATATCAATCGTCAACACACGCATATCAATCGTCACACTTCGTTCAATTACGGGTATGATAAAATTCAGCCCCGGTCCAATCGTTCGGCTGAATTTTCCCAAACTGAAAACAATCGCTGTTTCATACTGTTGAATGAGTCGAATGCTCAGCGCCAAAATAATTATTCCCACTACAATAATCCCAATCGTTTCCAACACCATGCTTTTCACATCCGTATACGACACTCCCCACCCCCCGATTAATTAAGATATCCCCATGCCAAGTGTCACATTAATAAACTCCTTCTGGAAAGTGAATAGTATGGTTTCCAAGAAGCGTTTGTTTCGTTCCAAGAAAGATCGCATTCTCGGCGGTGTCTGCGGCGGTGTCGCTGACTATTTCGACGTCGATCCCACCATTGTTCGCTTAATTTGGGTCTTGCTCACTCTCGCGTGGGGCGCTGGATTATTGCTGTACATTATTGCGTGGATTATTGTCCCCGAGCAAAAGTAATTTTTTTCTTTTTTTTTAATTTTTAGTCTTATTTTAGCCTATTTTTTTGCACTCTAAGCAAATCGTTTATATGTCGGTCATACGATAGTTTATGCTATGTCTCCCGCCATGATTGAAGCCCGCCACGTGAAAAAAACGTACGTCATGGGAGATGCCCCCCTGCACGTGTTGAAGGGCGTTGATGTCCTCGTTAAACGCGGCGAATACGTTTCCATTACCGGCCCTTCCGGAAGCGGAAAAACAACCTTGTTGGATGTTCTCTCCGGCCTCCTTCGTCCAAGCTCCGGAGAAATTCTCATTGACGGTCATCGCATTTCTCAAATGGACGATAACGAACTTGCTCTCGTGCGCGGAAAAACCATTGGTTTTGTTTTTCAAACGTTTAACCTCATCAACCGCATGACGGCGTTGGAGAATGTCATGCTCCCGTTGTGGTTTCAAGGCGTTCCTTTCGCAGAGCGTCGTGCACGAGCCGAAAAAGTGTTGCAAGACGTTGGTTTAGGCGACCGTCTCGACCACAAACCCACGCAACTCTCTGGAGGGCAACGTCAACGTGTCGCCATCGCCCGCGCCCTCGCCGTAGACCCCGAGATCATCGTCGCAGATGAACCTACGGGAAACCTCGATTCAGTTTCCGGCGCCACCATCCTCACTATTTTAGACGAGCTCCACCAAAAAAAGGGCAAGACCATCTTGATGGTCACGCATGAAAAGTACGTCGCCGAGCGCGCCCAGCGTATCATCCATATTAAAGACGGTCTCATCGAAAATAGTACACTTGTCAAGCGCAAATCGTCGCAAGCAAGGGGGGATTACAAATGAAGCATTTTGTTTTAGTCGGATTATTCTTAGCCCTGTTCACGCTCAACGTGTACGCGCAAACCATGCAAGTGGATTCCATTTCTTCCGACCCCTCCACGGTTGCCCCAGGTCAAACATTCACGCTCATCGCCTACATCACCAACGCCACTTCCTCCGCGTCGCAGGATGTTCAAGCCGTTTTAGACTTGCGTGAGGATGCCACTGACACCGAGTTTCCTTTTTCCATTGAACCAACCGACTCCTTAACGCGAAACTTAGGCAACGTTCCCGGTTTCTCTACGATTCAAATCAAGTATCAAGTCCGCGTCGATTCTGCTGCGTTAGACGGAACCTATACCGTTACATTGCGCGTCAAAGATTCTTCCGGCACGGGGGGCACACTCACGTTTCCAGTAGTCATCTCCGGCCGACAACCTATTCTCACTATCATTGACGCCACTCCCTCGTTAGTAAACGCAGGTGAAACCGTCACGATGCGGGTTACGCTGAAAAACACCGGTTCTTCTCCCGCGTTTGACATCCGTGTCTCGTTGAAAGAAGACCGCACCGTCACCAGTACCGGCGTTGTCGTTGACCGCACCATTCTTCCCTTAGGAGCGGCCTCCGCGTACACTTCTCAACTTTCTCCTGGCGCGTCCGCGGTGTTAAATATCCCCATCCTCGTCTCCCCCGCCGCCGAATCAACGCCCACCTTTATTCCGGTGACATTAGACTACACCGACTCCGCTAAAACGGAATACACATCCACGGACTACATTGGTCTGAAAGTCTCTTCCGAACCCGCCCTCGATGCTATTATCGCGGATGCCGAACCGGTATTAGTTCCCGGTCAAATGTCCCGCCTCTCGATTGACTTGTTCAACCAAGGCTTAGGTCCCGCGAAATTTGTCACCGCCACCATCTCTTCCGATTTTTTTTCCGCTCCGCAATTGGAATATTTCATCGGCACCATTGAGAGTGATGACTTCGACACGATTACGTTAGACGCGACCGTGTCTTCGTCTATTGCTCCCGGCGAGTATCCGTTGAAAATTGTTGTGCGTGCCAAGAATGAGTACGGCGACCCCATCACATTCACCAAAACCATTTCGGCGACGGTGTATTCGTCCATTCCCAATGGCAATGGCGGCGATTCTCCGCTCCCGCTCATCATCATCGCCCTCATTATCATTTTGGGTGTGTGGTGGTTCCGCTTCCGCAAGCCCAAAAATGGAAACGGTAAGAAATAATCACGGAGCGTCGCATCCATCATGGATCCCCTCACCGAAGTTCCCCAGTTTGCGCTGCGCAACTTAACACACCAAGGTCTGCGCTCCTATCTTACATTATTGGGTGTCATCATCGGTATCGCCGCCATCGTGACATTATTTTCTCTCGGCTCCGGTTTGAACAACGCGGCGCAGGAACAGTTTGAACAATTAGGAAGCAACACGTTATTCGTCGCTCCCGCGGGAGAATTTTCGCAAGGGAGTCAAGGCTCTTCCACAAACGTCAAAACCATTTCTGAAAACACGATAAACAAAATCAAATCCATCCCCCAAGTGGAAGTCGTTCTCGCTCCCGTCTCCGCTCCCATGACCATTAAATTCGGCCGCGAATCCGTTTCAGGCTCTTTCATTGCCACTTCTCCCGAGGAAAGTGACGAGTTTGCCAACACGGGTTTTCTCGAAATTGATGAAGGCCGCGGTCTTGAAAATCGTGATGTGTTTTCCGTCATCATCGGCCACGGCCTCGCCTACGATACGTTTGACAAAGTCATTCGTGTCGGGGATAAAATTGAAATTGAAGACCGTTCATTCAAAGTCATTGGCATCGCTAAACAGAATGCTCAATCCTTCGGCGGCGGTCCGAACGTGAACACCACCGTGTTTGGAAGCAAGCGCGGTTTCAATCAAGTTTTTTCCGACACGGAACCGGTGTTCATGCTCGTCAAAACCCAGCGAACCGAAGATGCGGCGTTAGTCACCGAAAAAATTAATCGTATTTTCGAAAGCCTGTATGGAAAGGACCAGAAAGTCTACGAAGTGGTGACGAGTGAACAATTGCTCGAGCAAATCGGCCAATTTCTCGCTGTGATTCAACTTGTTCTTGTTGGAATCGCTTCCATTTCTCTTTTAGTCGGCGGAATCGGCATCACGAATACGATGGTGATGAGTGTGCTCGAACGTACCAGTGAAATTGGCGTCATGAAAGCCGTGGGCGCCACTAATACATTAGTGTTGGCCGTCTTCCTCACCGAAGCGGGTTTCATTGGTTTAGTTGGCGGCGTCTTTGGAGTCATTTTCGGTTACTTGCTCGCGTTCATCGTGGGTGCCGTTTCGGTGGCCTCCGGCCTCGCTTTGAAAGTGGAAATAGACATCGCCCTCATCATTGGCTCCCTCTTGTTCGCCATGATTGTGGGCATGGTCTCCGGCTACATTCCCGCACGCCGAGCCGCGCGAATGGACCCTGTTGCCGCGCTGCGCGGAAACGAATAACAGACCAAATTCCATATGGTCGTTCGGCGGACTACGTCGAAGGGCTTCCAGCCCTTCAGTAGGCCTTTCTTTCACCTTGTAGGCCGTTTTATAAGTGTTTAGATGTGCTTTCGTTTATCCAGGGGGATGTAGCTCAGCCTGGGAGAGCACATCGCTGAAGACGATGGTGTCGCGTGTTCAAATCACGCCATCCCCATATGGACCAGGAACTTTTGGCTAAATTAAAGTTTCTCGTAGTAAACGGAATGTATGTTTATCCGTCATACCCCTTATTGTCAAATTTCTATTCAAATCGTGAGCAACTTTCAATCCAGTTTCTAAAAAGAGGAATAAATTTTTGGAAAAACAACAAAATTTATCAAAAAGTTGTTTTACCACTCAATTTAGTTGAAAAAGAACTTTACCAGTTAGATTGTTCAAATGACGAGTTTAATGCGCTACCAAATGAGAAATTTGAATCAATAAAGAATACAGAAGATTTTTTCGAAAAATCCACAAGCCTTATTGATTATTCAACTATCGAGTTTGACACAATATTGCTCGCAATTTCTGTTGAATCTTTTTTGAAAGGAAATCTGTTGAAAAATGGATTTATTATTCATACACGAAAAAGAGTGGAAGAAAATCCAGTGGAGATAAATTCAATAAGCGATTTTAGTCAATTCAAAAACAAAACCTTTTCACTTGGTATTTTGGCAAGGCCTAATTTTTTGAAAGGAATATTTCCAGAAAAAAACCAACACGACATCGCGATAATAAACAGAAACTTAACGCATTTGAATAATCTGAGAAATCTATTTGTTCACTCTGGAGCAACTTTTTCATCTAGGATTTATCAAAGATATGACTTATTAATGTACAAAACCTGTGCCGATATTTTCGCTGAGTGATTAATAAAGAAATTCAAATAAGACTACGTAGTTTATCTCTTGCTTTCAGATTCATCGCTTTTCGGTTTGGGTTTCCTGCGTTTTTGAAATCTCTTCCAAAGTTCCCACGCTGCCGCGCCCAAAATTGCTCCAATTCCTGTTTCTTTAGACAGAAAATTAATTTCAAAAAGATTTCCGTAATTATTGACTGCCAATCCGCCTGAGGTGGCCGGGCTATTTGGTCCGAAAGTAACTGCGGAACCCGGGCCGTAATTTGCGGACGGAGCTTCAATTAGTTTGTTGTTCCAATAGAAATTTGTGCCGTAAATATCAAGTTTATTCGCTCCACAAGAAAGGATGTTGACTCCTGAGTTATTGTATTCAATAATTTTTCCATTAATATTTGCATCATATTGCACAACCATGACCCCATCGGAGGAATAAACTCCGTATGCTGAAATAATTCTAAGAACTTCTTCAATTGTGCCGACGGTATATCTATTTGACGGTATCTGACTAATAGGTTCCATTTCGACAAAAATTGTATTTTCCTTAAGATTAATGGTTTGTCCACTGCAGTCTTGGAAAATTTTATTTGCCAGCGTTGAAATTAGTTCCGGCTGTTGGGCCAGAGAGTCAGATGAAAATAGTAGAAACAAAACCATTACAAAAATTACTGATTTTGCTAGTATAATCATTTCAAATTCCTCATCTGCGGGAACAGTAAAACATCGCGTATAGTTGGTTGATCGAGCAAGAGCATGCACATTCGGTCTATTCCAACTCCCAATCCGCCTGTTGGGGGCATTCCATATTCCATCGCGCGCAGGAAGTCTTCGTCCACAGGCATTTCTTCTCCTTTGGCTCGTCCTTCTTTGGCTTGTTTTTCTAAAAGTTCGCGCTGCTTGATAGGGTCGTTCAATTCCGAATACGCGTTGGACATTTCCCATCCGTTAATGAACGATTCAAATCGTTCAATCAAACCTTTTTGCGTGCGGTGCTCTTTACACAATGGAGTAGTCTCATACGGGTGGTCCATTAAGTGTGTGGGTTGAATGAGGTGGTGTTCCGCCACGGCTTCAAACAATTCGTTAATGATTAATCCGCGCAACTTGGGGTTTTCCATTTTCTTTCCAGTCTTCGCAATCATGTCTAACATTTGCTGGTCCGTCAAGTGGTCCACGTCCACGTCGGCGTATTTCTTTATCGCTTTTTTCATGGGCAATCGTTCCCATTTTTGGGCTAAATCAAATTCTTTTCCTTGGTATGAAAATTGTTCAACTCCATGAACGGCAATGCACGCTTCGCGGTACATTTCTTCCGTGAGTTCCATCATGTCGTTATAGTCGGCGTACGCCCAGTAGCATTCCATCGTGGTGAACTCCGGGTTGTGCGTCTTGTCAATGTCTTCATTTCTAAAATTTTTTCCAATCGTGTACACGCGCTCCATGTTTCCCATGGTTAAACGTTTCAAATACAGTTCAGGCGCGATGTTCAAGTACAATTCCTGGTCCAGCGCATTCGAATGGGTGGTGAATGGACGGGCATTCGCTCCGCCGTACAAGGGTTGTAACGTCGGTATTTCGACTTCTACAAACCCTTGCCTGTCCATGACTCCGCGCACCGCTTGAATGATTTTGGCTCGGTTCACAAAAACCTTTTTTACGTCCGGATTAATCGCCAAGTCCAAGTGTCTCTGCCTATACCTCGCTTCAATATCCGTGACCCCGTGCCATTTGTCCGGCATGGGGGCGATGCTCTTGCTCTGTAAAATAATTTCATCCGCGAGCACGCTTAACTCTCCGCGCTGCGTTCGAATCACGCGCCCTTCCGCGGCGAGAAAATCCCCACTATCTAACAATGGAAATAGTTCAAACGCTTTTTCACTTGAACTTCCTTGTTTCAATTGCACTTGAATCTTTCCCGAATCATCGTGCACGTCAATAAATGCTAGTTTTCCAAATCCCCTCAAGCTCATTATTTTTCCGCAAATTTTTGCTTTGACGGTGGATTCTTCTCCGTTTTGCAACGAGTTAAACTTCTCATGAATCTCTTTGGCGAGGTGCGTGCGAATATATTGGTACGGAAACGGGTTCACTCCCTTTTCTCGAATACTTTTGAGTTTGGCAATCTTGCTTTCTCTCAATTCCTCATACGTGGTCATAGACTATTTTGCCTTCGCGCGGGCTTAAAAATAGAGGCACGCTGGCCTGAAAATACGTGTTTTTTTGGGTTCATTCACACGTTCTTGTAAATGTCCGTGCTTCCCAGAATCTGCATTCCCTTGCTGGTGATTTGCAGCGGGTGCAATTCCTCCGAGTGATGCGTGGCGCGAAGTTTTCGAATATGCATCGTTCGATTACTCTGGCTTCCCAGCCCCAAATAATGCAGCGCAAACACTCCATCCACGACAAATTCTTCCACACCATATTTGGAAAACTTATTGCTCCCTTCTTCCATCTCACTCACGAGTAACGAGGTAACCCCGGTGCGTTCCAGCATGTAGCTCACTTTCAATATCGCCTTGCGCACTTCATTCGCACTCTCATAATTGATTCCCAGCGCCGGAAGCGAATCAATGACCACGCGTTTGGCTCCGATGCGGCGGGTCGTGCGCATGATTTCCAATAATAATTTGTCCAAATCAAACCCGGTGGGCATGGAAAATGATTCATCCGATGGCAAACCAATTTTCGCCACGCTCCCATCCACCATTTCAATCAAATTATCATCCTCTAGTTTGCGCATGTCCCATCCGAATGTCAGCATGTCTTCGCGCAGCAAGTTTGGCCGCTCGTCTAATGTCACGTAAACGCCTGGCTGCTTGTATTTTACGGCGCCGTTGTAGATGAATTGCGTGCAGAAAATACTCTTTCCCGTTCCCGTGGCCCCGCTCACGAGGAAGCTTCTCCCCTCCGGCAAGCCCCCTTCAATGAGTTCGTCTAATCCGGTGATGCCCGTGGGAATTCGGTTCATGTTCCGAGTATCCGGTACCCTCTTTTAAGCCTGCAGGTCGCTTTTTTCATTAGTTGAGCGTGTTTTTTCCTACTGGCTTTTTGATTCCTTATTTTAAACCTGCATCCCGTATTAGTAGTAGTTATTTTGCCGCGGAGGTATTAACTATGACAGAAAACACCGGGGAACACGCTCACCACGCTCACAAAAGCGATTCTTTTTCAGCGTACGTGCTTCCGTTAAGTATTTTGCTCGCTGCCGTGATTATTGGTTATTCACTCGTCGCCAGCGCCGCAGCCGTTGCTGCCGGATTAGAGAATGTTACGATTGCCGGTGCCGGCAATGGCAGCACGGTCTTGCCTCCTGCTGAAAATGGTCAAGGCACTCTTGAGCCCGGCCCCACCAAAACGATGGCCGAACTTGCCGCGACTGATTATGCGGGAAAAATTGGAAGCGATTCCGCTCCTTTAGTAATGATTGAATATTCGGACTTTCAATGTCCTTTTTGCCGACGCCATTACGTTGCCACCCACCAAGATTTGGTGACAAAGTACGTGGACACGGGCAAGCTTCAAATTATTTTCAAGGATTTTCCCTTGAGCTTCCACCCCATGGCCGGCCCCTACGCTAACGCCGCTCGCTGCGCGGGAGAGCAAGGAAAGTATGTGGAAATGCACGACAAGATTTTTGACGAGCAGCAAATCATTGACCCCACCGGCGCCACCGTTAATTCGGTGACGAACGATGACATCAAGTCATGGGCTCAAGAATTAGGGTTGAACACGTCCACATTCAATTCGTGCTTCGACGCAAGCAAGTACCAGAGCAACATTGATGCCACCTTCGCAGAAGGCTCCTCTGTTGGTGTCTCCGGCACGCCTTCTTTTGTGCTCGGAAAGCGCAGCGAGAAAGGACAGCTTATTGTGGGTGCACAGCCCGCTGCCACTTTTAACGCGGCCATCGACAGCTTGTTGTCATAAAAGTAAAATTCATTTCGTTCGGGGCGGGGGTTTCCCCCTCCCTTTTTATTTTCATTCTCTTTCCATTAGTTCATATGCGCCTCTCTCTTGTTTTCATCGCCAGTATTTTTCTCTTGTTAATCATCTCCGGCTGCGTCAATTCCAAGTATGCCTCCCGCGACACTTCGCAAATCGCTCCCACCTCTATTCGCACGTTTCAACTTATTCCCGGAGAAAATTCTATTTGTTTAGAGGATGGAAAACCCGTCATCCGCCTCTACTCTACCACCATTTGCCCCCATTGCCGGTGGATTAATGAAACATTTAACGGTGTCATGGAAGAATACATGTCTGCAGGAAAAATTGTCGCCTACCATTGGGACGTGGACATCAGCAACAACCAATTCACTCCCGAAAAAGAATCGTCTATTCCTTCGGCGGAAATTGAATTACTAAAACGCGTCAACCCCGATTTGAGCGTTCCCACCTACGTTTTCGGCTGCAAATACTGGCGCGTGGGCAATCCGTATGAAAGTGCGAATGATTTAGACGCAGAAGCCGGAGAGTTCAAGGCCGTGATTGAGAAGCTCTTAACTGAAATTCCCGCGCAGGAATAATTCTCTTGTCAATTTGGGCGATTCTTTTTATTCTCATTCACAATATGTTCCTTATTCGAGGTTTTCTCTCATGCCTTCCGTCACCATCTACACCACCCCCACGTGCATTTATTGCAAGCTCGAAAAAGAATTCTTGAACGAGCACAAAATTCCTTTCAAAGTCGTTGATGTTTCCGAAGACACGCAGGCCGCACAGCAGATGATTATGAAAAGTGGTCAAAGCGGTGTTCCCGTGACAGAAATCGATGGAAAAATTATTGTGGGCTTCGACAAGCCCGCGTTGAAGCAAGCGCTGAAAATAAAGTGATTATTTTCGCTTCTTTTTTTTCGCATTTTTTGTTTTTATTTTCGTTGATTTTTTTTCGTTTTTTGCTTTATTCAACGTATTCTCCCCCTCATATTCCACGCAATGCAGTGGTGGTTTCAAACAAAAGTGTTCCAGCAAATCCGTACAGTATGCAATGTCCTTCTTGCTCGCAATGCTGTGAGTCGTGTGAATATTTCGCAAACACACTCCCATCGATGTAGCAGGAACACCTCCCTTCGACAATGAAATCGTAAGCGCATCCGTCGTTCCAAAGTTGCTCACTTCTAACTGAATGGGAATCTTGTTCTTTTTCGCAATCTCGCGGAAATTATTGTTCAAGCACGTGTTCCCAATCATCTCATCATCTTTCATCGTAATCACAGGACCCGCTCCCAATGTCTTCGTGGGTTCGTCATTCATATCATTCGCGTTGCTCACGTCCACCGCCACTGCCAAGTCTGGGTCAATTTGATATGTAGACACCTTCGCCCCATACAATCCCACTTCTTCTTGTACGGTAAACACGAAATACAAGTCATGCGGACTATTCTTCAGCCGCTTCGCCAATTCAATGAGAATAAAGCACCCAATTCGGTCGTCCAATGCTTTTCCTGCGATAAAATCCGGGTTTCCAATCTCGTGGTCCACGCGTTCCAGACTCAAATACGATCCCACCGTCACGCCGCGTTTTTCCAATTCCTTGGTTGTGAGTCCCGTGTCCACATACACGTCATTCATCGTGGGAATTTGTTCAATCTCATAATCGTTGTTGATTTCCTTCGTGGAAATAATTCCTTTTACCGGGCCCACGCTCCCCAAAATACTCACCGTCTGCCCAATTACATTAATCGAATTCACTCCCCCTAGCGCACTGACATAAATGTGCCCGTTCACTTCAATTCGTTTGACCATGAGTCCAATTTCATCCATGTGCGCGGCGAGCATAATCGAAGGTTTGCGTCCCTTCTTGTGGCAAATTAAATCCCCCATTTTGTCTACGGAAATAACATCCACAAACGGGCGAATTTTCTCTCGCACATAGTCGCGTACCGGCCCTTCGTTCCCCGACACGGCTTCAATGTCAATTAATTCGTGCAGCATCTTGAAATCTAATTTTTTTGTTTTGGTTGCGCGTTTCATTCTTTCATCCCCCGTGCAACATGTTCAATAACGTCCATTCCTTCTTGGATTTCTTCGCTTTTAATGTTAAGCGAAGGACTCATTCGTATTCCGCTCCAACCGCATCCTAATACAATGAGTCCTTTCTGGAAGCACTTCTCTCGAAACGCATTCCTCGTTTTCGTATCCGCCACATCAAACGCTTGCATCAAACCCAATCCTCGCGGATGATGAATCGTATTCGTCTGCGCGTGTATTTCCAACAATCGCTGATGAATCTCATTCCCCATTCGTGTGGCGTTCTTCAATAGTTTCTTTTTCTTAATCTCGCGAATAATCGCCGCGCCCATGGCCATATCCAACACGTGTCCCCCGCCCCATGTTGAACTAATCGCCCCGCCTTCCGACGGGAACATACTCTTCTTACTCACCGTCGCCGCCACTTGCAGTGCTTTGGCGCACGTCTGAATGTCCGGCGTAATATTGTAATGCTGGTACGCCCACCAACGCCCAGTTCGGCCCATTCCGCTCTGCACTTCATCGCAAATTAATGGAATTCCATACTTCTTCGTCGTCTTTCGAATGTCGTGCACCATCTTCGCGGGTGCGGGAACATATCCCCCCTCTCCTTGCACGCTTTCCATAATCACAAACCCAATTTCACTCGCATCATACTCTCGTTTAATCAAATTCTCCAACACTTCGCTAGCGTCTTCCGTATACGGAAGTCGTCGCGCGGGCAATCTCCAATATTGTTTCACTTGCACGCTGCGTGAATTAGTCATCGACAACGCTCCCGTTGTGCGTCCGTGCCACCCGTTTTCAAATGATATTCCAATGCGCGCATTCGGATTCTTCCGCACCGCAATCTTCATCGCATTCTCATTCGCTTCCGCTCCCGAGTTAATCAAAAACGCCGCATCCATGGGTTTGGGAACGATTTTCAACAATTCTTCCAGCAAGTGCGCGTGCTGCGGCACCGCAAAATCCTGCCCGCCGTATTTTATCGGCGTGAAATTAGCATGTTCATGCAGCACTTTCACCATTGCCGCATTATTGTATCCTAGCGGGTTGCTCGCAATCTGTCCTGCAAAATCCAAGAAAACGTTTCCATCTAAATCCGCAAAGTGCGAACCCTTGCCTTCCCCCGAGTGCACGTACGCGTGGTCCATTCCAAATGCACCGTTATTTTTGCGCAAGGAATTCAAAATAGCATTCGACTTGGGTCCCGGGAGTTTAGTTCGAATGGAAATGCGGTTCATGCAATGGCCATTATTTCGTTCTATTTAACCGTTCCTCCCCAATCTTTAAGTATCACAATAGAATTCATTTCTCATGGTTACTGGTCCGCGTCGTCCCCAATTGCCCCCTGCTCATTCGCGTTTTAGGAAAAAACAATCGGGTGATTTTGTTTTTTCAACTGGCCCTTATCGCGAAGAGGCAGTTCCCCAGAGTCCAATATCTCAACATTTTGAAAAATCAGATGTATGGGCACGTATGCGTGCAGCTTCCTTTCGCGCATTGCCTTTGAGTTTTATCAATCGCACATCTGCCTTGTTAGAGGCTCGGAAAGGAAATGCTCCCCAGACTAAAAAAGGAATTGAACTAATTAAACGTCGGACAAAGGAGTTTGCATATGAACTTTTTCGATTAAGAGATCATGAAGATGTGCTTGATTTTTTAGAACACGTTAAATTCGTGTACGTTGATCAAAATGGAAAATTATGCGGGACAGATCGTGAAAAGGTAAAAGGGTGGGGAGTCTATCTCATCTCCACTGAAAAAATATTAAAAGGGGAATACAAAATTGATTATTCTAAATATCCAGGAAAGAAAGTCTAATCGATTCCCTGCGCTTTTTGCAGTTTTCCCGAATAGTCAATGTAAACCGTTTTCGTCTCCGAAAACTCGTGAATCCCCTCAATGCCCGCCTCGCGTGTGCCATTTCCCGTCTGTTTAACACCGCCAAATGGCAAGTGCACTTCCGCTCCGATGGTTGAAGAATTGACGTACGTAATTCCCGCATCAATTTTCTCCACCGCATGCATGGCGTTGGCAATATCATTCGTGTAAATGCTCGAACTCAATCCGTATTCCACACTATTGCACACGCGAATGGCTTCGTTCAAACTTTTTACGGAAATAATACTCAAAATCGGCCCGAATATTTCTTCGCGTGCAATGCGCGCGCTCGGTTTCACGTGCGAAAATATCGTGGGTTGAAAAAAGAATCCCGGCGCATCAATGGGCGCACCGCCGCATAGCAATTTTCCTTCTTTTCTTCCTAACGCCGCGTAGCGAATGCTTTTCTCCACGGCTTTTTCATTGATGAGCGGCCCCATATCTGTTTTCGTTGAGCGCCCATCTCCAATTTTCATCTTCGCAACACGTTTAACGAGTTTTTCTTCCAATTGTTTCACGATTTTTTCGTGCGCGATCACGCGTGAACACGCCGTACAGCGTTGTCCCGTCGTTCCAAATGCTCC
The DNA here is from genome assembly GCA_964524375.1 of uncultured archaeon. Classification (GTDB taxonomy): domain Archaea; phylum Iainarchaeota; class Iainarchaeia; order Iainarchaeales; family VGJJ01; genus VGJJ01. The sequence continues at coordinate 13,889 of CAZGES010000007.1, forward strand.
CCACAATATTCCCTCCGTTGCGAGGTCCAAATCCGCATCGTCCATGACAATAATTGCATTCTTTCCGCCGAGTTCAAGTCCTATTTTCTTGATTCCCGCGTGTTGCGTAATCCATTCACCCGTTTCTTTGCTTCCCGTGAATGAAATGGCGCGAATTCGTTTGTTGCGCACAATCTCATTTCCCACTTCGCTCGCACTTCCCGTCACTACATTCAACACTCCCGCGGGCACGCCTGCTTCTTCAATAATTTCAGCAAGTTGAATCGCCGTTCGCGGCGTATCCGAAGATGGTTTGAACACAATCGTATTTCCACAAACAAGTGCGGGTGCAATTTTCCACGCGGGAATGGCCATGGGAAAATTCCACGGCGTAATTAATCCAACCACTCCCACTGGTCTGCGCATCGTGAATGCCATTTTGTGTTTCAATTCACTTGGCGTCGTGTGTCCGTAAAGTCTTCGTCCTTCTCCCGCCATGTATTCAAACACGTCAATGGCCTCTTGTACGTCCCCGCGTGTTTCTTTCAAAACTTTTCCCATTTCTTCACTCATATCGTGCGCAAGTTTTTCTTTATTTTTTTTCAGCAAGCGTGAAATCTCAAACAAATATTCCGCGCGCTTCGGAGCGGGTGTTGATGACCATGCGTCAAATGCTTTTTCCGCATTCTCAATGGAATGTTCGACATCCTTTCGTGTGCTTGCCTGAAACGTCCCAATGCTCTTTCCCGTGGCCGGGTTCAACGAGTGAAACGTTTTTCCGCTCCGAGAATGGGACCATTTTCCCCCGATGTAGTTCTGGTAGACTTTCATCCAGTAGGGGGGAGTTCATTGGCCTATATATGGTATATCCCCTCCATTAGCCTTTTCGTCAAAAACCGACCATTTACCCTTTTAAAGGCATTATAGCCCTATTTTACTATGGCTACCGATATATCGAAAGTCAGTATGTTGGAGCTGCAAGTCCTCTGGTATCTCTCCAACCAGAACCAACACGGCTACGCCCTCATTCAAGATTTGTCCAAACACCGTTCCTCACCTCTTACCCCCGGAACACTCTATCCGTTGCTGGCTCGCTTTGAACAGCAAGGCCTCATTTCCGTGAAACAAACTGGTGAGCGTGACAAGAAAGTGTATGAAATCACTCCCGACGGGCAAAAAATTCTCGACAAGCTCGCGCACGAATTCATCGAAACATTTGATGGAATTTACACGAAGTATCATTGTTCCGCCTGCGCACACTTTTTGCACGACAAAGAGCGTTTGGGCGTGACAGAAGTGATTCGCAAATAATTGTTGAAACGTGAAACCATGTCTAACACGCACACTCCATTATTGTCCGAGAAGGAAACCGCACAAACACTGGTCGAATTAGACCGCGACGTGTTTGACCACTCTGACGTGGAGAGTCACGTCTACAAAGCCAAGCCCGGCTTGTCCGAAGAACTTGTTCGAGAAATTTCTAAACAAAAAAATGAACCGCAGTGGATGCTCGACATCCGCTTGAAAGGTCTGCGCGCTTTCCTTGAAACGCCCGTTCCAGAATGGGGTCCGGATTTGTCCGCGTTGAAATTCGATGAAATTATTTATTACGCTCGCCCCAACGCCAAAGGGGATAACGCTTCGTGGGAGGAAGTTCCCGCGGAAATCAAAAAAACATTTGACAGGCTTGGTATTCCCCAAGCGGAGCAAAAATATCTCGCGGGCGCGGGTGCACAATATGATTCAGATGTCGTCTATCACAACATCCGCTCCGACCTCGCTGAGAAAGGAGTTATTTTTGAAGACATGGACATTGCCCTGCACAAATATTCCGAAATCGTAAAGGAATATTTCATGACGCGCTGCATTCCCGTAAACGATCACAAATTCATCATGCTCCACGCCGCGGTTTGGAGCGGGGGAACATTCATTTACGTCCCCAAAAATGTTAAAGTCGATTTGCCCTTGCAAGCGTATTTCAGAATGAATGCCAAACGCGGCGGTCAGTTCGAACACACGCTCATTATTGTCGAAGAAGGCGCACAATTGCACTACATCGAAGGGTGCTCCGCGCCGCAGTACTCCGCCAACTCCCTGCACGCAGGTTGCGTGGAAATTTACGTCAAGAAAAACGCTCGCATGCGTTACTCAAGTGTTGAGAATTGGTCCAAAAACACGTACAATTTGAACACGAAGCGCGCCATGGTGGACGAAAATTCGTTGATGGAATGGGTTTCCGCCCAAACCGGTTCCGGTGTGACGATGTTGTATCCGTGCTCCGTGTTAAAGGGCGAAGGTGCCAAAGCCGACCACATTTCCATTGCCGTAGCAGGAAAAAATCAGTATCAAGACACCGGGGCAAAAGTCTACCACCTCGCTCCGCGCACAACAAGCATTATCCGCGCCAAATCCATTTCCAAAGATGGCGGCGTAAACACCTTCCGCGGCCACGTGAAGGTAAACAAGAATGCGGACGAATGTAAAGTCTCCGTCAAATGCGACGCATTGCAGATGGACGAGTTGAGCATTTCCAACACATTCCCCTTCATGAAAATCCAAAACAGTCAAACCGATGTTGCTCACGAAGCCACGGTGGGAAAAATCGATTCCTCTCAATTATTCTACTTAATGTCCCGCGGCCTCGATGAGGAGCAAGCCATGCAACTCATCGTGCAGGGTTTCATTGAAAACATCGTCAAAGAACTTCCTCTTGAATATGCAGTGGAATTGAACCGCCTCATCGCGATGGAAATGGAGTCCCACGGGGAATAGGTGCATGTTCATGGTTTCCACTCCCCCGCTAGTTGCCCGCCAACGTTCGGCGAAAAAAGCATTTGACAAACTTCCCTTGCCCGTGTTAAAGTACGGCCTCGACATTTCCACACAGACAAACGGATTTGATTTCGATGCCATTTCCCTCGCCTCCCTGAATGAAACTCCCGTTTCGCACAATGAAACACGTGAAAATGGCGTCGTGTTTTGCGATTTGCCCACGGCAAAATCTCTTTTTCCATTTGTGGAAAAAAATTGGTCTTCGTTGCTTTCATTGGAAAACAAATTCGAATCCTTCCACGTGGCAAACGTCAAAAATACCCTTGTAATCGTCATTCCCCCCAACACCACGCTCACCGCTCCGCTCACCATTCCGTTCACGTCAAACACGTTTGAACATATTTTCATTTGGGCGCAGAAAAATTCTTCCGCAACGCTTCTTCATCTCGAAGGAAATTCCCCCGAGCAGAATTTGACGCTCAACAGCGCGTATCGCAGCACTGCTGTTGAAATTTTTGCCGAAGAAAATGCCCGCGTCTCCTATGCGGGGATTCAATCCCTTTCGTCAAGCGTTCAGCGAGTCTCTTTCCGCCGCGCCCGCGTTGAAAAAAATGCAAGTGTTGAATGGCATTGGGCTGAATTCGGTTCACGCTTCGTGAAAGCGGACGTTTCCTCTTTCCTTTCGGGAGAAAGTGCTTCCACTAAAAACATTGGCGTCTATTTCGGCAACGCCTCACAAGTATTTGACGTCGATGCGTCCGTGCACCATCTTTCCCCCCGCACGCACAGTGAGCTTCTCGCGCGTGGCGTGTTGGATGATTCCTCTAAAAATGTCTACAAGGGTTTAATCAAAATGACTCCCGCCGCGCGCGGTTCCACCGGCGCGCAGCGCGTGGACGTGCTCGTCCTTTCCCCCTCTGCGGAAGCCGACCCCGTTCCCATGCTCGAAATTGAAGGCTCGGACATTCGCTGCTCGCACGCCGCGACTGTTTCCCGCCTCGATGCCTCTAAACTATTCTACTTGTCCTCCCGCGGCCTCGATGAATCTGCCGCACGCTCCCTCTACATTCACGGCTTCCTCGGCCACCTCTTAACGCGTTTTCCCACGCTCCATGCTATTGCCGACTACCGCTTCTTCGTCGCGGAAAAGTTGGGTGTGCATGCCAACGAGAGTACACTTTCCTTTCATCCCGCGGAGGCGCTCGTATGACTCCATCCCCCTCTCCCACATTCAACGATGCTCACCTGCGCAAGCAATTCCCCATTCTCTCGCGCAAAATCAACGGCAAACCTCTCGTCTACTTAGACAATGCCGCCACCACTCAAAAGCCTGAATCCGTGCTGCGTGCCATGGACACATTCTACAAGACCTCCAACGCAAACGTTCACAGGGGCATTCACACGCTCTCCGAAGAGGCTACTCTCCAATACGAGCACGCTCATGAAAACGTGGCCAAATTTGTTGGTGCAACGTCCATGCGCGAAATTGTTTTCACTCGTGGCACGACGGAATCATTCAACCTCCTCGCGCGCATGCTCACTCAAAATCTTTCGCGCGGGGATGAAATTATTCTCACGCACGCCGAACATCATTCAAATTTGGTTCCTTGGCAGCAGCTCGCTATTCAAAAAGGCCTCAAACTAAAATTTATTCCACTTGACAAAAAAACCAGCGAATTAAACTGGAGCGCGTTTGAAAATCTTCTCTCCAAAAAAACCAAAGTTGTTTCTCTTGCGCACGTTTCCAACATGCTGGGCTCCATTGCTCCCCTGAAAAAAATAAGCAAACTAACCCGCGACGCGGGAGCATTCCTGTGTGTCGACGCCGCCCAGTCCGTTGCCCGCCTCCCTATTGACGTGAAACGAACGGGAATTGATTTCCTCGCCTTCTCCGGCCACAAAATGTACGGCCCCACCGGGAGCGGTGTACTCTACGGCCGCGAAGACCTTCTTTCTTCCATTGAGCCCGTTTCCTTCGGCGGAGACATGGTCCGTGAAGTCACGCTCAACAAATCTACGTGGAATGATTTGCCCTGGAAGTTTGAACCCGGCACCCCTTCCATTGCCGAAGGCATCGGTCTGAGTGCCGCCGTGGATTTTCTCCGCCGCACGACGCTCGACAAAATTAACGCGCACGAACAAAAACTTCTCAAGCACACGCTCAACAGTCTTTCTGCACTGAAAAATATTTCCATTTACGGTCCGCGTTCTGCCAAAGATCGCGCGGGCGTGGTTTCATTCAACGTCAAGCACGTTCATCCTCATGATTTGTCTTCGTTGCTGAATGAAGACGGCATTGCCATCCGTGCCGGCCACCATTGCGCCATGCCCCTCGCTCACGCACTAGACATTCCCGCTTCGGCACGTGCAAGTTTTGGAGTGTACAACACGCTCAATGAAGTTGACGCACTCGTAAACGGAATCAAAAAAGCCCAAACCATTTTTGGAGAGAAATCCTAATGTCTGAAAACACTAAAACGGAAACGCTTGCCAAGGATTTTGCCGGCGAAGGAATGTATCGCGAGCACATTCTCGACCATTACAAGCATCCGCGCAATTTTGGAAAGTGGAAAACGTGCTCCGTGGAACACCATGAATACAACGCCACGTGCGGCGACCGCGTTTCGTTCCAATTGAAGTTCGACCACGTTGGACATGTTTCCGATGTGCACTTTTCCGGCCAAGGGTGCGCCATCTCCATCGCTTCCGCTTCCCTCATCTCTGACGAAATCAAAGGGAAAACCATTCCCCAAATTAATGCCTTGTCGCGCGACACGGTGCAGGAGCTCCTCGGCATTACATTAGGCCCCGCTCGTTTGAAGTGCGCCATGCTCTCGCTTGACACCATCAAAAATGCTTGTCAAATCTATTTGAAATATGGAAAAGGGGGAAAATGAAATGGCTGACTTAGAAATTCGCGACCTTTTTGTGAGTGTGGGGGAAAAGTCCTCACGTAAGGAAATCCTCTCCGGCATCACCCTCGCCATTAACAAAGGGGACGTGGTCGCACTCATGGGTCCCAATGGCAGCGGAAAGTCCACGCTTGCGAACGTGCTCGCCGGTCACCCGCACTATCATGTCACTCGCGGCACCATTACTTTTCTCGGCAAAGACTTGCTTAAAATGAAACCCCATGAGCGTTCGCGCGCGGGGTTGTTCCTCTCATTCCAATACCCTGCCGAAGTTTCCGGTGTCACGGTGTCAAATTTCCTCCGCACCGCGATAAATGCGCGGCGTGAAGCGCCCATTAAGATTGCCGACTTTGCCAAGTTGCTGAAAGAAAAAATGTCCTTGTTAAAAGTCGACCCGAAATTGGTTAACCGCTATTTGAACGAGGGTTTTTCCGGCGGAGAAAAAAAGCGCTGCGAAATTCTACAGCTTTCCATGCTCGCGCCCCAGTTTGCCGTGTTGGACGAAACCGACTCTGGAACGGATGTGGATGCGCTGAAAACATTAGGCGAAGGAATCTCTACCATTGTGCGCTCAACCAACATGGGAATTCTCCTCATCACGCACTACAACCGCATCCTCCATTATGTGAAACCCACTCACGTTCACGTGCTCATTCACGGAAAAATTGTCAAATCCGGCGGTTTTGAACTCGCCGAACACATTGAGAAGCACGGCTTTGATATTTTCCAGACGGAGGCAACCGCATGAATCATGAAAATCATCCCCCCGCGCAGCCCACTGCGCCGCATCCTATTCATCATGGTGCAGTGAACACTGTCGTCACGGACGCGCAAGTCCGTGAAGTCTTGAAGCTCGTTGAGGACCCCGAATTGCACATTGACATCATCACCCTCGAATTAGTGTATGGCATCCAAATCACGGGCGGCGATGTCCTTGTCACGATGACCCTCACCACTCCCGCGTGTCCGTACGGTCCCATGCTCGTAGAGTTTGTCAAAGCCGCGGTGAAAAAGATTCCCGGCGTGACGAGCGCGGACGTTAAAGTGACGTTCGACCCCGTCTGGCAACCGTCTGAGGACTTGAAAGCGATGATGGGACTCTAACGTAATCCATCCCCTGTTTTTTTAATTAACCACTTGCACCGCAACCTGCAGGGCGATGAACACAACATACATGCTCAAGAAAATAAGTCCCTGCACGCGTCCCACTCCCTCGTGCTTGATAAAGTAGTACACGAGCATCGAATTCGCCATCACGATAAACGCCACCGGCAAAATGAAGTCCGAAAAATGGATTGCATTCGTCGAGAGTGCGAAAACGCTTCCCAATACCAGCGTTAAATTCATCACACTGCTTCCCAAAATTTCTCCAATCGCAAGCGCTACTTCTCCTTTTCGCACGGCAGTAAAATTAATTATCAATTCAGGAATAGTTGTTCCCAGCGAAACGATCGTTAGTCCAATTACTCCTGCCGGCACGTCCAGTGTGGTTGCAATGTCAATCGCCGCGTGCACCAAGTAGTGTGCGCTTCCTAATACAATGACAATTCCCCCCGCAAATTGCGCCAATGTCGCGGCAATGTTTTTTTGTTTGATGATTCCATCTTTCGGTGCAGGAATTTTTTCTTTCATCACAAAAAATACGTAAAACAAAAATACACTCAACAATACGAATCCTTCTCCCGTGTGCGCGGTGATGTTCACGAGCAGCGTAAGCGGGATGAGTGAAATCAGCAATAGCATCTCCGCACTATCTAATACGTGTTTGCGCGTAATCTTAATTTTCCTAAAAACGGTTGCCACTCCTATCACAAGGCAAATATTCGCCACCGTGCTTCCTAGTGCATCCCCCACTCCCAAGTCAGGGTGTCCTTCTGCCGCGGAAATTCCTCCCACCATTAAATCCGGGAGGGAGACAAACACCGCCACGATAATGAATCCAAATGCCATTCGTGAAATGCCATAGTGGTCTGACAGCCGTATACTGGTGTCAATCGTCCACCGGCTCGATTCAATCATCGCTAAGAGGGCGCCAGCAAAAATAAGATATTCAATCACGCAAGCATCCCTCCTTTAGGGTTTTAGTAAAACAGCAAACTCTCATTCAGCAGAATTCGCACTGATGACTATCTTTCTTCTCATTTTTCTTTTTCTTTTCGTTCTTATCGGGCATGGACATTCCTCCAGTGAGTACCACTCACCCTCGAATCGCTCGTTTTTAACCCTTTTCTCGTGTGATAGTGTGTGCTTATTATCCCTTGTTGAGCGTGTCGTGAGATGAAAAAAGATATCGGCTCCGTTTCCGTGCGCGTGCACCAAAAACTCGGCGGAAAGTTAGGAACGTACAGCAAGGTTCCCCTCGCCACGTCGCGTGACCTTTCCATTGCATACACTCCCGGCGTTGCCCAAGTGAGTTTAGACGTTTTCAAACATCCTGAGAAAGCATTCACGCTCACCCTTAAGAAAAACTCTCTCGCTGTCATCAGCGACGGTTCCAAAGTCCTCGGTCTCGGCAATCTCGGCGCACTTGGCGCTATTCCCGTCATGGAAGGCAAGTGTGTTTTGTTCAAAGAGTTGGGCGGCATCGACGCGTTTCCCATTTGTTTAAACACGCAGGACGAAAAAGAAATTATTTCCATCATCCGCAACATTGCTCCCGTTTTCGGCGCCATCAATTTAGAGGATATTGTCGCCCCCAAATGTTTTCATGTTGAGCGTGCGCTGCAGGACTTGGGCATTCCTGTCTTTCACGACGATCAACACGGCACCGCCGTAGTTGTATACGCTGGCCTCCTCAACGCGGCAAAAGTGGTGAACAAAAAATTCTCCTCGTTGCGCGTGTGCATCAACGGCGCGGGCGCTGCCGGGAATGCCATTGCCAAAATGCTCTTAGGCATCAACGTTCCCAAAGGTTTTGCGCGCGTGAAAGAAGTTATTCTCTGCGACCGCCACGGAGTTATTTATTCCGGCCGAAAAAATTTGGATTCGGAAAAAGCCTCGCTTGCCAAGCACACGAATCCCCGCAAAGTTAAAGGGACGCTCAACGATGCGGTTCGCGGCGCGGATGTTTTTATTGGTGTCTCCGTCGCGGGCGCTCTTCCTCCTTCGGCCGTTTCAACCATGTCCAATTCTCCAATAATTTTTGCCATGGCCAACCCCTCCCCTGAAATTCTTCCAAATGTTGCACGCCGCGCCGGCGCAGCGGTAGTGGCAACGGGTCGCAGCGACTTTCCCAATCAAGTGAATAATGCCCTCGTCTTCCCGGGGATTTTCCGCGGTGCCATGGATGCGCACGCCGCGCGCATTACTCCCGGCATGGAGATGGCCGCCGCGCACGCGCTTGCCGGAATGGTAAAATCGCCCTCTGCTTCCGCTATACTTCCTCCCCTCACCGACCGGCGCGTGGCCCGTGTTGTTGCTGCCGCCGTGAAAGCGCAAGCCAAAAAAGAAAATGTTTCCCGCCGCTAATTTTCCGCGCGAGTTGTTTCATGATTATTTTTTTCGCGGTAGTTAATTCCTTTTTCGGTGAGCACGAGTATATTTCCTCTTCCTCGTTTAATTTTTTTGATTATTTTTTCTTCTTCCAATTCGCTCACCACTAATGAAACCTTCGCCTCGCCGATATTCATCATTCCCCTCAATTCTTTCTGCGTCAGCCTGTTTCCCCCGCGTTTCATATGATTAATCACTTCCACCGCATACTGGTCTAATTCGCGAGACATTTTTTCTTCTTCCACAACTTTATTTTCATTTTTTTCTTCGCTTAATTTTTCTTCCGTCTTGGTTGTTTTTTTTGCTCGATGGGTGTTTCGCTGCACATTCCAAATAGAATATCCGGCTGCGGCAAGAATGACAATCAACACGCTCCACCAGAGTGCCGGTTGCATGAGTTGATCAAAAATAGACAGTTCGTTTTCTTCTCCCGGCAGCGGGTCCGCGGGAACCACTCCCACATCTGGCAGTAAAATAATGTCAATCGTGTAATCCCCTTCTTTATCAATCAGAATCGTCCGCTGTGCGCGCAGCGTCACCACTCCATTCTCCCGATATTCCGCGTCCAAAATATACGCCCCATTTTCCGCGGTGAAAACATACGTCCCGTCCTTGCTTACTTTCGTCTGCATCGGGCTCGTGTTAATCGTTAGAACACTATTTCCCTGCGGCTCGAGCGTGAGGCCATCATACACCGTTCCCGAGACCGTGGCCCCATGCACGATGCTCCCCATTGTCAGCAGAAATAGCACTCCCACAATCATTCGTCCGGCTTTCATACAACGAAGAGGGGGCGTTCAAGTTTAAAACGCTTAAACCGCTTTTTTTCTAAACAATCAAAAGTTTCCGTAAAGTATGGTTAAAAACAACAAGAATTATTTTCCCTCATGCGCACTCGTTTCATCGCCCTGTTCCTCCTTTTCCTCTTCTTTGCTCCTTCGGTCTTTGCCCAAGAGTCACGCGCGCGTGCTAATGCAGCATCCACTCTCCCGGTGGTGGTGGAATCCTCCTCTGATATTATTCCTATTTCCGTTATTGCCAAAAAGCCCCTGCGTGAGTTGCAAACCTCATACGCTGCTTCGGAGTCCATCCGCGTTAACCAGCAGGAAAAATACGCTCAACTCAAGAAGCGCTTGCTTAATGCATCTTCCTCCGAACAACCCTTGCTTGCTGCCCAAGTTAGTCAGCAGCGCCAGCGTGTGCTCCTCTCCGCACTCAACACGATGATTCTCATCTACCAGCGCGCCGATTTGCTTGTCTCTCGTTTCGACACGGGTTTGTTAAGCATGCGCTCCAAATACCGTTCTTCCAATGAAGCGGTTTCTAATTTTGATGCGCGTATTCAAAAGTTATCTGCGGATCTTTCTGCTCTCAAGCGAAAATCATCTGTTATTTCTCAAGGTCTTTCGTCCATTTCTTCCTCCGTCGAAATGTCCCGCGACCTCATTCAAATGAAGCATGACTTATCCGAGTATTTGAAAGACATCGCGTCCTTTTCCAACGATTATCGCGCCCTCGCGCAGGACATTCTCTCGAGTGCTTAATTTTGCCGTGCGCTCATCGCAACCTATATAATTTGTTTCACCCCCACTCTAGTCATATGCCTCCTTCTGTGCGCGATGTTATCATTATCGGCGGCGGAATCTCCGCCCACACGGCCGCAGTGTACACCGCACGCGCCTCCCTTTCACCCTTAATTATTTCCGGAGAAAAAGTCGACCAACTTTCTTTGACGACGAGTGTGGAAAACTTTCCGGGTTTTCCGGAAGGAATCCAAGGCCCCGACCTCGTTGCGAACGCCAAAAAACAAGCCCAGCATTTTGGTGCTGAATACGTGGACGGACGCGCAACAAGCATCAAGAAGGTTGCCAAAGGCTACGAAGTCACCACCAGCGATGAAGGAAAAAAATACGTGGGACGGACGATCATTTTGTGCACCGGCGCGGATGCGCGCATGACGGGCATTCCCGGCGAGTGGAATTTTTTCGGAAAAGGCGTTTCCACGTGTGCGGTGTGCGATGCTGCATTATACCGCAACAAAACCGCAGTAGTTATCGGCGGCGGCGACTCGGCAATGGAAGAGTCTCTTGCTCTCTACAAGTTCGCCAAAAAAATTTACATTGTTCATCGCCGCGACGAGTTTAAGGCTTCTAAAATAATGCAGGACCGCGTGCTCGCGTTGAAAGATAAGATTGAAGTCATTTGGGATTCGGCCCCCGTTGAAGTAATTGGAGAAAAATTCGTGAAAGCCGTGAAAATAAAAAACCTCAAAACAAACAAAGAAACCACGCTCAACACGGATGGTTTTTTCCTCGCCATTGGACATATTCCCAACACGGATTTTTTGAAAGGGTTTGTTGAGTTAGATGAGCAGGGCTTCATCAAAGTCAATGGTGTCTCCACAAATCAGCCCGGCATTTTCGCCGCTGGGGATGTCATGGACCCGCGCTACAAACAGGCCATCACTTCCGCCGGAAATGGATGCAAAGCCGCGTTGGAAGCGGAATGGTATATTGAACACCTCAAAGCCCAAGGAAAATACTAGTTTTTTTCCACGCCGCGCCTTCATTCTTTTAAAGTCGCTATTTTTCTTCTTCGCGTTGGGAGCGTGTTTTACACATGGCAAATAATGATGAGTTTGGTCCGGAAAAAGTTATTCAAGTGTATGATTCAAAGAGCGGCATGCGCGGGGTTATTGTCATCGATAACACGCGCCGCGGCTTAGGAAAAGGCGGCATCCGCATGACGCCGAGCGTGAACGTGAATGAAGTCATGCGTTTGGCAAGAACCATGACATGGAAAAACGCCATGGCCGATTTGCCTTTCGGCGGTGCCAAAAGCGGAATTTTCTTCGACCCCAAAAATGCAACCCCTCAGAAAAAGAAACAAATTATTGAAGCCTTCGGCCGAGCGTTGAAAGGAATTGCTCCTTCATTATACGTTGCGGGCCCGGACATTAACACCACCGAAAAAGAAATGGGTCAAATTGCCCTTGCCGCAGGTTCGCGAAAAGTCTGTACCGGTAAACCCGCCAAAATGGGAGGCATTCCTCATGAATTGGGAAGCACCGGTTTCGGCGTCGCTCACTCCACGATGCTCGCCCTCGAATACGCGGGCATGCGCCCCGAAGACGCACGAGTAGCTATCGAAGGATACGGCAATGTTGGCACATTCGTCCACAAGTATTTGTCCGAGTGGGGTGTTCCTGTTTCAGCCGTTTCTGATTCGTCCGGCGTCATTGTTGATAAATCCGGCCTCGATTATGAGCGCTTGATGAATGCCAAATCCGAATACCATTCCGTGATACGTTATCGTGGAAAGCACGCGCACAAGGGAACAAACATTCTCACCGCGCCCGCCAACGTGTTAGTCACCGCCGCCATTCCCGACTTAGTCACTGCGCAAAATATGCATCAAATCAAGCACAAGTTAATTGTTCAAGGAAGTAACATTTCCATGTCCGCCGGAATTGAATCCCGTTTGGATTCGCGCGGCGTGCTAATCGTTCCCGATTTTGTTGCGAACGCGGGAGGAGTCATTTCCTCATACGTTGAACACATCGGCGGCACTCCCAAAACAATGTTCACGATGGTTGAGTCTAAAATCAAGAAGAACGTGAAAGCCATGTTCGCCGAGATGGACCGCACCAAACTCTCTTCGCGCGACGCGGCGATGCGTATCGCCATTGAACGAGTGAAACAAGGAAAGTGGAACGGGCCCAAGGCGTGAGCCTCCCTTCCCCTTAAATTTCCTCCTCCATTTCCTTTTCCTATGTCCCGCCATTTTACCCTCACGCACGAAGACAAAAAGTCCTCCGCCCGTGCGGGCACGCTCAAACTTGCGCATGGTGAAATTGAAACACCTTTTTACATGCCGGTGGCCACCAAAGGAAGTGTTAAACATCTCGCCCTGAAAGAAGTTTCCGATTTGGGTTTTCGCTGCATGATCTCGAATGCATTCATCTTCTATCTGCGCCCGGGCTTGAACGTGGTAAAGCGCGCGGGCGGGATTCACAAATTCATGAAGTGGGACCACAACTTATTCACCGACTCGGGTGGTTTCCAACTATTAGATGAAGTTTTTTTGCGCGAACGAAAAGAAGAGGGGGTGGTGCTCAACAACCCCTTCACCAAAAAATCTGAATTATTCACACCCGAAAAAGCCATCGCGGTGCAAAACAGTTTAGGCAGTGACGTCGCCATGTGTTTGGACGATGTTCCCCGCTACGGAGAAACGCAGGGGAAAGAATTCTACGCGAAAACTCTTGAACGCACTCTTGCCTGGGCGAAGCGCTGCCGCGCGGCGCACGACAACAAGAAACAACTCTTATTCGGAATCAACCAAGGCGGCACTTTTTTGGATTTGCGCAAAAAAGGCATGCATGAATTGAACAAGATGAATTTTGACGGGCTTGCATTAGGCGGCCTTGCCATCGGAGAACCTAAACCCATCATGCAAAAAATAATTACCGCGTGTAGAGCAGAAATGGATGAAGACAAACCCATGTACGTCATGGGTTTAGGCACGCCGGAAGATATTATTCTTGCCATTTCGGCGGGGGCAGACGTGTTTGATTCTGTTTTCCCCACGCGCACCGCGAGGCACGGCCTTGCTCTCACCAGCGCGGGGCGGATTTCTATTAAGAATAATAAATACTCAAAAGATTTTTCCTCGTTGGATGAAAACTGCTCGTGTTTCGTTTGTGAAACGTACACGAAAGCCCTCATTCACCATCTCGCCAAAAACAGTGAAGAGTCCGGCTTCCGTTTTCTTTCACATCATAATTTAGCGTTCATGCAAAAGACTATGGAATCCGCGCGCACCAGTATTCGCGAAGGAACGTTTAACGCATTTGCGCGCGATTTTTTGAAAAAATACCACGCTTAAAGTTCATTTCATCCACCCGATGACTTCTTAAAGAAAAAATTTCATAGTGGTTGCGAAGGTGGTCCTATGCCCGTGTCCTCAACCAATCCAACTGTTTTCTCGCTCATCTCGGATAACTTTATCACCATCCCCTACGATGCTCCCGTCTCTAAACTCATGTCCGTTCTCAAAAAATCCGATGGATTGCCTGCTGTTGTCATTAATGGCGGCGATTACAAAGGCTTGGTTTCCACGTCTTCTCTCCTGCGCAACGTCGATGTTTCCAAATCAAAAGTATCTTCCATTTTGCGCAGCGCCCCCACCCTCTCCGCGGGGCACTCGTTTGACGATACCATCCGCCTCATGCGCGATGCCGATGTGCGTGCCCTTCCTGTTTTAGAAAAGCAAAAAGTCGTCGGGGTTGTTCCCGCGCGCGCGTTGCTGAGCGCTCTTGTAAAAAGTCCCGTGTTTGCCAATGTGAGCGCGTCGCAACTTGTTTCTGCCAATCCTCTTTCCGTTTCCCCTGATGATGATGTGGGAAAAGCATTGCAGCTCATGCGTTCGAAAAGCGTCCGCAAACTCGCGGTGATGGGAAAGCAAGGTTCGATTGACGGCATTCTAAAACTTGAAGAACTCGCTGGAGATATTTTGTTGGGCGTCGACCGCGGTGCACACAAAGCATACAAGCAGGGGTATGGCACCAAATCCATTGCACAATCCTCCGCGATGACGGTGCAAGTCAAAAGTCTCATGGATGAAAATCCTATTTCGGTTTCTCCTTCTGAAAAAGCATCCGTTGTTCTGCGTTCTCTCGCCGCGCAGAATAATCCCGTGGTTATCGTCCAAGGCAAAGGCCTCATTACCACGCAGGATGTGTTCAATTATTATTTGTCCAACCAGCCTCAGGCGGCGCTGCCCATCTCCATTACTCACTTGCCTGATATCGATTCCATTGACCGCGCGTTCGTGGAGGAAACACTCGCGCGCACGTATTCGAGAGTCGAGCGCATCCTCAAATCCGAGCACGCGATGCGAGTCGTGTACAAACAGCTCAACAAATCCGGCGGCCTTCGTTCTCAAACCAATGTGAAAATTTCCGTGGAGGGGGCGGGGAAATCCATTCACGCCGAAGCCACGGGTTGGAAAGTCCGTCTCGCAACGAAAGAAGCGTGTAAAACCCTCGAGAATGAACTTTCGCACCGTTTTAAGACCGAAAAATCGCGTTAACATAACGCCGGTTTAAAAGAGTTCATCCTCGTTTTGGAGTATGGTTGAATTCAAAACCACCCTTTCTAAAATCGTCGATTATCCCGTGTCAGAGGGCCCCGCCACGCGCGTGTTCGAGTGCCCCATTCCCGCCGGCGTTTCCATGCCCTATTTTTCTGGCCAGTTCGCCATGATTGCACACCCCGACATTAAATTGTTGGCCAATCCTAATGCAATGAAGTGGGCGTCTTTTTCTATTTCGTCTTCGCCCGAGCAAAAAGGCATTCTTGAATTTTGCGTGGGTGATGGTTCCCCCACCGGCGTCTCCCGCAAACTGATGAACCTTAAACTCGGAGACGAATTTCTCGTCCGCGGTGCGTTTGGAAAATTTTTGTTGGACGAAACCGCGCCCGAATATGTTTTTCTCGCCACCGGCACCGGAATCGCTCCCCTCATTTCCATGATTCGCACCCTCTTGCACAAAAATGTGCGCGTGCCAATTACATTATACTTTGGCTTCCGCTTTCCTTCGCAATACATGTACAAGGAAGAATTGGAAATGCTAACCAAAAAATATTCCAATTTCAAAATCGAAATCATCGCTTCTCGCCCCGATTCAAATTGGAAACACCACAAAGGACACTTGCAGGATGCGCTGCAGCATTTTTCGTCTCCGCGATTAAACACCGCCAAAGTCTACATTTGCGGCAAGCCCGAGATTGCGGAAGAACTTGTTAAATTCTGCCACGAGAAAGTAAAATTTCCCGCGGAAAATGTCATTATTGAGAAGTGGTAATCAGGATCGTGAACAAAACTATGCCCAAATCTGCTATGCTCAAAATCTCCGTGTGTGTGCCTAAAACGCACGTCGATGCCACGCTAGAAGCCATGCACAAGCACGGCTGCGGTTCGTTTGGTGATGGAAAGTACGAGGGAAACGCTTTCCTTACATTTGGCCACGGCACCTGGATTGCCATGAAAGGAAGCAAGCCCTTCAAAGGTCGTTTGAATCGTCGAGAGATGTTTCAAGAAGTCAAAATCGAAACGTGCTGCCCTGCTTCTAAAGCCGAGCACATGGTAAAGGTTTTGCGTTCCATTCACCCCTATGAAGAGCCCGTGATTGAATTATTCCCCATGGAAACCATGAAAGAAGAAAAAACCACCAAAGGTGTGGTTGAAGTCATGAAATATAAATAACAGGTTCCACTTTTCGTCATGCCCGCTCGTATTCGCCCTTCTCCACACTGGGCGCGTCGTTTTGTTTCTCGCGTTCGCGCAATATTTGGCCCCTCCACCGCTTCTCCGCGTGACAAAAAATGGTTGATGCGTAAATCTTTTCGTGTTGTTAAACAGGATCCCACTATTCGTGGCGCGCATGAGCGCGCGGTTAAACGAGTAGGTGCACATCTTCGAATTCGAAATGATACGCCGGAAGGACGTAAAGTTAAGGAATCCAAATCTCGCAAAGATAACCTTCAGCATGACTTGATGTGGGTTGTTTTATCCCGGCAAAAACGTCGAGAGGAAGTTAAAAATCTCTATACTCGAGAATCCTCTCTTGCTGCGGGTGATAGTGCAATTAATTCTCTCCCCTTTTCGAAAGAACGGCGCAGAGAATTATCAAGTAGGCTTCACACATTATATCATTCCATTGAGATTCCAACCAAATACTATGGGAATCTTGTCCGAACCAATCAAACCGAGCCGCGTGAAGATATTGCTGGAATGCGTCGCAATGCGCTCAAACTAATTCGTCCTGTTCTTTCAGGGTGGGCTGCTCGGTTATTTCTCGCCCGATACTATTCATACTTCCATTCCTACACGAGCGGCAAAAAGAAAGTTCAAGCGTCTAAAAAAACTTAGAAGTGTTCCAGCGCCTTAATTCCGTATGAAATCGTCGCACCCGCTTTCACTACCGTTGCCACCTGAATCACTTCCGCGATTTCTTTTTCCGTGGCCCCATACGCTTTAGCCTTTTGCGAATGCGAATCAATGCAATATTCGCACTGAATCGCGCACGCGGCTCCTAATGCAATCAATTCTTTTGTTTTCTTATCAATCGCCCCCGCGGCCATCGCAGCGGTTTTCCACGCTGCATACGCCTCGTTTGCGGCGCCCGCGTTCTGCTTGTATTTTTCGCTCGCTTTCAAGTATTCATCGTAGAAGAGTTCGGTCATACGTTTAACGGAAGTTTTTCCGCCTATTAAATGGTTTGTCTGCCCGTTCAACGAGAGGATATTTATTCTGGAAAAGTCCCCCTTGTGAAATGAAGCGCCTTCTCATTTTTGCTTTTGAAAAATTCGACAAGCTTCCTTCCAATCCTTCCGCGGAAGTGGGGAAGCACCTTTCTCATTTGGCTGCGGAAAATTTTCTGGTTCAATTCGAAGTTCTTCCCACCGTCATGAAGTCCACTCGGAAACATTCAGATGCGTTCTCCGAATTGAAAGAGTCCATTGACACGTTCAACCCGCATTGGATTATCGGCCTCGGCACCTCCACACGTCCGCGTGTCTGCGTGGAAGAGATTGCATTGAACCGCATTGACTCTCCCAAACCCGACAATGGGGGGACTGTTTTTCGCCACCAAAAAATTTCCCCTATTTCTTCATCTCCGCTCTCTCTTTCGACGCGTGCGGACGTGAAAAAGATTCTTTCCACGCTCAAAAATTCAGGCGTACCTGCGACGATATCCTATTTTGCAGATACATTCGTGTGCAATTGGATTTATTACAAAATTTTAGAGCACTTGCAGAAAAAGAAATCAAAATCCGTGTGCGTGTTCATTCATGTTCCCCTTTCTCCCGTTGAAGTGAATGCTCTTGATACAAACGCTCCCTCGTTTCCCCCTTCACTTATTGCGGAAGGTCTTGCATCGTTTTTGAAAAAAGAGAAATAGAAAGGGCTTTCGCCCTTTCAAAATAATTATTCATCAATGTCTTCGATTCCGCGCTCCGTGACTGCGTACACCGCTTCTCCGTCCGGGAGTGAGGGAGAGTCAACCAGCTTTGCGATTCGCTTGTTCTCTTTTCCTTTGCGCAAATACAATCGCGTCTTGCTTGCGTGTCCAACGACATTTCCTCCAATCGGCGCGGTGGGGTCACCAAACATGATGTCGGGTCGCTCCATCACTTGGTTGGTAACCAGCACGACAACGTTATGCATTTCCGCCAAGCGTTGCAGTGCTCGCATGTGCTTGTTCAAGCGTTGTTGTCGGTCCGCGAGTTGTCCGCGTCCAATGAATTCGCTTCGAAACTGTGCCGTTAACGAGTCCACGATAACGAGTTTGATATTTTTGTCCTTCACCATTTCCGCCGCTTTCTCCGCGAGAAGCATTTGGTGGTCCGCGTTGTACGCGCGCGCCACAAAAATATTCTTCAACACATCATCGGGGTTCATTCCATTCGCTTCCGCAATTGCCACAACTCGTTCCGGTCGAAAAGAGTTTTCCGAATCAATGTACAAGCAGTTTCCCGCGAGTCCGCCGTCTTCCGGGGCCTTCTGCACGGTTACTGCGGTTTGAAAGCACCATTGTGTTTTTCCCGAGGCGAACTTTCCATAAATTTCGGTAATGGATTGGGTTTCAATTCCTCCTCCAATCAGTTTGTCCAGCTCCTTCGAGCCGGTTGATACGCGTCCCACTAGCTTCCGTCGCTCCGCGAGGATATCCGCGCTCTCATACCCCATTTCTAGTGCATCGCGGGCGGCTTTAATCGCCTTATCAGCGGTTCCCTCTCCTAAACTAGCCGCCTCAATCAATTCTGAGGGGGATGCCACGGCAATGCTTTCCAGCGTCTTATACCCTGCCGCAAATAGTTTCTCTGCCGCTCCCGGTCCTACGCCTGGGAGGTCTTTAACTTCCTTGATTTCTGCTTTCGCTGCCATACTGTTCACGTTCCTGTCCTCGTATACGGCACGTCTGAGGTAGCGGCGTTGTGAGCGCCCTTCCCCTTGCACCGGAAGACATGCTAAACACACGTTCACGGACTTAAAAAGCCTGGGATGCGAGACCGCCGTAGGGCTCCCTCTTAATCATTCGCCCTCCTTTTCACGTATGGTGCACATTTTCCATTACCCCTTGAAACAGCCCCTTCCCGCGTTGAGCGGCGAGTGGCTTTCACTCTTGGAATCCTACGCATTTGACTCGTACGCGGTGGGTCTGCGCACCCCCAAAGAAGGGAAGAAAAACCTCCTCGCGAGCATTCGTGAAAACCTGGCTGTCAATCCTGTTTTCAACGGCAAGCAATTCGTGCTGCAACACCCGGATGTGGAAATTGTTTTTGATGAAATTATTCAGCAAGTCGTCATTCACGTTTTTCCCATCATCCTCGTTGGGCGTTACACCAAACTTGAACGCACGATTGCCCAAACGCGCCACTTTTGTTTTGAATGCAAAGGCTCCGGAAAAAAACACGGAAATGTTTGTCCCCAATGCCACGGTGAAAAAGTTCTCACCAAAGAAAGCGTGCAAGAACTCATTACTCCTTTTTTTCAAAAAGAATTTGCGTGCGGCGAAGTATTATTCCACGGCGCCGGCCGCGAGGATGTGGATGTTCGCATGCTCGGCAAAGGAAGACCATTTGCTCTCACATTAGAAAACCCTCAACTCCGAAGCATTGACATCGAAAAATTGCAAACGCACATTAATCGCGCGCTCAAAAACAAAGTTGAATTATTCGAATTGAAAATCGGCCACCCTTCCGACGTTGAGCGTGTCACGCGCACCTATCATACGAAGCGTTATCGTGCTTTAGTTGAGAGTCCAGAGAAAATTAACATCAATCCTCTCAACGCGTTTCTCGAGCAAAAGATGGACGTCATTCAATTAACCCCTCAGCGCGTGGAGAAGCGCCGTGCCATGAAAGAACGCCCCCACTGGATCATCCTTGAAAGCGTCAAACGCATCGGCGACCGTCTTATCGAAGTCGAATTGCATTCCTCTGCGGGCTGTTACATTAAGGAATTCATCTCCGGCGACAATGGGCGAAGCAAACCCTCGCTGAAAGAATGGTTGAACGTTCCCTGCGTGTGTAAAGAATTAGACGTGTTGGAAATTGTGGATTTAAAATAATTTTGTGGCGATAAATTTCGTGCGCCACTCACTTTAGAAAACGCGAATGGTGAATCAACGAAACTAACTTAACAACCTTCCCATTTTCGCTCAAATAACTATAGTCGATCACATTTTTTGATTTAAGCCGATAAATTGTCGAGTTGGTTTGATTAATTGTCCACTTTAATTTCGATGCTAACTCGCCCGTCGTCAATTTACCATTTCGAGCAAGCATTCGCTCCAATTCATCTTCATTATTTCTAGACCGAACGAGCAATGCAACTGTTGCATTAATCGTTCTTGCTCTGTTCATTTGCATTACTACCACCTCCCCAATCCCTTGAGAGATGACAAACGAGCCAGTGTCCTCCGCCAATAC
>CAZGES010000008.1:0-7253 GCA_964524375.1 uncultured archaeon
GAAACGGAGCATCGAAATTGGAAAGGATACACGCTCATCGAAGGGTTTCCAGGTACTGGTTTAGTTGGGACGATTGCGTGCAAATATTTGGTTGAGAACATTGACTTCAAGGAAGTCGGGCATTTGCACTCGGAATTATTCATGCCCATCATCCGCATCAAGAGCGGGTTGCCAGTGTTTCCCTCGCGAATTTTTGTGAATGATAAACTGAAAACCGTGGTATTGGTTTCCGAGCAAGTCATTCCGCGAAACTTTATTCCGCGCGTGGCACAGACGGTGGTGGAGTGGATTCTCCAAAATGGAATTTCGCGCGTGATTTCTCTTGCGGGAATTCAAACCGGAAACAAGAATGATATGAAAGTGTACGGTATCGCGGCGAATAATGAGAGCAAGGACATGTTCAAAGGATTAGATGTGGAAATGATTGAGGATGGAATAACCACCGGAATTACCGCCATCATGTTATTGCACTTGAAAGACAGCGACGTGGAAGGAGTTTCGTTGTTAGGAAATGTCACGTACGGTGCGGACTACAAAGCCGCGGCGGAACTTATTAAACGCTTGAATAAACTGCTCAAACTCAACTTGAAAGTGGACCCCTTGTACGAGCAGGCGAAGAAAACGGAATTGGAAATCGTCGCCCAGCTCAAGAAAATGCAGGAAACGCAAGAGAATGAAGACCGAATGGAACCGAATAAAGGGCCGAGTTCGTTCGCTTAAAACTTTTTAGAAAAAATTAATTATTTTTTTAATTTTCTTCAAACTATTCTTTCTTCCGATTTCGTGAGTCCAAATACAACCCGGCACAGATGATTCCGAGGAGCAAAACCACGGCGAGCAATCCTGCGAGGCTTTCGGGCAAGCTCGGAATGTTGAACAGTCCTTCGCTTCCTTGTCCGGTGTTGATGTTAAACACGTTGTCGCCGGACTTTCCTGACGCCGTGCCATCGGGATTGGCTTGGAAACCCACTCCCTGGTTTTTGAAATTGTCATTCAGCGGAATGAGCTGCGCATTTTCAGCGTAATACAATCCCTTGTTGGGGTCGTAATAAAACGAACCACCTTTGCCCACGGCGGATTGCAGGACTTCGGACTTTCCATCGTACGTTAACACGGGCTTTCCGTTTTCATCGGAAAACTTGAGCGAGTGCGAGAGTCCATCCGCGGTCTTGATGGAAATCGTTCCATCT
This sequence comes from uncultured archaeon, assembly GCA_964524375.1. GTDB lineage: Archaea > Iainarchaeota > Iainarchaeia > Iainarchaeales > VGJJ01 > VGJJ01. Next base: position 1,191 of record CAZGES010000008.1, read on the forward strand.
TCACTCTGCGTAATAGAATCAATCGCTTGGTCGTAGACTTCTCCCGTTTCTTTGTCAATGACTTTGAAGAATTGCTTACACTCTCCATCCACTAATTTAGAATACAAGATGAATCGCTTGGATTCGGTTTCAAACACTTGGAAGGGACCATTCTTTTCCAATCCTGCGGTCAAATTATCTCCTTTCAATTTGGTTCCGGGAGTGGAAGGGTCGGTTTCCACCGCCAAATTAATTGCCGGTTCTTCGCACGAGTTGCTGGCGTTGGTAGTTGTTGTGAGTGTGCCGGAGAAGTTTTTCACTTCATCATCCGAAACCACTGCCGCGGCGTGGTGGCGGAGCCAAATGAGTAATTCGCGTGTATCAGGTTTGTAAATCACGGAACCATTTTCCAATAATACGCTCTGCATCTTTCCTGCAGGAGGGTTTGGGGCTCCCGTGACTAAAACTTCGCGGTCGCCATAGATTTGCACGCTCGCTGCGGGTCCGGAAGCAACTTGAGAGGCTTGACCACCCATAATAATGCGGTTCTTCGCCACATCCATGACAATGTTAGGGAATGCGTCGGTGGAAACGGTTTCCGCTTTACCAAAGGCTTCCGTCATGTTGTTCGAATTCAAGGGCACGGCACTCTGCGCGAGAACGGCGGACTGAATACAGTCTAACAAGTCTGCGTCTTGTACAATCGTTTCGCCGCGCACATTAATGCTTAACAAAAGCGCATTGTTGTCCGCGGGAAGAGTAAATCCATTCAAGCGTTGGGGTATTTCCACGGCGGGAATATCTAAGTTTTTGTTAGCCAGTCTTGTATGATCGGCCTCGTTGGCTTCAATCACAATCTGCCCATCCACGCTCACAATGCCTGTTTCATTGTCCAATGTAATCGTGTGCCCATCTTCCGTTGCTAACACCGTTTTTCCTTCCTCATTGTAGCGGTTGGGTTCAATTAAACTATTTCCTCCGACCCAGAAGTAAATGACTTCTTGCGACTTGAGATATCCTGATGAAGAGCCCGTGACGCGTAACTCGGCTTCGGCGACGCGCAAGCTTTGTGCTTCATCCACGAGTTCTTCCACTTTGCCCGTGGCTTCCTGAATGACTTTGTCAGTTAACGAAGGATCGGGGTTGTCTTTCTTCACTTGCGATGCGAACGAGCGAATACCATCTAACGCATTCGTGGAAACGTTCTTTTGTACTGAATCGGTTTTGCTTGTTTTCTCTCCCGAATTGTTGGGGACCCACAACGATGCAAAATAACCTTCTTTGTCGTCCACACATTCTTTCATTTTGGGGGCGATAACGGCTTGATTGATGAGTGAAACAGTCGTTCCAATCATCGCTTGGCCGAAGAAACCTCCTCCCAAATACGAGAGGTTTTCGGTAAGTGCAATCGCGGCACCGGTGCGTTCCGCGCCGATGAGTTTAGCCACGGGCCCAAACACGGGCAATGTTTCCATGATTTGTTCGCACGTTTCTCCATCGTTGCGCGCGTTAACCAAATTCAATTGGTCTAATGCTTTTCCATTGACTTTCCCATCCACATTCATGTGGTGGGCGAATATCGTGAGGAGTTGTCCGTCTTCTTGTGACTCTTTGCTCTTTCCGTGTTCCAAAAAGAAACTGCTCGTGCTTTCGGGGGTGTAATACCCAATATCAAATCTCCCAGAAGAGGGGGCGTTCACGACAGCTGAACAATTCTCACATGCTGCTGTTCCAAACTGGAACATGGCCAAATTCTCCGGAGTGAGGCGGGCTTTGACCCCGTTGAGGCGATTCCACACGTTCTCCAATGGAGTGAAACGGGAAGCGACTTCATCCACCACCCATGTGAAAGGGTTGTAGCTGATGACTTTCTGGAAAATATCCCCTGTGTCGCTGCCTTCGTTGGCAAAAAAATCAATATACGCGTCTTTGTAAATATCTTGCTCGCCCGGCGTGAAATTAGCCTCCGTCCATTCTTCAGGGAGTTGATAAATGGAAAAATCGTCCGCACCAAACGCTTTTGTGACGCCCCAATACAAGTACATTTCTGCCGTAACTCTAAGCCCGCCATCCTGAATATTATAAAACTTAAAGTAATTTGAAATCAAATTTTGCTTGGTTTGCAACGATTTTGAGAGGAGATTCGTGTATGGTCCCCCGCCAAAGTCGCGCGCGACCATCGTGTCAACCATAGAACCCATGTTACGCGAAAAAGTTCCAATTTTTCCGCTGACAATATTTCCAGCTAGAATTTTATCGGTAAGATTTTTAGGAGTAAATAATATCTTGTTGCCTTGCGCATCTACTTTTGGAACGGTAATACCAGAAAATACGGATAATTGTGCCCCTGACGAAGCAGTCGTTAGTTCATTCAGCGAATCTTTTGTTGCAGGAACTTTGCGGCCAAAAACCTCAACGTATGAACCGGGCGGGTAAGGGTTGGTCGTGCCCTGAATTCGTGAAAGATCAAGTGCTCCAAGAAATTGATTTTGTTTTTGTTCATATTGTACAATTCCGCGTATTCCGGTTGCGGGATCAATGGCCGTTTCAACGAGTGTAACATCACTAAAATCACCCTTCTTTGCAAAACTGTCCATCATTTCATTGAAGTACTTGTCATCAAACTCGAGCATGGAGCGCTGCAACTTAGTGCTATCATCACTAACAACGAGTCCACCAAAATCTGACTCGGAGGTTTTTTTCAATGTGGAGCGCAAATCCAAGTTGATAACTTCGTCTGTGTCTTTGGTGATTGACGCCACGCCCCTCGCGGCTTTCGTGCGATTGTTGAGATAGACTGCATAGTCGGGCGAAGTAACATCGGGAACTTTCACTCCCTTGTACAGTTTTTCGATTTGTTTGTTGTATTCTCCCACCACATCCGCGTAGGATTTGATCTCACCGGTGTATGCAAAGAACATGCGACGTTTGTCAATGTCCGTCAATTGAGTTAGTTTTCCCGTCGGTCCGAATAAGGTATCTTCGAGGGAAGGATATCCTCCTCCGGATGTGACTTTCTGATCGATAAAAGCTTCCTTGTAGACATCCCCTAAATCAATATCACGTTGATGGGTTTTCTTAAGATTGCGAAAATATTCGTCTCCCTCAATCTTTCCTGCGAGTGTTTTCCTGGTGAAGAGTGAACGTGGATCAATCGGCTTGCCTGTGCTATCAAAAATCGCCGAGATTTCTTTATCAGAACGAAAGCCGGGAACCTTGTTCAGCAAATCGCTCTTGATTAAATTGAATCGCTTTCCATTCACAATCATTTTTTTGAATTGCCCGTAGAGCGTGGGGCCGAATGTTCCAATGACTAATTCGCCGGAGAACCAGGAGTTGAAATATTTATCAAAGAGAGAATACAGTGTAACCACACAACTTCCATTGTCGCAATTCGTCATGATGCCCGCTTGCAGCGTGTTGTCCGCGCGAATGTGATTTAACAAATTAGGATTGGCCACGCGAGAAAAAGTATCCACGTTTAATGTGTTGGCATCTTCCGTTCCGAGGATTTGTTCACTCTCGATTTGCGCGCGAAGAAAATCAGCATCTTCTCCCGTGAGAGTGGAATCGGGCTTTGCCAAATCCCCTTGAACGGCGCCAAAAATATCCTTTACACTACCTGAAATTCCCTGACCGGAGTTGCGGTATTGTAACGATTCTCCATTCACCGCACACATGTTTTCATCCACACACCGCGCGGCGCGCAAAGAGTCATCGAGCGAAATTCCAAATGCAATCGGCCCGCGAATACGCTGATTTTGCATCGTGGACAATTCACTCGGTTGTAAAATTTCGGTTGGAATATCTTTTTGAAAAGCGGTTTCATCATCGCTCGCGGGAACAAGCAACGTGTTTCGATCCGAAATTTTATCTCGGTCCGCGTTTGGCGTGGCGCCGGAAGAAATTTCACTTCCCGTGAGTCCGGGCGTGAGAATAGAATCTTTCAAGCGCTGAATCTCAATATCGGTTAATTCGGACAAGCGGCAAACTCCCGGTGAAGAAGTGGTGGCGGCTTGGAACGAAATCACCGTGTACGTGTCGGATGGTTGGACTGGCACCGCGGTTTCAATGGGGGGAAGATTTTCTTCCAGTTTGGGCACGGATGAATACTCGTCCTGCGGCACCGCGACCGCGAGGGGGGAGCAGAGTAAGAGCGACAAGTAAACAAGAGCAATCACGTGCGAGCGCATCCACCCAAACTCGAAAAGGGGCTATTTAAGAGTGTCCGTTAGGGTTGCGGGGAAAACAGCCCTTTTTTGAATGAAGTATTACAATCCAAAGAAGGCGAGGTAAATCAAACTAACCAAAATCCAGGGAAACACGCCCAAGAGAATGATGGAAACCACGGAGGCGAGGAAGGATGTTGCAAAAATGCGCACCCACACTCCTTTTACGCGGGGTTTGAGCGCGTCGAATACAGCTACTCCCGCAAAAGCAAACGGAAGGGTGAGAATGGAAAAAATTATTCCCGTGAGAATGGATTTCCACGCGGAAGAAAGGAGTAAGATGATTACATTCGGCTGGTCGGCTTGAAACTCGGGGGTGTTGCGAATGTCCGGGGGAACTAAGGATGTGTCTGTCGCGGAGAGTCCTGAATAAAGATTGACCACGTGAACGAGGAAAAAGAAGAGGGTGAAACCCACTACCATGGTGGCGAGCGCGGCACCAATCCATTTCCACGCGTATTTTTTTTGAATGTAATTAAACAAAAACAATCCGAGAACAACCGCAAGGGTGAGCGGGATGGCGAGTTGAATGCCACTCACTAAAAGGGAGATAACATTTCCCAGCGCTTCCGAAAGGGGGTCCATGGCCGAGTTAAGCGTACGAAGAATAAAAAAGAACCCCCTCGTTGAGCGTGCATGGCCGTCTTTTTTCCTGCGTTGGATTCTATTTTGGGTTTTCTCCTCGTTTTAGGAAGTCCGGGCGTGGGGTATGTGGTTTTGCGCTGCGTCGTCATGTCAAGCCAATACTGGTTAGGATGGAAACGCTTCCTCGCCGCAAGCATGGTGGGGTTTTCCTGGTCGGGAATGATTTTTTGGATTGTCCTCCCACTCGCACAAACCAATGTGAAAATGCACGTGCTGGTAGAGTATTTTGCGTACGCGGGAGCGGGACTCTTCGCCCTCACCGCACTTGCGTCACTTACAAATCGCCTCATTTTCGCGCGCGTGCTCGCCCAATACTTTCCCGCAACGATAGTCAGTATGAACGGAGGAAATGGTTCGCATTCAAACCCTTCGATAATTCCTTCCGCAAAAAAACAAACTATGATTTACAAACCCTCCCAACTTCGCGCGAGCAACGCGCAACAATCGCCCGCGTATGAAGAACCCACCCTTGAAAATGATGTTCTTTCACTTCTAAAAGAAGAAAATTTTGAAGGAAAAAAAGAGAAAAAAAGGAAAATTTCCTCTGAAGACGAGGAATTGCTCGCTAACGAGCCGGACGAAGATGAAGAATCCTCCCACACACGTAAACGCTCCCCGATGCAGGATATGGGAGAGTTTGCAGGGTTCGAAGACACGCTCGCCCAACTCAAAAGGGATTTAAAGGACTTCAACGAGAACGTTGCACACCCCGCTCCGCGCAGGAACCGTTCACGTGAAACAACCAGGCAAAACGTATGAGTGATGATTTGACCAACGTTCCCCGACGCTTACGTCGCTACTACCGCCACGGAGAACCCGTGCCCGAAGGAGAGGAAAGGAACGGCGATTCAAACCCCGTGAAAGAGGGAGAAAACCACGAAGAAAATGAACCCTGGATGAACGCCCCGCCCGCGTCTGCTGTCCCCGCGCAACGACGAAGGGGAAATGAACGCAGGGAAAATGCCCGCGCGCCCGCACCACCAGCATCTCCGTCATCGGCCAACCAAAATGCAAACGCAACGCCCAAGCAAGGATTATTCAGCCGAATACTCCATCGCGAATCAAAACCGGTTGTCACGCCCATGGATCATGCATTGGGTTTGCATGACAAAGAAAAGTTTGTGGAGCAAACCCCGCGCGGAAGCGAACGAGCACTGCGGCACGCGCCGCCGCCGCATAGGCAGCCTCGATGCCCGGCCCGCCGAACACG
>CAZGES010000008.1:7263-33900 GCA_964524375.1 uncultured archaeon
GCTCCCGCGCCATCACAACCTGCCAATTCTTCCAATGCTGCGAGAGCAGATATTCAAAAAACCCTGCAAGAATTGAAATCCCTCGCCAAAACAAACACGTCCGAAGACAAACCTTCTGTTTCTCTCACGTCGTTTCATTTTACTCCCGCAGGAGAAGCGCCGCGCGTGCCGGAACCCAATGAACGCGTGGCGCAATATCCTCCCGAAAAAACAACGGAGAATTTATCCCCGCGCGAACGGGCGGAACAGCGAAGGCAAGGAAGAGGAAATGCGTCCGCGCCCGCCAATACTTCTTCAACACCATCCCCATCCACTTCTCCATCCCGCGCTCCCGGAAAAATGGCAAATGAAAACCAAGCCGCGCACATCCGAAGGAGGATGGGACAACTAGTTGATAATGAGCGCATGGATAAAGAAGACGAACCCATTTCACGCAACTCTTCTGCGGAAATGAAAGATGATGAGGATTTCAAATCCCTTTTCTCGGATGCGAGGGGCAAAAGCAAGGATGCTGAAAAGAAAAAGAAAAAAGCGAGCGCGGACGATGACATGTCATTGGACGATGATGACAATGCAGAATTAGAATTATTTGAAGATGACAAGTAACTCGCCATTGACATCTGGCGGGTCGTCCCCGAGGTATTGCTACGCAATACCTCTTTGATTTAGATTTTTTTTACGGCGTCCCCGAATTTGTGGGCACAATGTTGGACACGTCAATCTTTGTACACTTCAACAAATTCCATTCCGCGTCCGGAATCGTAGTGGCAGTCCACATGCTCAACAAAACGCCCGCGCGAACCTCACTCGTGTCAAGTGCGAGAAGGAAGGTGTTTCCGGTGAACTCGACCATATTCACCAATGCTTGCGCCTGCACGGTGTTTCCAACGCGCAAGAATAGTTTTTGCAATGCATTATCACTCAACGATGGGTCGCAGAAAAATATTTCATGCGTTTCCTGCGGGTCGACTTGAACATTTCCAAATCGCCCGCCCAACGGGATAAATTTGGTGCGCCAAATCATGAGAAAAACATACTTCTGCGCGGTGTTAACGGCGAGCAAATAATCCTGCGAATCCGAAACGGGGCGCATCACCGCATACGCGGCGCGGGCGAGGGAACGTTTCGTATTATCGGAAAGTATTTGGTCATCCGCATAATCTTCTTTCACAATTGCCATCAAATAATCCAATTCTAAATTAGGGTCGGGGGAGAGAGTGTTAATTATTTTGTTTGAATCCCGCGGCGAGGACTGATACATGATGGTTTTCAACGCAGAAGAAGCAAATTCAAAATTATCATTTCGATTGACTTGGTCCGCGATTCCTTTTCCATAATTGGCGGCAAACAAAAACAAAAAACCCGTGAGGGAGGAAATAATGACGAGCAAAAATAATGCATCGGTAATGGCTGCTTGTCCAGAGCGCGAGTGCGCGTTTCGAGAAACAAATTTTTGCTTCATTATGGCTCACCCCGCTCTCCACGTAATGACCACCAGCGTGCCCGGCACCACCGCGGTGGGAATCTCCAACGCGACGGGGAGGGAGAGCACCACATACGGATTATTTTTCAGCACGTCCCCCAATTCTACGGATGTAAAGGGAATGTCAATCCCGCTCGCACAGACGAGGGGGGAATTATTGACTGCAAACACGTGGTCGGCGGCAAAACTCAATTGGTGTTCATCCGGATTTTGTGCCGCATCCATGAGAATTTTATTCCACTGCGTCGACTCAACAACCGCGGCAGCATAGCGCAGGCCGCGCACGCGCAATCCTTTGCATGCCGTGTCAAATTCCGTGAATGAGGAAAGGTACGAGTCTCCTTTCAACGAATTAGCAATGATGAGCGTGTCCCGGTCCGCAGCAAATGAGGACGAGCGCTGGTTGTATTCGTTGAGCGTAAACGTAAACGCGGCAAAAAAAGTGATCATGCCTACAATAATAGGAATCAAACTCGGAATATCATCCCCAATCGGACCCAAGTAGCCGCGTGCATTCAGTTGAGCGCGTTTATTCTTATTTTTCCGCTTGCGAAAAATTTGGTGAGCGTCTAGCATACGAAGGATTCTCCCTGCAATGCTAAGTAGTTGTTCACCTGCGCCTTCACTCCCGAGGGACCCGTGCACGTGTCCGAAGCAGCGGTGATGGCGCAAGGAAATACGTAAAGTGTCGTGCGACCGAGCTTAACACTTTTCACCGCATAAAACGCATTGGTAGGGGGAACTCCTTGCGGGTCGAGAACGAGTTCTTCTCCGCTTGAAAGGGGAACCACGCTTCCGCCGCTGACATCCATAATCACCACATCCGCCTGCGTCGAAAGAGAAGATGCTGCGAGAATGGTGTTAGGCCGTTTCACATCACTTGCGGAAAAAATAATCCGCGTTCCGGCAATTCCAGCGGGGTCGGGGAACTGAGAAATGGTTAGTTTGTAAAAAATATTATTTCCAAAACTCGAATACTTGTTGGGAATGGACGTGGGCTTACTATCACACGTCGTGGGGGCGACAATCATTCCGTTGAGGGTCACGGCATACTTGTCCAATTCTTGTTTAACCTCCCCCGCGAGAAAAATCCCTCCCACGTTGAGAGTGAAAAAAGTAATCGTGGAAAAAAGCGCCACGACTAAAATAAGCAAGTTGATTTTGGAGAGGATAAATTCAATCATGTTGGTTTACCCGGTCATTATCCGTTTGTCTTCAAGTACGCGCACACAATAGGGACCGTTGACGTCAAATCACTTGCTTTGAGAAAGGAATACGTTCCCTGCTGGATGGTGCTGCTCGTGTAATCCTGGAGAACCCACCCCTCATTGGAACGGTCGGGGCATTGCGCACTTCCTTGCGCGGGAAATACGGTTGAAGGGGATATGTCCACGCACTTCGTGTACGTGTCATCTTTGGATTTGAATTGCAGCAAGGAACAAATGCTCCGCGCGGATGAGCAATAGTTCGAACACACGTTCGGGTCGGTGGAGTCAATTAACTGAATGCACATGATGTCCGTGCTTCCGGAGAGCGTGGAGAAGTTTGTGCAATCGTTTATTTGCGCCGCGCAATTATCAAATGAAAAACGAAATTGGGTGGAGCCTTTTCCGGTGGCCACGTTTTGCAAATTCCGTGCGAGTCCCTCGAGCTGCGAATTAATGGTGTTGGTGCACGTTTGCTTCTGCAATTGATTCATGGCCTGCGCCGCCATCAAAATGACAAAACCCATGAGGATTACTGCAATGAGCAATTCGAAGGGTGCCGATTCTTGTGCGCGCTGATTAAGGTGAGGCATACTCTCGTGGAACCATTTTGAGGATAAAAAGACGTTGGCGGTTTCCCCTCTCTACCCTTATATTCATATGAATCCTTTTCCTTTTCGTGCCTTCCCCGTACTCGTATTCATCCCTCACTAAGTTTGAGACGTGCCCGCAGGCATACGCCCATCGTTACATTTGGAAAACTCCCATCCCCGAAGAAGATGCGGTGCTTGATTTGCCCATGGCGTGCGGGAGTATTGTTCACTCGGTATTGGAACATGCACATCGCACAATCTTGGACACTTCTGCTTTGCCATCGCTCGACACATTAAAGGAAAAACTCCCCGAACTCTGGAAAGCAGCCCTCGCGGAATCCCCCACTCCCATTTCGGACGAAGAATTGGCACCCTTTCTCCAGCGCAGCGCGGAAAATATTGCGTGGTATTTTGACACGCACATCTCTCAGGAAAAAGGGGCCACGATTGCGGTGGAAAAAAAATTAATGTATCCGCTCAACCCGCGCAGCAAACAATGGTTGATTGGTTTCGCCGACCGCATCTCGCAGCCGGGGGATGATGCACTCATTATTCACGATTACAAAACGGGTTCAAGTAAAATGGGCGAAAAAGCCCTCGCAAAAGATTTTCAAGCGACGCTGTACGCTGCGATGGTCGCGCACGAATACTCTCCACTCTCCTCCATTGAATTGCACTGGCACTATTTAACCCATCAAAAAACCGTTAAAGTAAAAGTAGACCCGGAAAATGTTCGCGCATCCATTTCGCGCGCGCAAACGCTTGCCAACGCGATTGAATCCCATAAACAAGCCCAACTTTTTCCCGCGAAAGTAGGTTTTGCGTGTTCACGCTGCGAGTACGTGAACGTTTGTCCCGCGCACCAGGCGAAATAATTTTTCTAAAGTGAACTATTGATTCATTTTTTACAATCGAATCATGGGAAGCAAATACGGCATGAAAATGAAAACGATTAACAAGAGCAAAAGGATTCCAATTCCTTCCCCAAAGTCATTCCACAACACTACCACAACCAATCCAAACGCCGCGACCCAAAGCAGGGAGAGGCCGGCGAAAGCGATGTATACACCCGCCACCACGCCTAACACAAAAACAAGCATGACAAAAGCACCCACTTTTTGGGCAATGATTTTAGTGCTCTTGACTATTCCCCTGAAAAAATCCGCCACCGTGCCCATATTTCAAACCCCATTTTTCCTTCCATACTAACTCCCCCCGCAGGGGATATTTAAACCGACTCACACACGGGGGTTTAAAACCCGTTTTTCCCCATGTTGAACGTATGTTAGACATTCATTTTATTCGCGAGCAAAAAGAAAAGGTTCGAGAGAATTTAGCCAGGAGACAGCACGCACCCTATTTGGAATTATTCGACCGCGTGGTCGCGGATGACGTGGCGTATCGAAAGGCATTACAAGACGTGGAAGGACTGCGCGCGAAGCGAAACCAGCTCACTCAAAAAGTGGCGCAAGTGAAAGACAACCCCATGGAAAAACAAGCCCTCATTCAAGAGTCTCGAGGGGTGGGAGAGCAAATTGTTCAAAATGAAAAAATTCAAAATGAGTTGAAAGAAAAAATAAAAGAAAGCTTAATGCGCCTGCCCAATCTTTTGGCAGAAGACGTTCCATTTGGAAAGGACGACACGCAAAATGTGGAAGTCAAAAAATGGGGGGAAATTTCAGAAAAAAATTTTGAAGTACTCACCCACGCACAAATCGCGAAGAATGTGGACGGCGCCGAATTCGACCGCGCGGTAAAAATTTCCGGTGCGGGATTCTTCGCACTCAAGGGACCGCTGGTTTTGTTGGACCTAGCATTGCAGCGCTACGCGTTAGATGTGCTCATGCGCGACGGATTTATTCCATACGCGCCCCCGTTCATGCTCAACCGCGCCGCGTATGAAGGAGTCACCGATCTCTCGGATTTCGGAAGCCAATTATACAAAATAGAAGGAGAAGATTTGCACCTCATTGCCACCAGTGAACACCCGCTCACCGCACAATACATGAATGAAACACTCCCAACGAACACTCTTCCCATCCAACTCGCAGGAATGTCCCCGTGCTTCCGAAAAGAAGTGGGCAAACATGGCTTAGACGAGCGCGGGTTTTTCCGCGTGCACCAATTCAACAAGATTGAACAAATCGTTGTGTGCTCGCCCGAAGTAAGTGCGGAGTGGCACGCGCGCATCGTGGCAAACACGGAGAAAATTTTCCAGGGGTTAGGAATACCCTACCGCGTGGTTAGCGTGTGCACCGGGGATTTAGGCATTGTCGCCGCAAAAAAGTTTGACATCGAAGGATGGTCTCCGCGCGAGAAGAAATACTTTGAACTCGCTTCCCTCTCCAACTGCACCACGTATCAAGCTGTACGTTTGAACATCAAAATCTCCTCTCCCGATGGGAGCAAACGATACGCGCACACGCTCAACGCCACGGCCGTTGCAACGTCGCGCATGCTGCGCTGTATTTTGGAAAACTACCAAACCGCAGATGGGGGGTTTGACATTCCTGCCGTGCTGCAGCCCTACATGTACGGCCTCACTCATATTCCTTCGGTTGTGAAGTAATTTTTTAGTTCAAATGGGTGTACGGTAGAGTTTGTATCCGTGCGATTCAAGCACGGGAGGGTGGGTTGTTATTTGCAACGCACTTGGAGCAACCACATATTCCACGGGGAGCAAGTTAATTTCCCCCCACGCATTCTCATCCATTATTTTTTTCCATTTCTGCGAAATAATTACATGGGGATTCGTGCTCGATTCCACATTTTCATCAGCTGGAACTCCATAGGGGGGGACAAAATAATGCTGCGTGTAATCGTACGGCGCTTTGTTGGCATACTGGGAAATTTTACTCCCGTGCGGTGTAGCAAAAAACACGCTCCTGACGCGTGAATCGTATGCGTAAAAGTCCACCGCAAATTGTGCCGCATCCAAACTTGTTTTTTCTTGGGGGGTTCGATAATCATTCAGCCTGTCATCCGTGAGGTTGGTGTGAATGCTCAAAATTAGAATTACGCCCAAAATAACTCCCGCGTTTCGTTTGGAAAATGGTATACTCCACCACGAAGAAAACGCTGCCGCGCCAAGGATGGAGAGGGCAGCGTACTCGGTTATTTTGTTGTGAAATCCACTCTGAATAAATACCGAATTTTGAAAAAAAACAAGAACGAGGAAAATGAATATGCTCGCGAATGCATGCAGGTTCCAAAAACTAAAACCGGATGTGACATTTTTGTTTTTCCAATAGTATGCGAGTGCAATCGCCCATACAACAACGGCCACCCAACCAATATTTAGAATCATGAGCCGCACGATGAAAAGCAGGGAAGGTAACGTAATCTCCACTCCGCGAAGGTAAGCTATTCCCGCATTTTGGTGAAAAAAATTTATGACCAAAGGAAGGAGGGGGAGCATGAAAATAAGCGCGTGTTTTTTTTGAATCAACTCGCGGTGGCGCTTCTTCCAAATCAAAAAAGTCACGAGAAAAAAAGTCATATACAGCGCCACGCCCGGATGGACGACCCACGCGGATGCGGCGAGTATTTCATACCGGGGTTTTTTCTCCACGGCCTGTTGAATTGTCCATAGCCCCAAACACCCGCTCAACAATGCGGGGTAAAGCCCCGTGAATTGATTGAAGAAAAAAATAGGCGTCCCGATTACTAACGACCCCGCCACAATCGCGGGAAATGTCTTTGCACCTGCGCTGGTGAATAAATGGAATACGAAAATGGGCAGTGAAAAAACAAACAATAGTCCCAATGCCCATAGCGTCAAATAATCCTGAAAGGGAAGGAGCCGCACCACGTGCAACGCGGCGGTGTGAAAGCCCGTGGGATAAACGAGCGGGTAATCCGCATACGGTTGAAACGTTGCCGGGACGCGGTCATTCTGGTCGAGGACGCGAATAATAATCGTGTGCAATGCATCCGTGGAAACATCAAAATAAGGATGGGTTAGCAAAAGTGGAAATGCCGCGAGTGCGAGGGAAACCAATCCCACTCCCCACATCACGTGAGGGGTTTGTACCGCTGGCACCCACCGGAGGAATTTCCACCCTAGCACCACGGACACGAGCAGAATGATAGGGGTGTTCAGCGTAAGAAATCCCGCAAACGATGAAACAAGGCAGAGTATTACGGCCAAACTCCATCCTGCCCAAAAAAATTTTTCAAACGAAAAACTTTTTCCACTTAGAATGAAATTCAAATTCATCCACCACACACACGCTATATCACATTTATACCTGCCCTCGCGCGATTAACGTTTATTAACCCCCTTCGGGTATTCAGGGCATGAATCCCTCGCGAAAGCCAACTACCCGCAAACGCCTCGCGGACTACTTCCCGGAGGAACACATCATTGTCACGTCCGGACTCGTGATGCTGGTCATCGGGCTCTTAACGGTTATGCCGGCGCTACTCTCTCCGATTGGATTTTCCTCGCAAGTCGCGTTTGCTCCACTATATCCTTCGGCAGGAGTGCCTTTCACGCTCGTTGACGCGTTCCTCGCGGGAGTGGGGGCGTTGTTTATTGTGTTTGTGATTGTCTACTTGACTGCGAAATACGCGCGACTCGCTCCGCGCCGCGAGTAATCCCCCCAACTACGGAATATTTTCTTAGAAAAGGAAAAACTATTTTACTGATTCGTTAGAAACATTTGGTGTATTTTTTCTAACACGACGCGCCCTTGCTCACCCAAATTGTGAATGAGTTTTGCTTGCTCTTCGAATCGCTGCTCTTGCGCGTGGTGCATTTCCTTATTGTATTCGTGGGCTAAATCACTTTTTTCATTCCACGCGCGCTCGGCTTGAAATCGTTTTCCTGCGCGCTGCTCATCTTGATATAATTTTACGATGTGTGACACTTGGTATTGCCATTTTGGAAAATTTTTATGAGAGGGAGAAATTCCTGCGTCGCGCAAGGCGTGGCGAGCCCAAAGTTCACATCCGGTCTCGCTTAACTCTGAGAGGCCGGGCCTTCCTTTGTTTCTAAAACGCTTCCACGCTCGGCGCGTGCGCGCTGTTATTTTTCTTAACCACTTTCGCACCATAGTGCGAGTAGTTGAGCGCGCAATAAAAGTCTTCGGTAGATTACACCGGTGTTTTTTGTTGTGCACGATTTTTCACGAACAAAAACAACTGCTTAATTCAACATAATTGAAGTGGTTTTATTGCGAACACAAAACTATTTTTTGATCACTTGGGTTTTTTTCGTCGCTCAATCGCATTGCGAACGTCTTCGTACGACACGAGATTGATTACGCGCGTATTTTTATGAAATTTTTTTCCCGGTTCCGTGTTAATGCGGTAAACACTTCCCGTCAGCTCAATTCGTCTATCAAGCCTTTTTTGGGCTCGCACCGCGGGGCGTTGTTCAACTGGAATGTCTAAATCCGCACGAATTTGCTCGTAGGTAGTGAAGCCTTTCATCCTGGACGTGCCGGGCTGTACACGATAAGGGTGTCCGCGCGACGCTAAACGTTTTCGAATAATCTCCCTCTGCCGCGCCGAACCCATGCGTGAACTTCGATCAACCATGTTAGGTAGTTATTTTACTCTGTTATAAACACACGCTTCATTTAAACTACATAATATGGAACGCTGTTAAACTTTCTTAGTAAAAGAAAAACTATTTTCCTTGCTTTAATTTTCGCTTAAGTTTCGTCCACATCACGCGTAACGCGGCTTGCGGAGATAAAAGAACACGCTTGGTGCCGATCGGATACGCTCGCCGTTTCTGCATAGCTCTTTCTCGTTCCCGTTGATCGAGTTTTTTTCCCGTTTTTTCGCTCAACTTCACTAAATCTTCCCGTCCGCCGGGTCGCCATCCGGTGCCATCGTCCGTGATTAAATTTATCCCATGCTCCTGCATTAGCTTCTGCATTTCATCCGCGAACCGTTGCGGATTCGAAACCGCTTCTCGATCCTTGTGCCACTCGTTAATTGGCCCCAAATATCTTCGCCGGCGGATTTTTCGTGCGCGGGATTTAGCGGGCATGCTGTTCAATCGTTTTGGTCTATTTAACTTTGTGCAAAAACACAACTAACTACATAATTAATTCGCCCATTGCTTAACCATTTTTTTAATTTGCACGCAAACATCACATAAGCGGAATAAAATGCGTTTTTAGCACTTATCTGGCGTTTTGCTCTCGCCTCGAGAGTGACGTTAACAGTAATCTTCGCTTTATTTGGATTTGCCCGTCTGCATTTGCCCATCTCTCATTTATCCCATTTTGGGGCGTTTACGTCACCTTTGGGCGTTTTGAGGTTGTTTTCGGGCGAATATCCCCCTAAGTTCCATTATTTTGCGGGATAATCGTTCTTATCCTGCATCTCGCCGTTAGTAAAAATTCAAAAAAATACAAAAAATGAAATACTGGTGCCGGCTGCGCGGCGTGCCTCGCGTAGTGGCGTACTTGGAACACTCGGAGCGATTTATGTAGATGTTTGGTGTTTTTTTTAAATTACAAAAATCTTACATCCGTATGCCTCGTCGCGGGAAGAAACGGACATTTGCTCATGGTGTAAATTTTTGGCACGAGCAAGAGGTTCATTATCGAAGACTTTCGAAGATAGCGGATCGGGGGTTACTTGCCTCCCAGCGCCGCCTGGATAGACAAAACCCTTATTCTATTGTGGCCCGGTCGTTTCTTCCATCCGCGAGGGAGGTGCGCCGGGAGCGACAATTCGTGCAGGGGGATAGACAATATGCTATTGAAGGGTATCTCCGTGCGCAACGATTTAAGGGCGAAGAGGCCCGCCGGCGGAAGGGGTCGATTATTGGGACGCTCCGACGCTTACTGGCGGGGTGGAAAACCAATCAGCGGCTGCGCCGTTATCGCAAAAATAGGCTGAAAAAATAGTTTTAGTTTTTCTAATACTTTTTTTTAGGGTGGTTTTTTCAAGCCGGGTTGTGTTGAGAGTGCATGGCACCCATGGAGAGGCGTAAACCACGAACCAAACGCGTTATGTTGGGAAATTATGTTTCGGCAGCGCGGTTGGGGAGTGAAATCAACCACGGAACGGCTGCGCCGGGCGCTGGCCTCCAGATGCGTGCGCACATGGATGTTGCGAGGAGTTTGCTTAGGCTTGTAAACGTGGGGCGAAGGCAACAGGGTTTGCCTCGCTTATCGCTGGATGAGCTCGTTTTCTTGATACGACAGCACCAGGGTTCTATTGATCGAAAAGTGAAATTCAAAAAATAATTTTTGTTTTACTAACAGAATTCTGTATTTTTTTCACTATACTCTTTTTATCCTAGAAATTAATTCACCTCTCATGCGTCTGCGTCCCCGATTCTCCCAGCGAGCCAAAAAACGATGGTGGCTCGCCGCAGGAGTATTAGGCGCGCTCGGACTGGCGGCAGGAATATCCTATCGCGTGTCCAAACCCTCATTATCGCCGCGCGTGGTTCACCCTGTTGAGAAGCGCGCCACCCCACCCGCGCGAAAAAATGTAGAATTAGAACGCCCCCTCGAAGAAGGGCGGAGACCGTTGTCCACTGGAAGGAAAAACTATTCCAAGCAATTCACGGGACTGTTTAACGAGCCCTTTCAAGGAGAAGAAGCCTCGCGCCAAGCCATGAATGAATTTTTCATTTTCTATATTGGAAAGACGAGGCGAGACTTATACCCCTCTAAACCATCCTGGACTGGACGCACGCGGGAGGTGGCGGGAGATGAATATAGTTCGCTGTTCCCGTACGGAAGCCTGGTGGAAGTGGAAGTGCCCGTGCGCGAAAACGAAGCAGAGCGCGTGCTATTCTTTGTGAAATACGGCCTCTACACTCCAAATGGGGGAATTCCAGGGCGCTTTTTCGTGTACCCTCGCCTCGATTTGCCTACTCACACGTGGAAGTTGGAAGCAGGGAACTATTCCGCGAAGCAAATGAAAGAACTTTTGGAAAAATGGGGCGCGGATGTTGTAAACATATATGCGATGCGCGAGCAATAAAAAAATTCGTCCTGAATTGTACGATAATTTTGGGAGTGTTCCTTTAAATCATCTAATAATTTTCTTTCGTGATGGGTTTCAAATCCTGGATTAATTCCGCGAGGCGCTTTTTTAGACGACGCCAAAATAAGTCGCCTTCCCCCATAGACATGGCTGCGATTCGCGCGCAATTGCATGATGAGCCTGTTCTTCGACGTTCTCCTTTAGAGAAATGGCCCGGTTTTCAAGCCCGAAAACAAATGACTGCTATTGAGTTTCTCGAATATGTACGCACGCATCCCGATATGCACCCCATCATCGAAAATCGCGCCGCGTGGAAAACCGTGTACGAGGCAAGACTGGAAATTCTGCGCGACAAACAATTGTCTCCTCACCAAAAACTCCAAGGGATGTCGGGGCACGATAAAGAAGTAGCACTTCAAGCCATTGCTCTTGGAAAAAATGACGTGTTTCGCTCGTGCGTAGCAAGCCAAATCATTCACACGCGCAACCGAATCAAAGAGTTCTCTAGCTAAACTAATAATATTTCTTCATCTTGGGTTTCAAATATTCTCTTCCCAACTCGGCATTGGCGCGCTGGATTTTTTCCGCTTCGGCGCGAGAAACTTCTCTCCACCCGTGAAAGCGAACACTCTTCTCGCCAATTTCACGCTTCACAAAGCGTATCATCCCGTATTTGTCTACGAAACGCGCGAACTCAGGAACTTGGAAACCGGAATCCTTCAAAATTTTAGTCGAGTCCATTTCTCTGGAAGAAAAAGATTTTCGCGGCACTCGCAACATGCGCATGCCGCGTATTTAATCATGCGCGTTCAACACATTACGTTGTGATAATTTCGCCTTCTGAAGAAGGTTCGGTGTCGCAGCGGTAGTTCGTGACATTGTAGCCGCCGTGAATCTTACACACATAAATGGTCGTAGAGGGATCTTCGCCTGAACCGGGCGGGGGGTTGCAATTAGCGGGGCCGCCAATTTCACATTCATCAATAACAACTTGGTATTTGAGCGTGCACCCTGGAACTTGTTCGCAAAAATTACGATTATGAATATACTCATTCGTTTGACCAATTTTACACGTTCCTTTAATCAAAATACACTCGTTCACTGCCGCGCCTAATGCTTCATGATACGATGACGAAAGGCCAATTCCATCGCTGACACAATCCGCATCCAATTGAACGGGCGGACAGACAATGGGTTCAGCCGGTTCATGATCAGAAATGGATAAAATGGGCGCACGGACAGTAAACGCTACCGCCGAAACTGCTGAGAATGAAAGAATGAGCATGACTCCAATTATGACAAGCGATTTAGAAACCATTTTTTTCAACCCCAATCGTACTGAATCGTTATGCTACTTGCTCCCATGGCAATTTGGCGCCGCGGTCGCATCGGTAAAAAGTCGAATCCACATATCCCCAGACGTGGCAATAGTACTGAAATTGCGTCTCATGTTGATCCACTGAAGGAGAATCGCACGAACCCGGTCCCGCACCACTGGAGCAGGAAACTTCAACATGTTGATATTTGAGCGTACAACCCGGCACAGCTTCGCAGCGAGGCTTGTTCCACGCGATTTCGGCCGCCTGTTCATTTCGGGCTTTAGGAACGGCTAAATTACACTCATTAATGGCTTCACCCAGTGCAGCAGCATACGAAACGTCTAACCCTGAACCAAATGGTTCATTGGCGGCATCCGAAAATTCATCGGCGCCCGGACATTTAGCAACTGGAGCGGGTGGAATGGGCACAGGAACCCTGTCTGCCGATGGCAACGGGACTTGAATCCGCGCTTGTTGAGCAAATGCAATGCTCGAAATAAACAAAACCGTCATTACCACACACATGAGCATGACGACTCGACTCGGGTGCGAAGAATGCATGTATATACCAATCTTGCGTTGGACACTTAAACATTGCGCTCATCGAAAGGGGAATTCTCCACTATCGTCGTAATTTTTGAACAAATCCTTATTAATTGCAGAAAACTTATTCCCAACGACATGGCCTGGAATCCCTTCCGCCGACGCGTTTCAGCGAATAAATCTCCCGCACGGCCCGTTAATTTTAGAGCCGGAAAAAATACTCCTTTTGGTCATCATGCGCAACCACCTGTTCGCACGCAGCCGGTTCGCACCACTTCTCGCCGGAGAAGTATAATTTTAGCCGGTGTTGCCCTCGCGGGAGCAGGAATTTTAGGTATCGTGGGAAAAATCATTGGACTCGGTCCTCGCCCCCTTCCCCCGATCGTGACACCTGGAAATGGTCACTCGCAAAAACCGCCCACGCGACGTGAACCATTGCCGCGAATTACGCCGGAACCCGTGCGCGAACCCATTCCAGTGAATGAAACACCTGAACAACGAGCGCGACGCACCGAATCCGAACGAATCGAACGCGAACGGATTGCCAATCAAGAACGCATCCAAAAACTCTTAGACAAACGCAAAGAAATTCCTTTTTTTGACGCAGAAAATTCTTGGAATGGCCTCAAAAAATTTTCGAG
This sequence comes from uncultured archaeon, assembly GCA_964524375.1. Classification (GTDB taxonomy): domain Archaea; phylum Iainarchaeota; class Iainarchaeia; order Iainarchaeales; family VGJJ01; genus VGJJ01. The sequence continues at coordinate 21,013 of CAZGES010000008.1, forward strand.
CGTGTATACGAAAAAAGAATACGAGTTTGAACTTGATGCAAATGGTTTTCCGAGTAAACCTGCCTGGGTACTCGGCCAGGAGGGAAATTTTTCTTCGGCGCTGCGCGATGGAAGCGTAGTCGCGATTAAACGCGTTAACGCCGCCGGCTTGGAAGAAACATCCTACATGATGTTTCATGCCAACTCCTATTATTATCTTCCCGAGAATGGACAAGGCGGGAAAATTGGCCATGATATTCTAAACCAATTTTTGTCCGCTAACTACAATGCAAGTTTGAATATCAATGCCCAGGTCGTGGGCGTGTTCCATCCTAAAAAATAATCACAACTATTTTTTTAATAAAAAATTTGAACCCAACCATGCTGTGCGTGTCATCGATATTTCGCTTGCGAACCGAGTACATTTTCCTTTACGAGAAAAATAGGTTATTGAAGCTGTTTGAGTGTAGCCATCAATTTTAGTTGAGCCTTGAATGCGACGCGTAATTTTTTAGAATCATTTTCCTCGAGCGCGCGCTTAATTTTTCGCCCAACGACTTCACGCTGGGCCATTAACCGCGCACGGTCTCGCGCGGGGGTTTTGATGAGGGCATCCAAAATGGTTTCCTTAATTCGTTTCTCTCCTTCCTCAAACGCCTCACTCCATGAAATCGAGCGGAACGCCTCGGGAATGGAAATTTCGTCACTCATGGTTTGCCTCTCTTCAAAATTCAGCGCGACTGCACGGTCAAATCTAATTTGCGTGAAAATGTTTGAATAATGTCGTGCACGCCCTTACTATCTTTCGGATGTTCGTGAATGCGCAAATCCACGGGAATGGTTTCATCCCCCGCGTGGGCTTTAGCAAAAATGTCATAGTAAATGGTTTTCTCTTGTCCGGGGGCGAGCGTGCCCAAGTGTTTGAAATCACTCATCTTGGCACCGGCGTTCCCAATGGAAAGTGATCGACCGACTTCGGTTTCAATGGAATACGCGCGCGCTTCTTTTTGGTCGTTGCGAACCGTCACCATCAGCTGAACGGGCTCTTTGCGCATTAAGACCAAGCGGTATGGAAAAAAGGACGTTTTGATGTAGGCCATGAATAATTCCCCCAATTTTTGGACTGAATTCTATTAACCATCAAAATGCTTTCCAACTATTTAAGGTAAAGCACAAAAACACGCGGCGGTGGGCGAAGCGCGCCCTTAAAAAGTCTAAAAAACTCTTACCAACGGACAAAAAGTCTTGGAATCAAACTTATTATGTCGAAGATTCAACTTCCGGAAGCCGAGCTCGTTCGGAGAACATTCACCGTCAAAGAAATCGATCTCCCTCCGCATGTGCGGATGACGAAACGTTCACTCTTGCGATGGTTCGCCCTCGCATCCGGATGGATTTCGGAACAAGAGTCGCGCCAAACGATTCTAGACGTGATGGATGCCCTGTTTTACTTTCACGTGAGCAAGAAAATGTCTCCCAACACGGGGGACCTGCAGGCTTACATCAAGGAAAAAACCAATGAGGAAATATCCGAAAAACTTTTACGTTACCACCTCAAACGCCTCCTCGATTCGCAATTCATCGTGCGCGATAAGCAACACTACAAATTCAACCCTTCTCCGAATGGGGACCCCACGGATGTGATTGCATCCTACAATTATTGGATTTCTCAATCCGTGCACCGCAGCACGCAATCAATCGAAAACGCTCTCACGGATTTGACGAAGACGTATCTATGACTGCCCTTTCAAACCTGCTCCGCCCACTCTTTCGTTTTCCCAAATAAATAATATTTTTTTCCGTGCAACTCGTTCACGTTTTTTGCGCCCACGAGAAACATTCCCGCGTGAAACTCGCGCTTCAACGCATTCAAATGCGAAACCAATCCCTTCACGCCCGATTTATTCTGCGCGGTGATGACGGGCATCCCTGCACTCGTTAACGCACACCCTAAAATCATGCACTTCAAAATATCCTGGCCTGTACGCACGCCTCCGCTCCCCACCACGGGTTTGCGTGAATATTTTTTCGCACCAATGATTGCCGGCACGGTAGGAATGCCCACGTCCCAAAACTTTTCTCCCAATTCTTTATTGTCCATGCTTCCACGCTTACTCTCAATCGCCGTCCAACTTGTACCGCCCGCGCCTGCAACATCAATCGCGGCAATGGGTGTCTTACTCAGGGCGCGCACGACCGTGGGAGAGAGGCCGTTGCCCACTTCTTTCACATACACGGGTTGTTCCAATTCTTTTGCGACGCGGGAAATTTCTCGCAAACCATAGGAAAAATCCACCGTGCCTTCTTCTTGAACGATTTCCTGCGCCGCATTTACATGAATAATCAGCGCATCACACTGCAAATCGTTTACTAATTTTTGAATTTTTTGCGTGGAATAATTTTTGAGCTGTGATACGCCCAAATTGCACGCGAGAAAAATATGCGGGGCAAACTTACGCACGTCAAACGAGGAAAACGTGCTGGGTTTTTCAATCGCCGCGCGTGTGCTTCCCAACCCCATTCCAATTTTGGTTTCTTCGCATGCCATTGCAATGTCCTGATTTATCTTCGCCACTTTTTCGTGGCCGCCAGTCATGGAAGAGACCATGAAGGGAAAGGAAAACACATGTCCTAAAAAGTGCGTTTTTGTTTCAATTTTTTTTGCATCCATCTCCGGAAGGGAAACGTATTCTATTTCCATTTCTTCAAAACCGCTTGTTTTCGTCCTGAACTGCACTTTTTCTTTGAGTGAAATATTCACGTGTTCCACTTTTCGGCTGCTCGTTCCAGCATCAGAGGGCATACGGGTGAAACCATTTTGGGAGTTATAAATAAGCGTGCTACGGCCGGCGCGGCCTTGATTTTGACGTGGGTTTTTGCCAGCCTTGTTTAGTTGGAGGTTTTCTGGAGGAGGGTTTGCTCGATTTAGTAAATTTCTGATATGAAATTTTTTCACTCTCCGACGTTTGCGCGTTTAAAATTTGACCCATTTCTCGGCGTATTTCTCTGACACGCGCAAAAATCCGTTGTTTCGAGACTCCGCGTTTCACCGCCATTTCTTTATACGTTTTTCCGCGAATAATTTCAATAAGCAGCTCCTGCTTCTCTGGAGGCAACCGTGCAATGGCACGATAAATTTTTTTCACTTGCTCCCGCTGCGTTATTTTAGTAGAAGGCTCTTCCATCTGCATGGGTTCCACTATTCCTTGTTTTATTTCAAGTATCGGACCAGGGGCCTCTCTTTTTTGTGCACGATAACTACGAAGTAACTCTTTCATGGAGTAATCCAATACGTAGTGAATGAAAGTTGTCGGGGAAGACTTTTTGGGATCGTACCGCTGTGCCGCAGAAGACAAGGATTCATACGCACGCTGCGCTAATTCTTCGGGGGTGAGGTCATACTGCCCCAGCGTCCGATACCATCTTTTTGCAATGGAATGAATCAAATCATCGTATTTGTGATATATCATTTCGGGTGTCAATTTTTCGGGGCGATTTTCCAATTTAACATGACGTTTCGATTGCCCATCGCCAGAAACCCAGGGTTTTTGCTTGGCCATTCCACTCGAATGAAAGCCGGGCAATTAAACCTTACTGCGGAATATTCGCCGCGTCAATGATGCCGCAGAACGAGTCTTTTTTCAAACTCGCTCCGCCCACTAAACAGCCGTCAATATCCTTCTGCGTCAAAAACATTCGCGCATTTTCCGGTTTAACGGAGCCGCCGTACAAAATAATCGTATTCTGCGCCGCGTCGCTGCCAAACATTTCCTTCAATTTTTCTCGAATGAATGCATGAGCGTTGTTTGCATCCGCCGGCGTGGCGGGCTGTCCTAAATTATCCTTGCTTGTTGAAATCGCCCACACGGGCTCGTACGCGAGAATGATTTTGGAGATTTGTTCGCGCGAAATTCCGGCTAAACCATCCTTCATTTGTTTGGCTAACACCTCATTCGTTTTGTTTCCGCGCTTTTCCTCCGCAGTCTCCCCAATACACAGAATGGGAATCATATTGTTGCGTAACACGGCCAACAATTTGGCATTCACAATGCGATCAGCTTCGTGATGATTCTGTCTGCGTTCGGAGTGGCCGACAATACAGTATTGTGCCCCCGTCCCCGCAACCATGGGGGCGGAAACATCTCCGGTGTATGCGCCATTCGGCTCAAAATGACAATCTTGCGCGCCTAATTTAACATCACTTTCTTTCAACACCCACGCAATCTGCGAGAGGTGTGTGAAGGGAGGGCAGAGAATAACTTTGATGTTGGTCCCCGCGACGTGCAATTGTGAATACTTGTGAACGTCCTCCGCGAGTTTCATTCCTTCCGAAATAGTCAAGTTCATTTTCCAGTTCGCTGCAATAATCTTAGGACGACTCATACTATTCACCAACCTTCCAACCTGACTAAAACATGGGCTTTTCCTTATTTAAACCTCGGGCGAAGGTCGTTTAACGGGGCATTCCAAAGCCTCTTTCCAAACCATTTCCTCACGCTTTTAAGGAAAACACCGCACGTTTAACGTATGAAACGCAAAAACCCCTCTCCCAAAAATGAGTCGCGAAACCAACCATTCGTTGCGGCGGTTATTTTACCCATTCTCATGCTTACTGCTTTTTCCCCCACACTCCTCTTTCAAGACGTTTTCCCCGGCGACCCGGTGATTCCCATCGAAAACGTTCCCGTGGAAACGCCACAAGAAAAAGAAGCGCGCATGCTTTCTGCGTTTGAAAACCCGAATGCGGTTGCCGGACAGATTATCGTGAGCTTTGAACTCGGAACCACGCTCGAACAGGCCAATTCCATTTTGGCCGCGCAAAATTTGCGCATTGAAACCACACAAAATTGTGTTTCTCCCCAAGAAGCCGGCCCCGGCGAAACAACAGTGAACGGCACCCCCACGTGCTTCACGGAAGGGTGGTTTGAATCCATCGCCGCGGGACTCGTTCTTGTTTCAAGCGGATCGGAGAAAACAGTTGCAAGCGATTTGTTGAAACTAGAAGGGGTTGTGTGGGTCGAACCCAATTACACCTCAACGATTACGGACGGAGGAACACTTCCCGTTCCCACACTCTACGATGATGTGGGCGCGCCCGTTCCTACGCTCTATGAAAACGGCCCCGTGAATACTTCTTCAAATACCCTCGGAATCGAACCCATTTGGCTTGTGGTCGGAGTGCTCGCGCTTGGATTCGGTGCGTTTTTCGCGATGAAGAAATAATTAATTCGTTTTCAAAATAACTTACACGTGGCAGGAAGTTTTGCCGCGCTTCATTAAGTACTTTTGATGATATTCTTCCGCCGCGTAAAACGTTTTCGCGGGCTCGATACTTGTTGCAATTGGTTTAGAGAATTTTCCGCTTGCGTCTAATTCTTTCTTGCTTTTCTCCGCGATTTTTCTTTGTTCGTCATCGTGATAGAAAATAACGCTCCGATACTGCGTCCCAACGTCCCATCCTTGTCTATTCACTTGCGTGGGGTTGTGATTCTCCCAAAAAATGTTCAACAATTTTTCATACGAAATTTTTTGGGGGTTATATTCGACTTGAACTACTTCTGCGTGACCCGTTGCATCGGAACAAACATCCTCATACGAGGGATTTTTGGTCTTTCCACCGGAGTATCCTGCCGTGGTATTCACCACTCCTTCGAGCGTGCGGAACGCCTCCTCCACGCCCCAAAAACACCCTGCACCGAACGTAGCGAGGGAGGTTTTTGATTTAGTTGATGCCATACACTGCTTTTGGATGATTTGTCCTATTAAGAATTTCTATCAATCTTGTTGCAGGCAAAGGGCGCGGGCTCTGCCGTTGAGTTGGCATTGAATTCCCATTGGACTATTTACATCATTAACGTTCAGTAAGGCACTTGAACCGAAATTTACATCCGAAGTTGATATTTTAATTAAATCAAATCTTCCCCCATCAAAGTTTTGTGCCCCGTCAAACCGCACGTGAATATTTGTGAAATTTGAATAGGTTGAATCTACAAAAGGTGATCCAACAAGATTTCCACCTACTGAGAGTTGCCATAATCCGCTGCCATCTCTTTCCGCTTTAATGATGAATTCACTTCCAGTAGCTACCGGGATATTGGAAATTAATGCGAGCTGGGTTGTACTGCTTGAATCCAGCCGATTAAAACTAAGGGTGGTTCCACCGCTCGTTACAAATGCTCGCAAAAAATACCCACTATCTAATGACTGTCCTAAAATTCCAGGGTTATCTGTAATTCCCACAAAAAATTCATCTCCCGATTGTTGGGAATATATCATTGATTCGAAAGTAATTCCATTTGTGAATACTGGCGCGGGTGCAGAAGCTTCACAAGCGCTTCCTGAAATACACACAAAATCCCCGTCTGACGGATTGCCAACAGGAGCGCCCACAACCATCGCGCCAGATTGTATTGACCAGGGTGGATTTGAAGCATATTCGTAATCGGTAAATGCATCGAAAAAGATAATTGAGGATGTCGGTCCTTCGCCGAAAAAAGTTCCCGCACAATACCCAAAAAGCAATATGTCATTGTTATCATTACAGTATGCCGTATTTTCGTTTGGATTCATGTTAATCACTTCGTAAAGTTGATCCCTCTCAATATTCATCGACATTTCACTAATCTGATTTTCCAGATCCGCGTCTTTGGCGTGCAAATTCGTAATCGAACTGTTCACATCATTTTTGAAAAGAATATAGTTATTCACGAGGGCATTCAATCCATTGTTCAATGCTTGAATGTCATCAATCATCTGGCTTATTTTATTGCCTAACGTGCGAAGAGCATCCCAAATTTCGGTAAAAATGGTTTCAGAAGATGGATCTTGTGCAAAAACTAAATTAGAAAAAAGGAGAATAAAAAAAGCAAAAAGTACTGTAGGGAGAATATTCATTTTCATTAATCTATTCAAGCGGCTTTTTATGTTTAAAAGAGTTGGGTCGTTTCGCATTCAGTTAATAGATGAGGCAAACCATGTGTTGAGAATCCGCCCTACGAGAAATAAAACAGTCAAAACAACTACAATAGTATTTTCATCTGTCTAGAAAACGGTGCGAGATAAAAATGCGCGAATTTGCTCATTTGAATCGACCAAACTTTTCTAACTTTTCCACGACCCAATCCCTGGGAAAGTTTCCAAAAATAATCAACCAAATAATATACAAAATGATTCCCCAAAAGAAAATGAAAACTTGTCCCAATGAATCATGATAGAAAAGAAGCATGTCGGGAGAAATATATTTCGCCACGAGAACATCCGTTACAATTCGGAAAACATTTCCCAAAAACAAAAAGGGGACAAAAAGCAATGATGCTAAGCGCTGCCTAACCGGAAAAACGGGCATGAGAAAAATAGTCAAGGGGAAAACAAGCAATAGCACGATTCCACTGCACTCCGCGGAAATTTTTAGGGGAGGGAGGTTTTCCACCACCAAATAATCCCCCCACGCGGCGGAAAAAATACCCCCTGCGTTTAACACGCCCGCAGAAACGATACCCGTCCACTGGGGGAGGGGTTGATAGTACGGATACCCCACCACCGCAATGCTGGCTAGGCCGAGAATAGCAACAATGGAAATTCCCCACCGCAGCCATTGAACGGGGTCTCTCTCCTGGTCATATTTTTGCGGAATCATCGCGTTCCCCAGTGGGTTTTTTTCATGGTCATCAACGCATAAATGCGCACGGGAATCAAGAAGAAAATGTGGATGAATGAATACAAGGGAAAAATCAACAACGACCAATCGCGCGTGCGGTAAATAGCATAAAAACTTCTCACGAGAGCAATGCCCACGAGCACCGCAATATATCCGATAATGGCGTACGGGCTCACGTACAGCGTCTTGTAAATTGTCAGGATGAGCGAGGCAATCAGCAAAAAGGGAAGCGTAAAACTTACGGCCAAATCGTAAATAATATAGGGGTGAAGTTTCGTGGGATCGTTCACGACAATTTTAATCGTCCACAACAACTCGCGGTAAAAACTCTTATTCCACCGCGTCTGCTGACGCAAATATTCCGGAATGTTCTGCGGGACGTGTGTGTAGGCTACGGCGCGGCGATCATAATGCACGCGGTACCCTTTTTCTAACACTAAATTCGTGAGGTGCCGGTCATCCCCATACGTGCACATTTCTCCCAAAAATTCTTGCGTGACATATTTTTCTTTCACATCGCGAATAATATCACTGCGATACGCGGACAAGGGTCCGGAACAGCACAAAATGGTTCCAAAAAAACTCTGCGCCGCCCTTTCTTGATTAAAGGCAGACCAGTACCGCGCACTAATTAGTTTTGACAAAATTTTCTTGGTCTTAATAACTTTCACGTGGCCGGTCACCGCTCCCACGTCGGAGTCCTGAAACTTTTGCACCAAATATTTTACGGCAGTAGGGGCGAGGATGGTGTCCGAGTCAATGGTGACTAAAATCTCAGAGACCCTATGCTTAATATCAAACGCATGCTTCTGCGCGTGGCGTTTTCCCTTGTTTTCTTTACTGTGCACAAACCAAATTTTTGAATGATGCTGAAACTTTTCTTTGGTCCGAAAAAACCCTTCCGAATTTTTACTCCCATCATTAATCACAATAATGTCTAATTTTCCTTTGTAATCCTGCTCCACACACGAACGAACACACTCCGTTAGCGACTCTTCATCCTCGTTGTACGTTGGAATAATGATCGTGGCACTCGGCGCGTATGCGGGATTAAACCAATCTTTGAGGGTGCGCAAATATTCCGCGTGGGCAAGATTCATTTGCACGAACAAATGAGTTAAGGCCAGTAGGCCATAGGCTGAAATGAGTTCGATGAACATGCGCCTGCGTTCCCTTCACTTTTTTCGTGAAACGATGAATGCCCCGCCCGCCATGGCGGCCACTAATAACCCGCCCACGATGGGGTGAATAGGCACTTCAATTCCATTTGATTCAGCGACGGGAGCATTATTGGCAAAAACACGATACCACAATCCTTTTGCATTCGGCAAAATGGGCCCCGCCTCAGTGGCGTCGCGAGTAACCGTGTAGGTTACATACGCAGTTTGACCCGACGCTAAATTACCAAAATGATACGCACCATTCGTGGGACCATAACCGTTATTGGCAGGAGAAACAATCCACGTGGCGGGAATATTTCTCAAATCTCCACGCGTGTTAACCGCGGTAACATTTCCAACATTCGTAACAGAAACATTTACTTGAAACGTATCTCCCGAGTTAGCCGCGCTTCCAACAACCTGCGCCTGCGTCAATAATAGTGTCTGCGCCGCCCACGCGTGGGTGGAGAGAGCGAGAATCATACCTAAAATCAATAATTGTTTCATCATGGAAGTTACCTCGACGCTGCACTAAATGCATTCTTGAATATAAGGATACTTTACAAAGCTTTACCAAAATACACCCGTTATTTATGTAGCTTTTTTTATGTCGTGGCTTATATTAATGGTTTAGTCATATTTTTTGTATGAGTCTTGCAACACTCGATAAATCTGGTGGTATTCGTTCGCAGCAATCCAACGCTTCTGACATTCTTTTTTGGTTATTGACTGACCATCTCGTTATTTTTATTGCCTTTTGGGCAGTATTTTCTGTATGGTTAGGTTTTCTAGGTATTGTTGCAGTGGTCCCTTTTTTGGCAGCTATTGCCTCAACACTGTTTTTTTTTATACGTGGAAAAAAATTGCACGAACATGCTAATGTTGTGCGTACATCAAGTATCCTTCTTTCTTGTCTTGCAATTTTTTTGGGATTTTTTATCATTTATCTTTTTTTTCACGGTGGTTATGACCTTAGTGCCGATGCAGCTCCTTCTTTTGCTGCAGAACTAATTCATAATGCACAGCGCATCCCATCTACTTATGCCCCACATTTTGATGTCCCATTTTTCTATCATTTAGGTTTAGTTTCAATGATTGGGGGGTTGCCTCTTGAATGGATTCCAGCGCATATTTGGCTAATTTTTTTTGGGTTGTTATCGTATTGTTTGATAATTACCTACTTAACAAAAATTGGTCATGAAATTATCAAGAATGACTTAGCGATTTGGACAATCCCTGCATTTTTGGTTGCCATACGAATGTTGCCAACTCACTTACTGACGGGCGAATACCCGCTGCTTGTGAGTGTTGCAATTGGATTGGCTTCATTAACTTTTTTTTCACGAAATGTCATTATTGCAAGCATACTATTTGCAGCGTCTATTGTTTTGCATCCTCTTGGGGGAATCGTCACTGGTCTTTTTTGGATCTTGTCAGGATATCATTTCACGATTCGACACATGATATTTGCAGGTATAGCGTCATTAATTGCATTTTTGCCAGTTTTTGTTCTACAGTGGCTTCCCTATTTTACTCTGCCTCGATCTGAATTCACCATTGGAAGACTACCCCTTTTTCAAGATGTTTTGGCGATGGTGCAATTGACTGGTTGGGGATTATTTGTAATTCTTGGCATCGGATTATTTTTCTATTCAAGAAAACAATCGCCTTTTTCTCATCCGAATGTTCTTAATCGACTTCTCTTAATCATTTTGGGCGGGTGTATGTTCTATGCTATCGGACAATTTTTTCCCGATTTTGTAATTACTCATAAATCTATTCTGTTGGTTGGATTTGGCGTGGTGCTCTTGGCTTCGCACTATTGGTCTGCAATATTAAATCAAAAAAATGCACCCTATTTTTTCATATTCTTTTTACTCGGTGGATTACTATTTTTGTCAACTTCTTCATACCTTAAACCCTACATTCAAGGGTCCAAAGCACACTTTGATGAAGCACAATTTGCGACTTCAATCAGTTCAATTGTTCAAGACAAATCAACATTATTCCTGTCCGGTGGACAAGGAAAAATGGCTCAATATGCGCACACTACCCCTTATGATGCGACGAGTGTGCATTTTGTTACGAGTACTTTATGGAAAACCCTTCAAACGACCGGTGCCAAAAAAATGGTTTCAGACAGTAATCAATTTCGATTTATGATTAACACTAAATGTGTTACCTGTATTGAAGAATTGAATCCTGAATTTGTAATTGTAAATGAAAAACGTTTTCCTAAATTATCCAATGAAAACTGGACGTTGTTAAAAGAAAAAGCACCATTCTATTTATATCAGCGAAAAATATAACTTCACCAGCGCCCAATCTCGGCGATGCGCAATTCGATCATCCGCACGTGCATGGCGCGCGTGAGTTCCACGTCGCGGCGCAAATAGTCCACAATTTTAGGCAATTCTCCTTTCCAATAACGCTCGGCGACTTGGGAACCATCCATGTCGTCTAACACAGCCATTCCTAACAACGCGGCATACTCCTTCAACTTTCCGCGCGTGGGACCATACTTGAATGCGGAAACTTGCTCGCGCACGTCCATGACATCTTTCAACATGAACGGGTGGATTTTCACGCCCTTCAAAAAAGAACGTGTAACGAGGAAGGGCAAATCAAAATCTTTGATGTTGAAGCCCACCATTCGCGCGGGACCGCTCCCGTTTATTCTCGTTGAGAGGAGGGACCAAAACTCCGCGAGAATCTTATTTTCATCCTCCCTTGAAAATATCTGAATGGGGTCGGCATTCTTTTGCACGCCAATGGCAATAATGCGCGAATCAATAGGGTTCAAGAGCTTCTTTCGCTCCTCTTCACTCAACTCGGAATACCTCCCCTTGTCAATGGGAACGGTTTCCACGTCCACGTAAAAATAATCCATACGCATGTCTACGTTTTTGAGGGATAAAAGGATGACTTTAAATCAACAAAAATCATTCGGAATGAATGACAAATCTACCCATGCCGGACTTTACCCAATATCGGGGGGTTATTGTGAAATTGATTAGAGATTTTCCTTCGCTTCAACAACACTATTCACGGGAGGACTTGACGCAAGAAGCGTACGCGCGACTCATTGAGGTGTACCGGCGAGAGGGACTCCAGCATGAGCGCAACATTCATGCATGGGTCTGGCAGGTGACTAATCACCACCTCCTCCACCTCGTCGAAAAAGTGAAAGCCCGGAAACGAGAATCGGGGCCCATTTATAAAAACAGCAAACTAGTTCCCGATACGAGTGAGGCCAACGACCCCGAAGTAGCAGCCGAAAAGAAAGAACGCTTGCGCATAATCCTGCGCGGACTCTCGCAAATAAAGGGAAAACCCCGTGAAGCAATTATTTATCACATGTATAAAGGACTCTTATTCACTGAAATGGCAAAAAAATTTGGAACAACCCCGGATGCGTGGCGAATGGCCTACGACCGCGGCATGAAAAAACTCGCCCGCAAGGTAACCAAAAAAATACCCCTGCCCCGGAGACCGGCATTACGTCATTCTAAAAATAAAAAACGCGTGTGAAAATGGAAAAAGCAATTATTTCCCCTCAAACGCGCGCTGCAATTCAGAAATGTTGAATTTTTTCATTTTTAGAAACGCTTGCGTGACACGCGCGGTTGTTTTGGCATCGCCGCTGCGCATGAATTTCTCCAACACGCGCGGGTTAATCTGCCACGAGACGCCAAACTTGTCCTTGCACCAACCGCACTGCTCGGCTTCCTTCACCTGCGAGAGTTTTTTCCAAAAATAATCAATCTCCTCTTGTGTATCACAATTCACGATGAAGGAAACCGCTTCATTAAAGGCAAAATCATGCGTGCCCGGACCATCCATGGCCGCCACCCACATGTTTTCGAGTTTGAAATCCCCAAACATGAGCGTGTTCTCCTGGTGTGGAGGCATTCCAGCCGGATAACGCTGCACATTTCCTTTTTGAGAGTTTTTGAACACGGACAAATAATACTCCAACGCCTCTTCCGCATGGCCGTAGGATTTTCCCGTGAATAATAAACACGGGGCAATAAAGGGCCGAGGTTCTCCCGCCGGATTCATTAGAATGAGCTGCCACGAAACCCCAAACTT
>CAZGES010000009.1:0-29675 GCA_964524375.1 uncultured archaeon
ATGTGGGGATTATGCTCGCCTCGTTTCTTCCAGTTCCTTTTTCGCGGTTCTTTCCGCAATTCCTCGGTAAATGGTGGCGCGATTGATGGTGCGTTGGTACTCGTTGAACATCGTCTCGTATTCTTCAGAGTGTTTCATCAACGCCATTGCTTTCGAAAGGCTTTTGGCGCGTTTCAATAATTGTGCGGCAAAATGGTAAAAATACTGCGAGGCTGTTTTCACGCGCGGCGGAGAATTTTTCAGCAATGCGTTTTGATGTTTGGCAAACCACTCCAAATATTCCTTCATCCAGCGTGCTTGCACGCCGGGGGACATTCGTTCCCACGGGACGTTCGATCCGTGGGTGGATAACCATAAGTCACGCGCGACGCGCGTGGGTTTTACTCCTTTAGGCGTGTGTTCGGCCAAGTTTTGTTCGAGTAAATATCCTAGTTTGGTTTGCGGCGTGCGTTCTACGGATTCAAAGTCAAGCAGCCCGCCCCAAAATAGTTTGTTAAAAATGCGCACGCCGCGATGCCGTGCTTTCGCGGCTACACTTCGAACAATTTTTGGTTTGGGCGGTTTACTCATCGCAGCATCCCATTGTACAAGTTAACTAAAAACTGCTGATACAACATGGGTTCTTGCGCGAACAATTCGGGGGGAACGGAGTAATACACAATTTTCTCTCCAATTCCGGAGGTAATAATCACCGGAAACACGCGCCCTAACTCTTTATTCTCCTTATCACGAATCATCGTCGACACGTCCACGCTCAACACGCGCGTGCTGCCTATCCCAATGTCTTCCACGATAGAAAAGTCCCCATACAATTTCAAATTATTCGCGATGCCGTAAATCAATCGGTGGTCCGCTCCCGATTCGGGAATTAAATCGCCCACTTGTTGAGCGGTGTTGAAAATGGTGCAGTCACGAAAATCACAATAATTTCCCACAAAATCCGCGGAAAGATAATTATCAAACCGCACCGCGATGTTGTCTTCCACATCCTTCCGCGCCCACGGAGAAATAAGTTCATGCGCCGCGTTCACATCCACATCGTCCGCGTACAAGAATTGGTCATCGTTCGTGAGTTGTGTGCCTGCGTCGCCCGTCCATACTAATCGTCCGCCCGAGTCTGCATATTCCATGAATGCGCGGAGTTTGTCCGTGGACATTTGTTTTGCACGCGTAACAAGAACTAAATCAAATTGCTTCAAATTTCCCGCCGATACATAGTCAATTTCTTGTTGGGAAATATTCGTCGCGGCCGTAAAGCGCGGGTCGCGCAGCAGCCGAGCCAACTCCTGCGGGTTTCCCAACCCTTCATCGCCGAACACAATGAGCGTGCGCGGCGGGCCTTTTACGGTGTAATAGACCGAGCACCACCCCGGAATGTCCCGGCAGGAAATGACTCCCGACCACGTAATGAGTCCCAAAATCAACAAGACCATTCCTAATGCCAGACCCACATGATAAGCGTCCTTCAAAAGCGGTCTCATTTCGGCCATGAAACGAAGACGAAGGTTGAGGTTTAAAAGAATGCCCACGCACGATTACTAGTATGGTTAAGTTCACGCAATCCGCTCCACAAGAGCAGGGACCTAGTTCCGGTATCGGCGTACAACGCTTCTTCGACACCGACGAAGGCGGACCCAAGCTCACTCCCGAAATGGTTTTCGGTTTCGCTATTTTCGTGTGCATTATTTTCATCGCCGCGCACGCGTTCAATGTCTTTGGATAACTCCATTAGAATTGAAATCGAAATTTTTTGTTTTTTTGAACGATGCGTTAGACTTAACTGTAGAAACCAGTCATCAAAAGCGGAAACACAACCGCCGAATCGCTCGCGATGTGAACGCTTTTCTTGTTGGTGTTTAATTTTTCCCACGAAAGATTTTCTTCTGCACGTGAACTGGTTGTTTTTCCGTGAACGGTAACAAAATAACGCGTGTTGGGGTGCTCCACAATACTTTTCACGAGCAAATTTTTCTCGCTTGTTTCTCCGATAATAATCACCGCCGTCTTCGCCGCAGCACTTAATTGCTGCGCGAGTGTTTTTCCCGCCGCCGAATCATCAATGGATAATTTTTCGCCGTTTTTCGTTTTGTTGAACGCTGCCCAGTGCCCACTCATTCGTCCTTTGGATAATTCAGGGGTAATAATGTTCACGCCGCGCTTTCCTGCCCAGTAGACGATTGAACTTTCATCCTTCAATTTGACGCCGATACGTTTAATGTATTCCGCCGCGCTCCACGTTTTCTTTTCTTTGAAAATATCTTCCATCATCCCCACATGCCACGTCTCAAAACGCGCATAATCATCATTCGGAATGAAAATATTTTCAGAGCGGGACATTTTGCTCGTGGAGATTTCCGCGTCTGTTACGCGTGAATCGCCTAATCGAAATGGAGAAAATGTTTTCATAATATCTTCTTCCACAAGCTCTGCGCTTGCGACAATGCACGCAACTTTTTTGTCGCGCAATAATTGCGCGGCCAAATCTCGCAATCCGGTGGAGGCGATTCCCGGGTTCACTATTAAAATAATTTGACATTCGTCTTCGACCATTTCGCGGATGATATCAACCCCTTGTGAAAGGTTCGAGGCTTCGTGTCCCACGTAATGGTAGTTTTTCACGAGGTCTTTGACCATCATCGTGGGGGAAAATTCGAATCCGCGGATTTCCGTGAGTTTCTTGGGGTCAATCGTATTCGTCAAATGGGGGGCGTTTACAGGCTTCTTGTCCGCTGGCATATACATTACTTCTAGGGAAGGGTATTTATGCCAATCTCAATGCTCTCGTCGCGGATGCTCTCCGTGCTCAATAATGCGTGTTTCGCCGTGAAATTTGCGGTAAACGTAATACTTTGCGCGCGCACTTTCAATGAGATGTCATTCACGTGTTTTGCCAGCATGCGTGAAATTTTCTCACTTGAACGAATTTGCACTAGAATTTGTTGTTCCGGGTTGAGCGTTCCTTTCTTTCGCAAATCTTGAATTTTTCGCGTGAGTTCGCGTGCAAACCCTTCCGCTTCCAATTCTTCATCCATTTTCGTGTCTAATGAGACGATTGTTTCCGGGTCGTCCTCGAATACATGTGAGATCGCGAAAATTTTTCCATTGACGTGAACTTGTTTCACATTCAGCTGATTCTTTATCATCCCTTCCAATGTTTGAATTGCCTTCGCTCGTTCTTTGTTGGGCGTTTGTACATTCAACGTGCGCAGCGGCCATCGAACATTTATTTTTTCTTGCTCGCGCAAAAATAATCCTGCCGTAATAACTCCTTGCGCGTGCACCATTGCGTGTTCGAGCGTCTCGTTGCGCGTCATTTCTCCCGGCCAAGAAGAAGTGTGCACGGACACTCCCTCATCTCCCGTCGCTTCGAAAATAATTTCACTCACGTACGGTGCGAGCGGCGCGAGAAGTTTTCCAAGAGTGCTCCACACGTGGTAGAAAACGTATGCCACCGCATCATCTCCCTGCTTTGCGCGTTCACGCACGAGTTTGATGTAGGTGCGCGAAAAATCTTCGTTGACAAACGTGAATAAGGCTTGCGTGCACTCGTTGAATTCGTACGCGTCCATTCCTTTTGTACACGCATCGCGGCACGTTGAGAGTCGCGAGAGAATCCATTCATCTTCCGTTTCAAGCGCAGGATTCATAATGAGTTTTCCGTTGGCCAAATACGGTTGGGCAAATAACAAACTGTTCCATAACACGTTCAAAAACGGTCGCACGTTTTCCGTAATCGTATTCATTCCAAATCGGCGTTCGTTTCCAGGGGGATTTGTGCAAAATTGCAGTCGCACCGCATCCACGCCATGCGCGTCAAACATGACGTTTGGCACAATCACGTTTCCTTTGGACTTGGACATTTTTTCTCCTTTTTCATCCACTACGAGACCGCCGCAGATGACCGTTTTGTACGGGGATTTTCCAAACAATAACGCGTTGATGACCATGAGGGTGTAGAACCATCCGCGTGTTTGGTCCTGTCCTTCCGCGATGAAATCATACGGGAAATATTTCTCAAACAAGTCTTTGTTTTCAAACGGATAGTGCAATTGGGCAAACGGCGCGCTTCCTGAATCGTACCAGCAATCAATCACATCCGGTTCACGTTTCATTTCGCCTTTGCATGTTGAGCACGTGAAAGTAATCTTGTCGAGCGTGGGCTTATGTAAATCAAATTCTCCTTTGGGCACGTTCGTTCCGCGTTCTCGAATTTCCGCGACGCTGCCCGCGGCGTGCAACTTTCCACACGTTGAGCGTGTGCAGCGCCAAATAGGGAGCGGTGTTCCCCAATAGCGTTTGCGTGATAATCCCCAGTCTTTCGCGTTGGCAATCCATTCCCCAAAACGTCCTTCTTTGACGTGGTCAGGAGTCCACCGCACACTTGCATTGACTTTTTTCAAAAGTTCGCGATGCTGCGACACGTTGATGAACCATGATTTCATGGCATAATACATTAGTGGAGTATTGCATCTCCAGCAGTGCGGGTATTCGTGCTCGTATTTTTCGGTTTTGAAAATGAGATTTTTTTCTTCGAGGAATTTGATTAATTCTTTTTCCGCGAGTTTGTGATTTTTTCCCGCCCATTCGTTCATTTCGGGTTTGAATAATCCGTCTTCTCCCACGTGTTGTACAAATGCTAATCCGTTTTCTTTTCCCGCGCGGTAATCATCCTCTCCGAATCCGGGAGCGATGTGCACGATTCCTGTTCCCTCGTTGATCGTCACAAAATCTCCCGTGATGACGTGGAATGATTTTCCATTCAATTTACTTGTTGAGCGTGCGTACGTGTCAAATGGGGGAAGATACTCGATTCCAACCAATTTACTCCCTGAAATGACTTCTTTGATTTTTGCTTTTGTTTTTTCATCTTCGGGGAAGTGTTTGCCAACGAGTACGTGAGCAATCACGTATTCCATTCCTTCGTGTTCCACAATCGCGTAATCCACTTCCTTGTTCACGGCAAGGGCAATGTTTCCGGGCAGCGTCCACGGGGTCGTGGTCCACGCCAAAAAGGCGCGCTTGGGATTATTTTTCCACAAAAATTTCACCGTGGCAGTAGTGTCTTTCACGGTTTTGTATCCCAATGCCACTTCGTGCGAAGAAAGAGATGTTTGGCAGCGCGGGCAAAATGGGAGTGTCTTGTGTCCTTCGTACAAATACCCTCGGTTGAAAAGTTGTGCGAGCGACCACCACACACTCTCAATGTAATCGTTTGACATCGTCACATACGGGTGTTCCAAGTCCACCCAATAGGCCATGCGTTCGGTCAACATGTCCCATTCGTGAATGAACGTATTCACATCCTTGCGGCATTCTTCGACAAATTTTTCCGTACCATACGCTTCAATTTCGCGCTTGTTTTTCAAACCGAGTTTTTTTTCGACTTGAACTTCTACTGGCAAACCATGCGTGTCCCATCCTGCTTTTCGCGGGACGGTTTTTCCTTGCATGAATTGAAAACGATTTACCACATCTTTGAACACGCGCATTTCTACGTGATGCAACGCCGGAGGAGCGTTCGCAGTGGGCGGCCCTTCGAGGAAAGAGAAAATGGGTTTGTTCGTGTTGAACGCGGTGGTTTTTTCCACGAGTTTATTTTTCTTCCACTTCTCGAGCGCGCGCTGTTCCAATTGTTTAAAGTCATACACGCGGGGCAATGGTTGCATACTAGAATGAGGGCAGGAGACTGTTTTTAAGGGTTGGATAATTCAATACAAATTTTAGTGGACCCGGGTGGGATTGAACCACCGACCTTCGCTGTATAAGAACGCTGCTCTACCACTGAGCTACGGGTCCTGCGTCTAATTTACTATTCCTGCGCGCAAGGGATTTTATAGCCAGCCATTGTGCATTGGAAATGCCTTCCCTCCTTCGTTCGCGTCCGCGGACAAAAACGCCTCCGTTGAGCAAACTTACTTCCACTCGTTTTTACCGGCTTGCGAATTTGGTGGAAAACAGTTCTCCTTCGGTGGAGACCGTGGCCCGTGTCCTGCGCACAAATTCTTCGGTAGCACGGCAATGGGTTTTGGAATACACCTCCAAGCGCGACCGGCAAATTTTGCTTCTTTCGCGTGCGTTTGAAAACAATCCCTCCCTGAAAGAAGCGGATGCGCGATTGGTGTTGGGCATTCCTGCTCCTTTTTTCAAAATTATTTGGAAGTATGCCCCTTTGCTAAAACGCCGAAAGGAATATATGGAACACAAACGAAAGTGATGACGATGGAACCACCTAAGACAGCCCGCTCCAAGAAGAGGAAGTCCACTATTGGGAGGCGCATCCACTTGGCGACGAACAGTGATTTGGTCCCTGGGAATGTTCACTCTGGCCGCAAACGAATCGCGGCGATGGCCTTGCTTATGGCGCGGAAAAATAACATTTCTATCGAGTCCGCGGTTCGAAAATTGGGTGCGGAAAAGAGTGCAATCCCCATTATCGTGGAGTTGGGTCGCGAAATGGCATTCCAATTGGAAAAGAAACGAAGAGTCGTTTGAGAAAAAATAGGTGAAGGCCTACCGCGGGGTTGCGTTAGCAACTCCCGCAGTGTAGTCCGTCGTTTCCGCGGAGCGAAACCCGCGTTCACATATCGATTCCGCCCATGTCCGGCATTCCGCCCTTGGGGCCTCGTCCGGACGATGTGGCGGCGATGATATCGTCAATGCGCAACAGCATTTGTGCGACTTCCGACGCGGATGATAATGCCTGCGTCTTGATTCGCAACGGTTCAACGACATTCAACTTTCGCATGTCGTCAATTTTACTGTCGTGCACATTCACACCTAAGTATTTTCCTTCTTTTCCCTTGTGTCGCGCGCGCAATCCAACCAATGTATCGATGGGATCCATTCCGGCTGTTTCAGCGAGCGTTTTGGGTATGATTTCCAATGCTTCCGCGAATGCGTTGATGGCAAGCTGTTCTCGTCCGCCCACATTCTTCGCGTACTCTTGCAATTGCATCGCGATTTCAATTTCAGTGCTTCCTCCACCCGTGACGGTTTTTCCGTCTTTGATGGATGATGTCACTGCACCCAATGCGTCCGTGAGGGCGCGTTCGGCTTCGTCAATCACGTGCTGGGTTCCGCCGCGCACCAAAATGGTGACGGCTTTGGGATTCTTGCATCCTTCGATGAACACCATGCTGTCTCCGGCGATTTTTTTCTCCGAAACGAGTTTGGCGTGTCCCAAATCTTCTTTCGTAATGTCCTGAATGCGTGAAACGATTTTTCCGCCGGTGCTTTTGGCGAGTTTTTGCAAATCGCTCTGCTTCACTCGGCGCACCGCTAAGATTCCCGCTTTCGATAAGAAGTGTTGCGCGAGGTCGTCAATTCCTTTTTGGCAAATCAACACGTTCGCACCGCTCTTTTGGATGTTGTCAACCATTTTCTTCAACATTCCTTCTTCTTGGTCTAAGAACGCTTGAAGTTGGTCCGGAGACGTGATTTCAATTTTGGCATCCGTTTCCGTTTCTTTGATTTCCATTGCCGCGTCAACCAAGGCAATTTTGGCATTGTCAACGTGTCGGGGCATTCCGGTGTGAACAATTTCTTTGTCCAAAACAATTCCTTTGATTAATTCCGAGTCGTGCAACGACGCACCAGTTTTCTTTTCGATTTTAACGTGGTCTAAGTCGATGGCATATTTTCCTTCTTCTTTCTCCGCAACCGTTTGCACGGCTTCCACCACTAAATCAGACAATCGGGCTTCGGCTTCCGCTGATTTTCCCGTCATCGATGTCATGGCGATTTTGCGCAGTGTTTTGGTGTCGTCGAATGATAACGTGTCTGAAATGTCCGCAGCAATTTCCTTGGCTTTCTTTTCGGCCATGCGGTAGCCGTTGATGATAATGCTCGGGTGAATTTCATCGTCGAGTAAAGACTCGGCTTTCTGCAAGAGTCCGCCGGCGAGAATAACTGCACTTGTCGTGCCGTCTCCGACTTCGCGGTCTTGTGTTTTGGCAACTTCCACCATCATTTTTCCGGCGGGGTGGTCAATTTGCATTTCTCCTAAGATGGTTGCTCCATCGTTTGAAATCGTAACATCGCCCATATCATCTACGAGCATCTTGTCCATTCCCTTTGGTCCTAACGTGGATTTGACGGCGTTGGCCACGGCTTTGGCAATCAAAATGTTAATCCGCTGCGCGTCTCTTCCCAAGACTCGTCGGGAGCCTTCGGGCAGGAACATCATTTGTTGGTTCATTTTATTTTCGGTCATTTTTTGATTCCTCCTAAAAGTAGAATCTGATTATCGTTAATCGTCGTTTTTGTGTTTGTTTTGGCTCTATTTTTGGGCTTTTTCCCGGTTAAACCGCCAAATATTCACTATTTAGATGGATGTAACTGTTTAAAAATCGAACTTTTTCGCTGGATATTGCTGTTGAAACATAACGGTTGGTGGGGGTGGTTTTATGGATTTCTCTCCTGGGATTGGATATGGATTTTCGCCCCACTCTCTCAGCTACCCAACAAAATTGGCTAACTTCTCGCGATTATGGATTAGTTTCATTCATCGCCCGCGGCATGAATGCGGGTGTGTGGCTCGTTTCTAAAAATGGAAAAAAGTTCGCGGCGAAAATAGCTCATCCTAAATCGCGGCGCGTGAGGATGAGTGAAAAAGAAGCGCTTCACTTGCACATGGCTAACGTGTTGAGCATCGGTCCAAAAATAGTGGAGAGTGACGCGTCTGAAAACATTTTGATTATGGAATACGTGAATGGAATTCCCCTCGCAGATTGGTTGAATAAAAATAATTCAAAAAAATTGCTGAAAAAAATTCTCACCAAACTATTCGCGCAGGCCCGCACACTCGATGAGGGAAAACTCGACCACGGCCAACTTGGAGGAAAATTGCACAACATTCTCGTGGATGGAAAAAACAACGTTCACATTATTGATTTTGAAAAAGCCTCGTATGTGCGCGCGGCCAAGAACGTGAACGCACTCTCCCATACCCTGTTGAGCGGCCACACCGGTTTCTCTGTCCGTATTCGTGATTTGCTTTCGGAAGCGGAATTGCTTTCGTTTCGTGCGCCTTGAACGTATACGAGCATCTTTATATGGTCTCATTTTTTTCTTTCAAGATGGATGGAATCTTCGGCTACAAAACACACGCGCTTTTTTTGCGCGATTGGATGTTTTACGTTACCATTCAAGTGTTAATTTTTTTCAAGACGATAGTTTTCTATTTTTTCTTCGGAAAAGGCATTTCATACGCTGGCCAACCTCTCTTGTTTGCCGCGCCATTTGTTTCAGTTCCCGTCTTTCTTAATGCGATTCAATTGTGGGAGTTTTTTTTCCATCAAATAATGCACATTCTAATTCTTTTTTGGACACTGCTCTTGGCCAAGCACACCGTTAAAGTTAATTGGCTTGAACTCGGAAAACTTTTCTTTGTCGCAGTCGTGCTGCATAATGTGGGGTATTGGTTTACGAACACGCATCCGTCGCTGAATTTTTCTATTCGTGATTTTGCTACTGACTTTATTGCTTTAGTATTATTTTTCGCTCTTTTTAGATTAGCATTCAAACGCGTTCCCGCATTGAAGAAGTGGACGATTCCGCTGTTTGATGAAGTGAAGAGCAGCGGCGCGAAAAATAAATAAGTGCAAAAAATAAATAAAAAAAGGGTGCCACTGCCTGGCACGGGCGTTGTTTTTTTATTACAAAGTAAACTTTCGATCCACTTCTCGAATCAGTACGTCGCATTGTGATTTGACGGCTTCGAGTTGTTTGATGATGTGTTCTTTTTCCTGTTCCACATCCTGAATCTTTTCATACGGTTCAATGGCTTCTTTCAACATGCCATAATCAACGTAAGTATAGGGGTGTGCATTCATCTTGCGTGCAATGCGCTCAACCATTTTTCCTAGCCAGATGTTCATTTCATCTTTCACTTGTCCCTTGATTTGTTTTCCATCATCAAGGTATTGTCGCATCATGTTGGTGACCGTGGCGCGGGGAAAGGGGAGTTTGCTTTCTTCCATGGTTCCTTCTTCGTCGGTATTTTCCGCTTGTTGCGCGTCCATTTTTTCTTCGTCAGCCATTGAATGTTCCTCCCATTCTACGT
The DNA here is from genome assembly GCA_964524375.1 of uncultured archaeon. Lineage (GTDB taxonomy): Archaea > Iainarchaeota > Iainarchaeia > Iainarchaeales > VGJJ01 > VGJJ01. Next base: position 10,064 of record CAZGES010000009.1, read on the forward strand.
GACTATGTAGAGGCCAAAACCCGTTTTAAACCCTTCTCAGTTTAGCGTCAAAGCGAGGTTTTTTATGCGGAAAAACCCCGTTGAGCATGTATGCGTTTCCTCTTTTTGGGTGTTGGAATCCTGTTCCTTTTTGCTGCTGTGGGGGTGAATGCGCAAAATGTTCCACTCCCCAGCGGCGAAGGTAGTGGTTTTTTTCCTTTTGACTTGGCGACAATTAATTCCAGCCCCACTCCCATCGGGGGGTTTACCCAGTTTCAATCCTACTGCATGGCGGGAACGTTTGCACAGAACATTGTTTGCTCCAGTTCTCCGTGTACTCTTTCTACTTCCTCATTGTGCCGGTCTCCTTTTTCGTCTTCGGGAATTCTCACGTGTTCGTCTCCTGCTCCTCGTTCAAATTGGGGTTGGAACACCATTGCTTCCTCCTGCTGCGTTGCCGCGGGGTCGTGTACTCCTCAGTCCTCCAATGACTCTTGGATAGTGGGGGTGGAGTCCTCTGCTGCTCTCAATCAGGCTGTTTCCGTGAATGCTGATCCCCGCGGTTTTAGGGTGGCGCGTCGGAGTTCAAGTAATTGGGCGTCTGCGTTTGACACTCCTTCCGGGGCGATGCTTACATTTACTTCCAATGCTGGTGGCACATGGTCTACTCCCGTTTCTATCAAAACATTTTTCGGACAATCTGCGCTCCCTTCGGGCGTGGCGTATGCGCAAGTTTTAGTAGCAAATCCCTCACTCACCGTGCGACCCGATGCTTCATTAGCGTTGGCATTTGAAATTGTCGACGGAGGAATTTCTCCATCGACGAGTGCTGTTTTTGTTTCGCAGTGTACCGCTCCTTCGTGCGCTCTCGCGGCGAATTGGTCGGTTCCTGTTCCTGTTCTCTCCCCTCTTGTCACCGAGACAAATCCCGGCGGAGCCAATTCAAAATGGGCGTACGCGTTCACTGCTCCAAAAATTGTTTCAACTCCTGATTCGACCATTCATGTTATTTTCGATGATGGTCAACCCGTCTCGCTTCGTATTCAGGGAATTTTTCACCGGTTTTGTGCATTGAGTGATTGTTCGCAAGTTTCCGCATGGTCGCAACCAGATGCGGGTCCGGATATTTTGAACAATGTGAACAACGGATATCCTCATTCTCCTCATCTCGCGGCATCTTCGGCAGGAGTGTATGCGGTGTGGTTGGATTATTCCGCATTCAACAATCCTTCATCCGTTTCTCTTTTTTCATCTCGCTATAATGCTTCCGCGCGCGCATGGAGCACTCTTTCTTCCATTTCCGTTCCGGGAAACTATTTTCTTCCATGGATTTCCGCTTCGGATTCCCGTGTCGTGGTGGCTGCGCTCGATGGGGCGTCCATGAAAGTCTTTGACTGCTCCAGCGCGTGTTTGAACTCCAACTCCCAGTGGCAGGACATTAGTTCAATTTTTTCATCATTTGATTCCCTCATCGAAAAAAATGGTGCCGCCGTCGTGGTGTCGCCGCACAGTGCGAATGAACTCGCTATTTTTTCCACCGCGCGCGTGGGGGGAATCCACCAGCCCTTCGGCATGTATTCCGATGGCACTCTCGTCGTGGGTCCACGCCAATTGGGGAATGCTCCTTCCTCATTTACACTGGCCGGTTTTTCCGACGTGAAAGGGTCGTTTGCGCTCGATTCTTCTCCCGTCGTTCAATTTTTGGGAACCACTTCCACGGGGGGTGTGGTTTATTCCACGGGAATTTTTTCGTTTGACAATACTCCCCCCTCTGCGGCGCTTACTCTTCCAGTCACTCCCGCCGTGTGGCAATCGCTTAGTGCGTCCGCGTACCATCAATCTACTTCCTTCACGGTGCTCGACCCGGATGCGCAGGATGAGTTGTATGCTTCCGCATATTTTGGTCCCTCTCCCGGTTCCACCACGCACCTTCTTCGCGACCGCGTTAATTTATTATCCATTCAAGGCGCCGCCGGCCCGGATGGGTGTTCAGGTTTGGGGGGCTTTGCTGCACAACGAACGTGCACGCTTGATCTGCCGTTGTACACGCTCGAAGACGGTCTCCTGGCTCCAGACGGAACGTACTTTTTGACGGTGGTTGTTTCTGATTCCTCCGGCGGAACGGTTTCGGTTTCCACGAGCAGCACTATTTCACTTGACTTATCAAATTCTTCACTGAGTATTATTTCTCCCGTCCCCGGAACAATATTTTCAGGGCAGGGGACGCGCCAGTTGGTAGTGGGTTTTGGTTCTACTAAATTTAGCCAATCGCTTGCCCTCACTCTCCTCTCTACGCTAGGCACGAACACCTATCCTTCTCCTCCTTTTTCCGTATCAGCGTTTGGGACTATTTCTCCTTCCTGCACCAAAAATGGTGCCGATTACAATTGCACATTTTTTTTCCCTTCTGCCCTTTCGCTTCCGGAAGGAGTGTACAATCTCCTTTTTTCCTCCCTGCAGGATGGTTTTCCCGCAGCGGCAAAATCGGTTAGCAATGTCACGATTGATTTTGTGGGACCGCACCTCACGAATGCACAACCAACTGGAAATCTGCCCACTGCTCCTGCGTCCATTGGTTTTACCCTCCAAGATTTTTCGAACGTGAGCACGCAATCCGCAACCGTAAATGGAGTAGCGCTCGCTCTTTCGTGTTCGTCTGCGGGAACATCTTCCGCGTGCACCGCTCCTTTTCCTTCGTCTATTTCCTCCGGTCCCGTTTCTGTTCAACTTACTGCTCTTGACGGCGTGGGAAACACTTCTTCGCCCAACTACTCATTTACGATAACTCAATCCGCGCCCCCAACTCTTCCCCCCGCGGGTGGAGGAGGTGGCGGTGGCGGCGGTGGCGGTGGTGGCGGTGGCGGCGGTGGCGGTGGTGGAAGTGCTGTTCCGCGTCTCGATGATGTGGTGAAAGTCGATGATGAGGGAAATATTATTGTGAAAGGAACCCCGGTGACGATTCCAAAATACATTGTGGAGACGGTGGGGAGTTTTTCCAACAATGTCGTGTTGTCCACGAGCAACTTAATTGATGTCGTGGGTCCGAGTTCGAATGCCATATTTTTAGGATTGTGCGTCATCGCGGGTTTAGCATCCGATGTTGTTTTTCGCCGTGTCTTTTCGCAGATTCGCGCGGACACCTACAAGCAGCGTGAACGGTTGGTGCGCGCGCTCCTTGCGGGAATTTTCTTTGCTATTCCCCTCGCGGTGGGGTGGAATTTTTCTCTCGTCGCGGGATTTATTTTCACCGTGATGGAAATCGTTGGCTTCATTGCCGCTGCGTACGTGTTCAAGTTGTTGCAATACTACGAAACCTTCGGCTACAAAACCATTCAGGCCATTTCCTCAGGTTCGCCCCTCTTGCCGCCTAAACCATTCTGACGCAGCAAGCACAACTTTTTTAGGGGTGGCAATCATAATTCCCGTGCCGAATGACGACATGCAACCCTCTGATTCATGATGAATGATGGGCACCCGGACGGCAAAACCCAAATTATCCATATGGTTGATCGGTGTCGTGGTGTCGATGCTCGACACCACTCTTTTGCCTGTGTGCCAATATTCGCCCCTAAAATGCCATTTTGAGGGGTTTTATGGGTTAATCCTTAAATAGTCTGCTAGGACCTCATTCTATAGATGCCTGTATTCGGGGGTTATTCCCCGATTGGGCGGATTGGGAGGAATATACTATGGCAAGCGAAACATTCATTGTCAAGAGTAAAGTCGCGGATTTCATTCGCGGAAAGGACATGATGATGTCCTCCGACGCATACGATGCGTTGAATAATGAAGTCGAACAAGTCATCAAGCGCGCGGTCGAACGCTGCTCACAAGGCGGACGAAAGACTGTGAAACCGTTTGACTTCTAAACGCCCCAATTGACCATAGGGTCGATCGGCGGACTACATGCGGGAATTGCTCACGCAATCCCGCAGTAGGCTTTTTTTCTTTTATTTTTCTCTTTCTTCTCTGATTGTCGTCTTTCACGCGAAACACAAGCGCTCGCATTTTATACTTATACATTACATAATGGGTGTATGAACTTCCTTCGCCTCTTATCCGTTGGAATTATTTTCTCGTTGTTCGCCTCCACTGGTTTTGCGTGGGGCTGGATTGCTGACACGTGGAACACGAGTCAAGTGTACGCGGGTTCCGTGTACGCTCCTTCATCCCATTATTCGGGTTGGGTCTACAATTCGTACGCGCCTAATTCCGGTTATCCGGTGATGGGCGGCGGAAGATATTATCCTCCGGGCTACGGCGCAGGTTCGTATTACGCTCCCGTGACGCAGGGATACTATTACGGTTCCGCCTACGGATACAACTACAATTCGTACGTTTCCCCTTCGTATCCGGGTCATTACGTCGCGGATTATTATTACGGCTCGCCCGTGCACGCGACGCTGGACATTGGTTATTCGAATGACAATTTTTACGTGCGCTGCACGTATTATTCGTGCTAATTTGTATTCGTGCTTTTTTTGCGAATGAGATTAGAATTTTTTTAATGCGCAATTTTTTCCACGCGCGCCTCAAATGCGTGTTCCAAAATATCTTTGCTTTGAATTTTCATGAGTGAAAACTTATCTCCTCCGCCCGAAATCACCCACGCGTGACTCAAAACATGTTCATCAATGAGTGTTTGCGTCCCGTAGATGGAAATGGGAGGCACGCCCCCGACTTCGTATCCGGTGACCTGCTCCACTTCCGCAGGCGTTGCGAGGCGCACGTTTTTGGTGTCTAAAATGCGCGCAATGGCTAGCGTGTCCACTTTCTTTGTTCCTTCCACGATGGCGAGCACGAACCCTTTTTCGTGCGCAAAAAGGATGGTTTTAACCCCGGGAAAAGACCCCCCTGCTTGGGCGGATTGGCGGCTATTTGCCACCTCCGTGTCAAAATGCATTATTTCAGCGTTTATGCCATTCACGTCAATATACTCGTCAAGCATCGTAATCCCTTCTATATATTGGTTTCCGGTCAGTTTAAATAAAAGATACCCCCATATTCTTATTATTCACATGAATGAGTGAATGAGCCAACCTCATGAGTACCAACCCTTCTCCTTCCAAGCCCTCTGCGGGAAAACCCTTCATGTCTAACCATGCTAAACTCGTCATTATTGTCTTAGGATTTTTTCTCGCCCTTACTTATGTGCGAGGTTTCGAAATCGGTTCAAGTTCAAGCGAAGTAATCTTTCCCGGAAACAACCCGGTTGTTTTCAATGTCTCCGTGCTCAACAACGCTGCGTTCTCCGCTTCTCCTGTATTTATCGCTGATGGACCATTCACGATTGCCCTTCCCGAAAACGCTCCTGTAACATTAGGCGCGCGCGACTCGCATAACTATTCATTGACCTTAACCCCCGCTCCTTCACTTAGCGTAGGAGACGTTTACTCGGGTCAGATTCGCATTAATTCTGTTTCAGGCGAAGCAACTCTTCCGTTAACTCTTCGCATGGACAATGCTCCCTTGATTCCTTCATCTGCTTTCACGGGATTAATTTCATTTACGTCCGGCACTGGAAACGTGGTGGATGTTTTCCTAATCATCATTATTGTCATTTTAGCCATTGCTTTACTTGCACGCGTCAAAAACCGCGTGATGGGGGGATAACACTATGCACACACTCTTGAAAGTCATTGGATTAGCTTTTGCCGCTTTGCTCGTGCTTCCCGCCGCGCACGCGTTTCCCTACGCCGCATCCTTCTCCGGTCCTGACGCAGTTTCACTTTTAGAAGACACGTCCGTTTCCATTCCCTTAGTCATTCAGAACAACGACTTTCACTCACATGTTGTGAAGCTCTCGGGTTTCTCTGATGATGCTTCCGTGAAAATCCTCCCCAACATCAAAACATTTACCATTGCCCCGTACGAGAGTGCCACCATCGGGGTCACCATTCGTGCCTCGGATGATGCCGGTCATGGGACGATTCTCGCGAAAGCCAAAATTGACATGGACGGACAACTCTTGGAAGTTCCCCTCACGGTGTACGTGGGAAGCAATCCTTACCTTACTCTCACTACTTTTTCGAGCACCGTGTGTGCGCAGGAATATTTGGAAAATATCTCCGTTTTAGTCGAAAACAAAACGAGCAATGACACGGATGTAACATTGCGCGCGGAGCAATCTATTCTCTTGCCCTTCACGGACGATGAATCCGTTACGTTAGAAAGCGGCATTGAACAATTTGTCACATTCAACGTGAATGTTTCCCCCCAAAATGCGGGAAAATACACGGGAACCATTACCGCGGACACGAATCGAATTATTGTGGTCCGCCCGTTCGTGGTGAACGTAAACGAATGCCCTGACGTTGTGGAGAAAACCATTTCTCTCAAACTTCCAACGAAAATTTATGATTTGCCCAAGTTGAAAACAACCAATGTTCCCATTACCGTGAAAAACCTCACCGATGATGCACAATACGTTGAATTCTTCGCCGACACAACGATCCCGTATTCGCTCAACGCTGTCACCATCGCTCCCCGCGACACGGCCGTGGTTAACATTGCATTTACCCCCGACTCCTCCATTAGTGCGGGAAAGAAATCCGTTAACATTACTGCCGTCGCGGGCGGATATGGCCTTACTCAATCGTTGAGCGTGAATGTTCTTCCCTTGGATTATTTAGAACTGTTGAGCGTCTCAAACGTCTACGAAATCACCGAAGGTCAGTCTGAAATTCTTGACTTTGTGGCGTATAACAAAGGAGATTCCCCTCAAACGATTACATTCGGCGTGCAAAATGGCGCGGATGGAATCACGTACACTTTCTCGCCTGCCAATATTACTCTTGCGTCCGGAAAATCCGCTAAAATTCAAGCCACGATTCGTGCTGCAGAAAATGTTTCCGTTTCGAGTGTGAATACTTTTATTGTCGCCACCGGAAAAACAACCGCTACTCTTCCGTTGGCTTTTTCTATTTTGAACCGCGACAATTCTGCGGATGTGGTCATGAAATTCGTGAGCGTTCCCAAAGAAATTACTCTCAATCAGGACGAGCAGAAGGAAATCACCGTCACGTTGCGAAATGAAACCAATACTCCCGTGTCAGCCATCCGCTTCAAATTAGTGGGCGTGAGCGGCGCAAACATTAGTGTCATTTCCCCCGCCTCGCTCACGCTTAACGCGTACGAAACCAATACATTCACGTTGAAAATCGTCACGCAAGAAGATACTCCTTCTGGAGTGTATTCTCCCTTGCTCATCGCGCAAGGGGACACCGGCACGGGAACCGCACCCATTTCCATTCGTGTGAATGGCGGTTTTTCGGGTCTCCTGACCGGGCTTGTCACGTTCGCAAATGAACGCGCGGCCGTGTTGGGAATGATTGTCCTCGTCATCCTCGCGGTATTCTACATTGTTTCCCGCTCCGAGCGGAAAACACCCGCGTGGACGGCGAAGTAGCGTGTTAATCGTGAAACGTTCCCGGAGAATGATGCGATGACTAAAAAGTGGGCCTTTAACGCACGTAAGCCTTCCCGCGCCGGGATTTTTTTTAAACGGTTTTTAGTTCGCCCGCTTCATGTTCTTCTCATCGTGGCAGGGTTCTTCATTCTCTTGTCTGCGTCGCAGATTCACGCGTACACTCCGCCCTCTCCTTCCGGCATGGTTTCACTTTCCGCACTTGAATTATTCTTACAGCCCGGGAGCGAGCTTCCAATAGTTGTGCGGGTGGACACTCCGTATGGAAAAACCTCTACTGTTTCATTTTCAACCGATTATCCATCGTCCGTGTTGAGCGTGGATGGGGAACTTTCTTCCATTTCAACGAGTTTTCCTCTCGAGCGCGACGCTCGTATTAGCGCGAAATGGGATGCTCCGCAGGGGGATTATTTAGTCACGCTCCGCACCCACATCACGATTGACAACCAAACACACGTGGATGAACAGTTTATCCGTGTTCGCGTGGGAGAAAAGGGTCAAGTCACCTACTTCACGTCGCCCAACACCACACTCTCCCCCCACATTTCAAGCATCGTTTTCTCCGCCGAAAATATTCTCGTTTCGCGAAATGAAAATGCTTCCGTGAGCGTTTCGTTTGTGAACAATGGTTCCGCGACCGATTACCTGGTACGATTGGCCGAGCCCGCGATGGGCATTTCTGTTCACGTCACTAACGCCACGCACCGCTTTGTTCAGCCCGGCGACCGCGTTGTTTCATTTATTGAAATCGCCACCACTCCTAACTCGCCGTTTGGCACCATTCCCTTGCGTGTGGAAGCCTATAATTTAGTTTCGGGCGAAAAAACATTTTTGGGTACCGTTGTTGTGAGTGTGCAAAAACGCGTGAATGTGGATGTGAGCATTCCCTTTCACACGTTTAACGTGGAAGAGGACGATTCATTCTACTCCTCTTTAACACTGGAAAACACCGAGTACGCGGATGCGGACATCATCATCGAATCCTCTTCTTCTCTTGTGCAAATTCCCACACGTCACGTTCACGTTCCCGCCAAATCTTCCGTTTCCGTTCCCTTTTTGGTCTACGCTTCGTCTGTGGATCGTGTGCGAAGCGAAACCTTGTACGTTTTGAATTCGGAACTGACGGAGAGTGTTTCGTTTACCGTGAACACGGTTCCCGCTGGCACGCTCACTCCCATTCCCGATGGTAATGTTTCTGATTCCAACTCCACGGGAACGCCCATTTCAGGTTTGTTTGTCTCTGCGGTTTCCTCATGGTCAGGTCTTATTGTCCTTGCCATTTTAGCATTGTTTATTTTCTCCGCTAAATTCCGCGATGGCGTGGTGAGTCGTTTGCCCAAACCCGTTCCTCCCCCTAAAGCTCCTCCTGCACCTAAACCTTCTTCAGTGACAATGCCCCTTATTTCGAGCGAGCCCGCCCCTACTTCTAAAAAAGAATAATTCGCGATTTTTTTGGTGTTAATTAATTTTTTTCGCGCGTCTATTTAGCGGCTGTAAACGCGTCCACAAACGCCGTGTCGGCGCATAAGAGTGCGGACGTTAAATCGTTTACTCCTGAACAGCGATCTTTTTTGAGATCCGTTGGGAGGATGCTGATGAGTTTCACATCTCCGAGTCTAAGCAAATTGATGCTGCTCGCGGATAAGTCTTTGTCATTAATGGTAATCACTCGTTCGATGGGTCGATATCCTGGAATGGTGATGGTGAACAAGTACTCTCCTTCGCTCAATCGAGCGGTGTTTGTGGCGGGTGAGAGTTTCCAGTGAGTATTATTGGATGCATTTCCCGAATTGAGTATTCCTTCTGCCACTCCCAGGTTGGGTATTGCAGTCTCGTTTGTTAATTCCTTTTGTCCGATGACTTTAATTTTGTCGGCCAAAAATGTTCGTACAAGATTAGGTGTCATGTTGCTTGCGGCCGCCACGTTATCCACAATCGCTTGAATGCTGGCTTTGTCCAAATCAAATCGATAATATCGCTTATCCGCATCACGGGATGCGTCAACGGCAATGGAGTAAATGCTCTTTTTTGCTTCATCCGTATACAAGTACACGCTGACTTTTTCGTGCGAGTCGGAGTGAAACGTGGCTAATACTTCCGGTAGGTCGTCGCGATTTTCAAATGGCATGGTGATGGGGGTAGTAGTCGAAGTGTTTCGAACCACGCTTTCAAATCGGTCCCCTTTGAATCGTGAATACGAGGCGGTTTGCCAAACTGATTTCCAACCATTATCATTGTAGCAGAGTTGAACTAAGATGGTTTGTGTATCCGTCGTCGTGCGGTGGTTGGAGAGCGTCACCATGTATTTGGTGGCCGTTCCATCCTTGATGAGAATGGATGCAGCATCGCGGCTGTCATCAGAGAGGTAATCGAATGGATTATTACTAATAGCATTTGGGTTGCTTCCTGTCATGTTGACTTTTCCATCCGTTGAGAGGGTGTATTCGCGGATGATTTCTCCCTGCGTACACGAAACAACGGATGGCGTGTTCAATACCGATTCTTTTACGGGGCTTTTTTCTCCCGTGTACGTGGCGGGAGCGACGAGCGTTGCTTCCGCGGTCGAGCTTCCGTAGGTGGTGGAGATTTGGCTGCTGAGGGATGCTAGCATTGTTTTTGCTTCCTCATAGCTGAGTGAAAATGAGATGGTCGATTCGTCACAATCATAGAATCGTAAAAAATCCGCGGGATAAATGGGTTCGTTTCCGCGCATGATTCCGCTGTAAATGTCTTTTGTCTCGCCATCAAATGGGGCATCGGAGCAGTCTAAGCTGTGAAATCCAGTTGTGCCGGGAGAAAATTGGTAGACAAAAACTTCTCCGCGGTCGCCATCCGATGAAAAAATGTACAATCCATTATCTTCGGCTGTTACCGCGGCAAATGAGCGTTTACTTCCGCCCGCAGCAATGAGTTCGAGTGCTTGGCGAATGTTTGTTTTAGCATTAATAATAGGGATATTATCTTCCACGAGCGCCGGAACAATGGGAATATTTTTGGCCAGTCGGTCGTACTCTGAACTCCCCTGCGTGATGACGCTGGTGTTGGTCTGCGCCTGCACCGCGGTGAGAAAAACAACCCCTATTACGAGGGCGAAAACAATTCCGAGTGCGGCCAACCTGTGTGCGTGTTTCATTCTCAAATAGGGCTTTTGCCCCTTTATATAGGTTAGTTTCACGCGACGCGATTGCGTGAACTTCCCACGCTTGCGCAGGCGTATTCACGTCTTTTTTTCAGCGCTTTTCTCTGACCAAAAACCCTTGATGCTTTCCGAGGGATTGAGGGAGGAAATGAACGTGTGCGCGGGGGGTAAACAATCGCGATAATTCTCCCACGTGTAACGCTTGTCGAGCAGCACCACCACTCCCTCATCCGTGGGAGTGCGTATCACGCGCCCCGCGGCTTGCATTGCCTTGTTCATCGCGGGAAAAATATATCCGTAATGCCACCCCTTCTTGAATCGTTTTTCGTAATAGTTGACCAGCGCTTGCGTCTCTAAATTCATTTCCGCGAGAGGAACCCCTACCACCACCACGCCCAACAATTCGTTTCCCGGAAAGTCAAGTCCCTCCGCAAACGAACCACTCGTACACGCTAACAACACCGCCCCAAACCCGCGCGAGTGCTGTTTGAACTCATTAATCAATTTTTCCGTTTCGTGCATTTTCATTCCTTCCGTTTGAAACAGCAATGGTCGCATCGTGTAGTCTTTCATTTTCCTCCCAATCGTGTCGAGGAGTTTGAATGAAGGAAAAAAAACCACCGAGTTTCCGGGGATTTGGTTGACCATCTTTCCCGCCTCCTCGGCGAGTTTTGTGTATGAGTCTTCGCTCCGCTCCGAATATTTGGTGGTGGCCACCGGTGCAATCAAACTCAATTTGTTTTGTTTGGGAAACGGCGACGCGTAATACCCGGACTGTACTCGTTCATGGGACACGCCCAAAATGTCTGCGAACATATTCAATGGATGAAGTGTTCCTGACATGAGCAAGCACCCATGCATTTTTTCCAAAACCTTTTTCGTTAGGGGAGAAGGGTCGAGCGCTTTCACTCCCACCGAATAATCATCCGCGTATCCCCATTTTTTCACCACGCGTGCGAGTCCTTCATCTTCGTTTGCCCATTTTTCTAAAAATTCTCCCACTTGAATGAGCACGGAAGAGTCTTTTCCGCTTTTTTCCAAATAATCCACTCCCCTCGCTTCGCATAATAATGAAAATTCTTCCACGTCCATTTTTTCCGCGAGAAATGTTTTCCATTTTTTTTCATCGAGCAATTCCTCTTGACCAACCATCTTTTTTCCGTGCGCGCGCAAATGGTATTCCATTTTTTGGAGCATTTTTTCCATTTCATCTTCTTTCAAATAGTGCGCTTCTTCCGCGGCGCGCTGTAATTGTTTCGAATTGAGCGTCGTTGACAAAAGGCCGCGCACTCGCTCCGGCAAATTATGCGCCTCATCCACTATCAACAAGCAATTCTCAGGTTTCTTTCCCAATTTAGGGAGTACAAGCTCACTCACGCTCGGAGAAAAAATGTGGTAATAGTCCGCGATAATCACATTCGCTTTCTTCGCGAGCTCCATGCTTGTCTCATACGGGCACATTGCCCAGGGTTGCGTTCCCATCGTGAACGTGCTTGATTCGTCTTTGATTTCCGCGGAGGAATGCACCCCGTGCATTTTTGCCGTGAATTCGGTGCGGGCAATCTTTGCTTTTTCGCGTTGCAGCGTGTCATATCCTTTCGCGTGTCCATACGGAACGCACGTTTGGCTTTCTCTTTTTTTTCGGCACATTTCATAAAACCCGCGCCCTTCTTTCTGCGCGGTTTGCTCATCAATGCACAAGTGTTTCTTTCCCACTAAATCCACGACGCGCAATTTCAAATTGTATTTTGAATTGATTCCGCGCAACGTGTCCACCGCAATGGCATGTTGTGCGTTTTTGGGGGTGAGAAAAATGATGGTGAGCGCAGGGTCCTTTTGGAGTGCAACTCCCAGCGCGGCGCTCAAGCTCGCGTCTGTTTTTCCCAACCCTGTTTCGGCGTGCGCGAGGAAAATTTTCTTAGTTTGAAACGCCTCATACGCGTCCAAGATAAGTTTTTCCTGCCCGTCTCGCACATTCTCGTAGCGGAATGGAATCGTCTTCGGAAGCATGCAGTACGTAGAGCGTGTGGTCATTTAAGGACGATTCGACCGAACAGCCGAAGTGTTTTATAAAAGAGAAACGCTAGTTGAGAGTCATGCCTGAACTCATGGACGTTGTTTCCTCAAGTATGGGGGAGAAACCCAAGCAACCCGTGAGGCGCGTTCCAACGGGAATCCCTGGTTTTGATGACCTTATTCAAGGGGGTTTTGAAGAGAAAACAAACACCCTCGTCGCGGGATATGCGGGCACGGGTAAAACCACTTTTTCGATGCAGTTTTTGTACAACGGCGCGACGCAGTGGAATGAGCCCGGCGTCTATTTGTCTTTTGCGGAGAGTAAAGACAGTATTTACAATCACTGCATGAATTTTGGGTGGGATTTTTGGGCGTTAGAGAAGCAGGGCCTCGCGCGCCACTTGTTTTACAAAGCGCACCAAGTGAACAAGCTGTTAGAGGAAGGCGGAGGCACGGTGCGCGACACTATTTCGGAGATTGGCGCCAAACGCTTGGTGATTGATTCCATCACCGCATATGGCCTCTTGTTTCGCGACGACTACAAACAGCGTGAATCTCTCTTGCTTTTTTTTGAGATGCTTGTGAAGTGGGGTTGTACAAGTTTAATTATTGCCGAACAGCTAGGAGTGAGCGATGCACGTGCCGGGGAAATTGGTTTCCTCACAGACGGAATTATTTCGTTCTCCTACTCTCAAATTGAGGACGATGTGGGCCGCCGCACGCGACAGCATCAGCTGGAAATCCTCAAGATGCGCGGAACCGACCACTACAATGGTACGGTAGACATGCAATTCACCAAACAAGGGTTAATCTGCCGTAAAGGCGCGCGCGGCGGGGAATAATCGAATTGTTTCATCCGTTGCTTTTTTTTGCGTAGCCTTAAATCTCTGCGTGGCGTAAAGCGTATATGCCTCACCTCCTCCTCTCCGTGGATGAATTGCGCAAGCTCTTGACTCCTACTCAACTTGCGGAAGCGGGTTTTCCTTCGAAAGGAACGGTTGAGCTCTCCAAACTCGAAGATGACACGTGGATGCTTACCCTCGTCAATGGTCAGAAAGGCCTGGTTGAGAGTTCCAGCGTTCCCCTCTCTCCCTTGCACCAAAAAGTTTTGCGCTTGTTGAAAACCCATCGCTTGCCCGATTTGATTGAGGGAAAATTTGAACAATTTTTGTCCGCGGAAGAATTGAAAGCGTTTCGTGAATTAGTGGAGCGTCAAAAAATTATTGTGGTGAAATCCAATCCAAAATTTGACAAGGGAATTTACCGCGAGGCCATGTCTCCCGAGCAGCAAAAGGCGGCCAGCACGTCACACTCCTCAACTCCTCGCGCGGAAATAAAAAAAGTCACTCACACGGTGGTGGAAGAGAAGCCCGTGGAGGAATATTCCTTGCTGCAGGACGGTTTCATGATTCTTCGAAGCGATGGGGCGGCGAAAGCCGCGTCATTTGATTTGGGCGACCGCATCCGCGCGGGAGAAATTAAGGGAATCAAATCCTTTGATGGATTTTATTACATTATTGAAAATGCTCTCTTGGAAAAATTTACTTCTCCCCTGCTGAATGCTCTCAAAGCGAAAAAAAAAGAAGAGCTTCCCGCGCTGGCACTCTCACAAGCCGTTCCTCCTCTCCTCGCGCGCATCGTTTTAGAGTTTGCTAAAGAAGACGGCCTCGTCATTGAAAAGCAAAAAAATTTGTTCGCGTACGTGGGTTAGTGTCTGGTTGAGCGTTGCTTGGTGAAAAAAATGCGCGTCCTTGTTCCTGTTCTCTCTCCCTCCGATGCGGATGATGTTTTCATTCAGCACATCGCGGATAATTCGTCCGTCGTGTATTTGCTTCTTGTTTTAGACCCTAAATCCGCGAGTGCATCGTTCGGTTTCAAAACGAGTGAAATCATGTCCGGTCGCGAAACCATGGATAAAATGAAGGAGCACATCAAAGAAAACAAACGCTTGTGCACCGACATTTTAGAATGGGGAAACACCCTCGAAAAAATTGCTCAAATCGCCGAGATGAAGCAAGTGGAAAAAATTCTTATTTTCAACCCGGGGAAGAATGAATACTTTCAGCACATGGTGGATGACATTCAGAAAAATACTCCCATTCCTATTGAAGTTGCGGAAAGAAAAAAGTAGTTAATCAAAATTGCAAAAACTGCACATCATCCATGCGCGAACGGAACTCTTCCACGTCCTCATCAAACTTTTTCAAAAATGCATTCATTTTATCCACTGCAATTTGCTTGATTTCTCCGGACAACATTTTTCCGCTCTTGTAATCATCGTGGATTTTCTGCAATTCTTTATCGCTTTCCACCAAATGTTGCTTCAACAATTCGTATACCATATCCTTCTCAATTTCCGCTCCCAATTGGCGGTGTTCTTCAATTGTTTTGCGTCCGCCGGTGACCGCGGATTTGATGACTTTCTCCGCCGCGCGCGGGTCTTCGGGAATGGAAATGTTTCCTTTCGGCAAGGACTTGGACATTTTTGCTCCGCCGTCCATAGAAGGGAGAAATTGATGATACATCGATGAGATGGGGGTGAAGCGTTTGGTGTTTTCCATTTTGTGCAGGTAGTCTCTGCACAGGCGCACATGCGGTTCCTGGTCTAATCCCACCGGAATAATTCCCGGAGTTGCGCGTCCATTTTTTTCTTGGGGATACAACATGTCTCCGATTTGCGTGACCGCACTCATGATTCGCCCCGGGTCCGCGTTGCCATACACGCCCTTAAATTCGTTCAAGGTTATGCGTTGCGCCGCTTCAAACGCGAGTTTGGTCACCGTGCGGTTTTCGCTTTGAAAATAGAAGTGTGTTTTTCGAATATCTAATCCCAATGCCAAATACGCGGGGATGTGAAACTGCATCGCGCGCTTTCGCCCTTCTTCCACACTCACTCCGCGCGCGGCCGCGCTTTCCAAATCCGCGACGAGAACATACGTGTCTGCGCCCTGCTCTTGAAAATATTTGACATTCTCCACCACGCTCTTCGTTCCAAAGTGCAATTTTTCGGAGGTGGGCATGACCCCCGTGAGGGCGTAAAAAGATTTTCGTGTTTTCACACATTCGGCGATTCGTTTCAAATCTCTTCCCGCGAAAACAATTCCTCTTCGCATGAGTCGGTTAGGGTTGGGAAACGCGTTCACGTCGAATGTTTCTAACCCAAAGTGCGAAACGACCTTTTGATAGTCCTCAATGAGGCCATTTCCCCACGGGTCGATTGGTTCGGTCATACGTGTACACGGAAAATGGAATTTATAACCCGATGAGTGCAGACCACCTTCGGCGCCCCGCCTTCCATCGCTTTTTATTCGCATTTTCCCCTAGTTGAGCGTATGGTCAAAAAGCGCTGGAATAAACCCAAAACAGATAATGCCTTTCTGAATGATGTTTCATTCATTGTTTTTGTGGTGCGCTTCAATTACAAAGTTGTGGAGAAAAAGTGGCCGGAAATAACCAAAGCATTTCACGGTTTTGACATCGCAAAACTAGCCAAGCTCGATGAGAATGATGAAAAAACCATGGAGAAATTCCTCGCCGCGCCAGGAATGATTAAAAATCGTTGGAAAATGCAATCCGTTATTATCAACGCCAAAAAGTGTGCGGAGATTCAGAAGGAACACGGTTCGGTTTTGCGTTGGATTGCCAAAGCGAAGAAAGAATACAAAAATTCCCCCTTGCTCGCACCGGAGTTGAGGGATATTTTCCGCGTGTTCCGTGGTATTGGTCCGATGACGAGCACGTGGTTGGAGAGTTTGTTCATGTCCGATAAAAACTACGTTGAATACGAAATGCCGGACAAATAATTAGTTCGCTTGAACTGGAATCACGCGCCACCGTTCAAACCCGCAGGCGTAACAGTGTAATGCCACATTTCCGTTGAGCGGGTGAACAATCTTCTTCGAGTGACATGTGGGGCATTTGCTCGCGCGGATGGGGACCATACTCAAATGGGTTTTTCTCCATTGATAAATATGTCCCAGCCGCGTCGCCGTGAACAATGTTGTTTACTGTCTCTGCGTTTCCAAATACGCCTGTCGCGCCAGTGTTAATGCGTCCTGCAATGCCGCATCGGAGTCAATCGTGATTTCCACCCATCCATCATTCACCGCGTCTTTGTTTCGCGGCGCGCGGGCCATGTTAGACTGAATAGCGCGTTGTTGGTGTGTTTTAGGCAGTTTGATGCGCATGGAAATTTGCCGCATGGTTGTGTACATTTCGCAGAACATTTCCCCATTTGACGAGACGGAATCCCCTAGCCCTGAGCGCTGCACGTTTGCGCCCTTCCAGCGTTTGATTCCATTCATGAATCCTTCATTCCACCGCTCCACATCGAGCGGTCCTTTCGTGAGTGTTACATTTTCGTTCATCGGCAAAATTCCCCCTGCGCCGTATTGGGCTGAACGTTCCAAGTATGCTTCATGGAAATAAAAGCATTGGCCGAAGAAGGAGTCAAAACAACCCCGCAGGCATAAACATAACGCAGGTGGGTGGGCTAAAGCATCACGGAAACAATGATGAAATACGCCACAATCGAAGTGACATCCGACACAATAGTGGCAAGCGGTCCGCTTCCCAGCGCGGGGTCCTTTCCCAATCGTTTGAAAACCATGGTGGTGGCGAATGAGGTGATGCTCGATATCATGAGCGTGGCAAAAATGGCCAGCGAAATGACAAACGCCGTGGTGGCATCATTCCAAATGAATGTGGTCGCCGCGTAAACAAGTCCCCCAATAATGAGACTAATCACAAATGAAATGGAAATCGTTTTCAAAAAATACGGAACGGGCAAAAGTTCTTTTCCCATGAGGGAGATGTCTCGAATGAAGAGCGTTTGGTTTTGCGTCCCGAGGGCATTGCTCAGATACAATATGGCAGGAATGAAAAATGCGAGAATCAAATGTTTTTGCAGGAGGAATTGGTATTGGTCAATGATTCCCGCCGCGACGATAACCCCCACAAGTCCAATAATCAACCAGGGTACGCGATGCAAAATGCTATCAAACACGGGGACGTGCATCGTGTCCTCATAATCCAAGTGTCCGTGGTGCACACCCGAGAAAGAGAGGATGTGTTCACGCAGCGTGCGGTTGATGATTTGCAAAATCTTGCTCGTGAGAATGACTCCTTCTAACTTGCCATTTTCAACAATGGGGATGGCGCGCAAATTATGCTTCAACGCCAATCGAGCAATTTTTTCGCGGTGCGCTTCGGGAGAAATACTAATCACGTCACGCTTCATAATATTTTTCAGCGGCGTGGCGGGAGTGTTTCTAAAAATGTCTCGAATGGAAATAACTCCGGTGAGTTTTTGGTGCGTGTTCACGGCGTAAATATAATCCAGTGCATCAAATCGGCTGCCGTTTTTTGAAATATACTCGTCCACTTGTCCCATGTTCCAATTTTCCGATACCACGGGGAAGCGTTCCGAAACATAGTGCGCGGCTAAATCTTTATCCGCCCGTTCGCGTGCGGTGGGGCGATTTCTCCATGTTTTCTTTCGCGAGTGTTTCGTGGAGACCATTCGCGAGGAAACAAGTTCGAGGTTAAAAAAGAGCGCGTGGAAAAAAAAGAAATAGCGCGGAGGGTGAGTTCCGCGGATTGAATAAATGCTAGTTTGCGACGAAGGTGAGTTCTTTCACGTCGATGACGTCTTCTTTATCCACGCCTTCCACGCTCAACCCCACTGTCATTCCTTGCTTGGCCACGGCGCAATTGGGGTATTTTGATTCTATTTCCGTCACGCGGAATGTTTTTCCCGAGGGAGAGATTCCCATCATCGAAGGGGCGATAACACCGGACTTGACTTTTCCGATGATGTATACCCCATTAAATCCTAAAAAAGTGGAAATTTTTTGCACTTCCAACTTGGGTTCTTTGCCCGGTTCCACGCGAATGTGGTCCTCCGGACGCGAAATAATCTGGATAGCGCTCTTAGCAATGCTTTCCGTACTCATTTTACTTCGGCCATTGCCGAAAGTTAGACTCACAAGACTCATTTTATCCTCACCCCGAAGATACCGTATTGGCGTTTTTTTCTGGGACTGGGCATTGATTAAGGTTCTGGTGGGCAAAACCAAACCCTACACCCATTGCAGACTTCGATTTCTTTACTTTGGACTTTATATTCCTTTTCCTTTGGAAGGACTACTTTGTTTCGAAAATGGGGCTAGGATAACCCTTTTTTGGGAAAACGGGGGCGAATTATGGATTTAAAAAATTTAAAAAAAGGTTATTTTTCGTCGTGCAACGTTTAATTTTGGTTACAATCTAGGACATGATTTCCCTCAAATGCGCAGACATAAATTCTCGTTCTTTCACGTTTCATGCATGCTCGGCCAGATTCGCCCTTTCACCAAACCCATTTTCAACGCGCTCGCGCAGCCCTTCATCGCCTTACGAATCCCCCCCATGTGGGTCACCTTAATCGCCATCCCCTTCGCCCTCGCGTGCGCCTACGCCTACGCCCAACACCAATTTTGGCTCGCTCTCCTTCTTTTACCTCTCTCCGGGCTGTGGGATGCTATCGACGGCACGGTTGCCCGCGCCCAAAAAAAAGAATCCCTCTGGGGAAACTATTTCGAAACCATGGTGGACAAACTCATCGAAATCATTATTTTCATCGGACTCGCCACCCTTGCCCCCGTCGCGGCCATTTCCGCGTTGGGTTTTGGTCTCCTTTCCTCGTACGCCAAACCCCGCGTCGCGCTGGTTATCATCACCGACAATCATGATTGGCCTGCCATTGGAGAGCACGCGGACAAAATGGTCATTTTGTTTGTGGGAACACTTTGGGCGGCGTTGAATGGAACGAATGCGGTGGATATCTTGTCGTACACGCTCTGGATTATCGCGCTTGTTTCACTAGTGGGGGGAATCCAGCGCATGTTCTACGCCAAGAAACTTATTCACCTTGCAGAAAAAAATGGTTCCATTCTCCCTTACCTCAAGAAAGGAAAGGAACGCTGACTTCGCCGGTAAGGCTAAAAGAGATTCCCCGCCCTTTGATGGTATGGATCCTCAATTGAATCTTACCGAATCTCAACATGTGAGTC
>CAZGES010000010.1:0-27284 GCA_964524375.1 uncultured archaeon
GCGAGTGCCATTAATGCCGAAGGACAATTGAAGGAAGCGACGATTAACTATTTCAACAAGTCCCGCTTCGTGAGCACGGAAATCCGCAATGGGAGAATTGTCTCCTGCTCAGGAAGGTTCATGAATTTGAAAGACGGCGTGATTGGGGACATGCATGTGGGGTTCATGTTAGGCATGCAGATGTGGGACGGCACGCTGGTAAAGGCGGTTGCGGCGAAAGGATTCGAACTCACGCTCAAATTTTACCAAACCGCCAGCGCGAATGCCCCCGCGCCCGGGTTGAGCGGAGTGCAGAATTAGATTCGTTCTCTTTTATTTTTCCGAGCGAATTATTTTTCTTTCGCGATGGTCAAAAGTTGGTTTAATTCGTTGAGTGAAATATCCGCAATCTTTTTCCCGTTGAAAATAACGTCTCCCTCGTATGGGAGATTTTTCCAAACGCTCAACAGGCCTTTTTTCGCCACCGCGTCAAAATATTTTTTCATGTTCAACCGCTGGCCGCGCTGTTCGAGCGTGGTGTATTTTGTGGGCGAAGTAATTTTGGATAATTCGCAAAAATCGTAGGCTTTGGAATAGTCTTCATTTTCATTGATGCTTGTAAACGGGAACAATGAACATTGCGCGGGCTTCACCACGTGCATGCTGCATCCAAATGTTTCGGGGTTGAAAAAAACACAATATTCTTTTTTTCTAAAACCCAGCATGGGGAGAATCATTGCGTGTTCACGTTCAAACCCCGCGGCTTTCAATTTGTCCCACAAGGGTTTGGGAATCATCGATGAGTGCACGCTCAACGAGTGGTCGCTCGAAGAGAAGGGCATGATTTGAACAAGTAAACGAGTGTAGATGTTGGTGAATTCTTCCTCAGAGAGGTTGAAGAATTTGGCCTGGCGCGGAAGCTCGTGGGGCAATACTGAAATGGCGTAGCGTTTGCAGCATTCGCCGCATTTTTGGCAGGCGGTAACCGCGTTCGCGGGAGGGTGAATTTGGGCTTCCATACGTTAAATCGCGGAAAAAGGCATAAAAGTGAACCCACCTAAACCGGCTAAAACGACCATTTTTATGGGTTTTTGCGCCATTTTCGTGTAACAGCAGACTACTGTCGAGGGATTGGATACAATCCCTCATGTAGGCTTTTGATCAAACTTTTTGCAAAAGTTTGCCTCCGTAGCTCAGCGGCAGAGCACCAGTTTTGTAAACTGGGGGTCGTGGGTTCAAATCCCATCGGAGGCTTGTTTCGCGCCATTGACATGCCGCCAATCGGCGGCAGCGATTTTGTTCGCCCTTTTTCTAAAAGGGCGGGCGGGTCGTCCCCAGGGTGTCGATACTCGACACCCTTTTACTTTTGATCAAACTTCATGGCAAACCCAAAAGGTTTGTCATGCCAGCAAACCGCCGTTTGCTAGGTTTGCAAAAGTTTGGTATTGAATCCCATCGAGGCTTTTATTTTTCTTTGAATTCGCGGTTGCGGTATTCGAACCCCGGCATTCCCATGTGGTGGATGAGGAGGCCATTTTTAACCATTTTTCCATTTTTTCCGAAAGAGGATTCTAACTCTGCGTAGAATTGTTCGGAATATTCATTCAATCGTTTCCAATTGCGCGCGGCGGTGGCTGCGGTGTAGCGCACGTCAAACCGTTCGGCAATGTCGTGCAAGTATTCGAGGGCATCATCATTCTGTTGAATTTTTTTGGCGATGCGAATGCTCGTGTATCCGAGGACCCGGCCGTATTCGTCTACTGCGGCGGTGTGGGCGGTGAATACGGGGTTCTCCTCTTTGGCGGAGCGGAGCATCTCGAGCACGTCTCCTGGAGAAGGATTGCTGATGTAGCGCATGCGCATTTCTTTGGGAAGGGAGCGAACGGAGTTGTAGGGGTGTGTGTGGATGTGCGAGCGGTCTCCAATTAAGGGGGGGAGGCTTTCAACGTGCCCGCGCCCGCGTGCACTATGTGCCTCGCGAATGGCACCCGCGCGGGGCTTGAACCAACTGGATTCGTGGTCAGCAATGTCGGGGACGCTTTCTATAACGCCGCTTACTCCCACGTCGCGCGTGGAATGAGTTTTACGCGAGGCGGCTTCTGCGATGCGTTTAACGCGCTGCAATTCACGAACGTTCTTTAGTTTAACATACCCGCCCGCACTAATAGCAGCGGTGAAGGCAGCCCATTTCAAAAAGGCGCGGCGGCGCTGGCGAGCACGGGCTAATTCCATGGTGTTGGGTCGCGCAGATCGTTTCCAAAAGGGCATGCACGTAAAATTAAAATTGGACTTAAAATAGTGCGCATGGAGAATGCGGCGAAACGGAATGTGAAGGGTTATAATGGCTTTTTTCGCGAGGAAAGTATGGCAACGTTTTTGAGCGAATTGAAAAAGTACGCCTCCGAAGGGCGGCGACAAACAAACATGCGTTTTTTCAAAACGGGAAAAGGAGAATACGGGGAAGGAGACGTGTTCATTGGGGTGACGGTGCCGGATTGCAGAACAGTGGCGAGCACATTCTTGGACAGCCCACTCTCCGCGGTTGAACGTGCGCTAAAATCCCCAATCCACGAAGAAAGGTTGACCGCGCTCCTCGTGTTGGGAGAGCAATACAAAAAAGCAAAAAATGAAAATGAGAAAAAAGAACTGGTTGCGTTTTATTTGAAAAACAAAAAATTCGTGAACAATTGGGATCTCGTTGATTCGTCCGCGGACAAAATTTTAGGAAACTTTTTGCTCGATGAAAATGAAAACAGGAAAATAATCTATGATTTGGTGGATTCAAGCCATTTATGGGACCGGCGCATTGGAGTTATTGCCACGTTCGCATTCATTAAAAAAATGCAATTTTCAGATACATTCAACGCGTGCGAAAAATTGTTGAAAGACAACCACGATTTAATGCACAAAGCGTGCGGATGGATGCTGCGCGAGATAGGAAAACGGGATGAGAAAGCGTTGGAAAAATTCTTGCACACGCACGTGAACAAGATGCCCCGCACGATGCTGCGCTATGCGATTGAACGCTTTCCAGAGAAAAAAAGAAAAGAGTATTTGAATGCCGGAAAAACAAATGGAAGTGAATGAAATTATGCGCGTCTGGGATGTTTCGCCAAAAATTTTGTGCCGGAAACATTTACTTGGAGAGCACCGAGAATTACATGCTATCTATTCTATCTTATCACACGACAAGAAAGGGTATCGCAGCCACCCGGAGACCAAACGCTGGGTGGGCAAACTTGCGGCGCTTTTTTTACGGCATACTAGTCTGGTGGAAGAAATGACCCGGCGCGGATATGTTCATCGTTCTCCGCTTGAAAAAAAATATGCTAAAGGAAAGAAGATGCAGGATGCGTTTGTGAATACGCCCCTTGAACAATTGAAAATTCTTCGCGAAAAACCATGCGAGTGCCCATTGGACAACTGAATGGGAGTGCGCCATCGGCCGCCCGCGCAGAGGGTATAAATACACGGTCTGCCATGCTCGAACATGAACACCAAAAATTTTCCAACCTATATTTTGGTCGTGGCCCTTGCCGGTGCTCTTTTTTCCGGGTGGCTGACCTTCAATAAACTTGTTTTAGGCAATTGCCCCTTGCGCGAGGCGTGCGCGTATTTGTTTGATCTCCCGACATGCGTGTACGGGTTTGTCATGTTTGGCAGCATTTTAGTGCTCGCTGTTTTGATGAAAACGAGTGCGAAAAAGAATCCCGACCATTTGCTCTGGATTAACCGCATTGCCCTAATCGGAATCCTATTTTCGGGATATTATTCGTTTATCGAATTGATGTATCCGGCCTGCCCGCTCCCGCCGTGTATTTATTCACTCGGTTTGCCGAGCTGCGTGTATGGATTAATCATGTATTCTGCGGTGTGGGTGATGAGTAATAAATTGTTGAAAAAAAAGTAAAAAAAAATAACTGCCACGTGAACGGTGGGGAAAAAACCCTACCGCTTTGCTGTGGCATCTTCTTTCATCAAGAATTTAACGATGACGAAAACAACGGCCGCAATGATGATGAAATCTATCAATGCTCCAACGAAATCGCCAATCAAAAATTTTACTGGACCAACGTCAAACGTGGCCAACCGCCAATCTCCGCCGGGCACCACGACTGCAATGATGGGCATGACAATGTCATTCACCACCGCAGTAACCAACTTCGTTGAGGCCGCCCCAATAATGAACGCGACAGCCAATCCTATCACTTGGTACTTTTTCAAAAAATCCAAAAATTCATGAATTACCTTCATAGAATCACCTTCATAAGTACTCTTGCCACGCCTCATTAAATGGATTTCTCTCGTTTAACGGGTATGGAACCCCTTATTCCCACGCAAAAAAGGCTCATTTTAGTGTGCTGCAACCAAAAAGACGTGAATGATTCCACCCTGTGCGGAAATCGCGGTGCGCTGGAAATGCACGCGGAATTGAAACAATACGTGAAAGAAAAAGGATTAACGAAAAAGGTGCGCATTGTCAAGAGTGGGTGTTTAGACTATTGCGGGCTGGGCACGATAGTGTGCGTGGAGCCCGAGCATGAATGGTTGAAGGGCGTGAAAAAAGAAGATTTGAATGAAATTAAGAAAAAATGGATTGACACGCTGGAATAATCATTTACTTATATTCTCACACAAAAACTAATTCATCACATCGACAATTCTGCCGCGCCCGCCCGCCAAAAAGAAGCAGGCGAGGAAGTAAACGACGAAGAGGCCAATCAGAATGGTAATAGCGCTCCAAATTCCTTCCGTGGAAATGAGTAAAGGCAAATAGTAGGCGAAAAGCAATCCTAAAATGAGCAAAAACAAGTATTCGGAAAACGTGTATTTTCCAATCGCAAAATGGTTCTTCATCTCAAAAATGTGGACGCGCCCCGCGTAATGCTGGACTTTCTCGGTGAGCGTCATGCGAGTGGACATGCTAAAGGAAGAGCGGAGTAGAATATAAATGTCAGCGGTGTGGCATGCGTATGCCTTCCACTCTCGGGAACACTCCTTCCCGCGTGCGCGAACACCTTGAACGGTGGCGTTCCAAAGCGAAGAGTTTTTTCAGAAACCCTGAACAGCGGGCGAGCCGCTTATCACTCATCAAACGCGTGCAGTTGAAACGCTTTCTCAACAAGCAAGCCCGGAAGATTTACCGCACATATGATACGGGTGAGGCTGCGGTGTATTTCATCCGGCAGGGAAAAAAACGCTATATTTTCCGCGACGCAGGAGAATCAAAAGAACAAGCCATGATTCGTTTTTTCGCTCATGTTGTTTTGCATGAAACGTTTCCCGAAAATAATATTCATCCTATCGCATTCGAAACGGAAGCGCATCACAATTTGAAAGGCAAACGCTACGGATTGGTTTCCTTCCCAGTGCGCGGGAGGAAAAAAACATACAAACGGTATCAGTGGTGGGATTATTTGCATCGAAGCATGATCATGATTCCCCCGCCTGTTAAACCGGAGATTGTGCGCGCGCACGAAGAATTTGTTGCGAACAACGCTCCCGCGCTGGCGGAACAAATCAAACAAACCACGGGAGTGGGAGTGAGTGTGAACCCCTCGAATGTGA
This sequence comes from uncultured archaeon, assembly GCA_964524375.1. Taxonomy (GTDB): domain Archaea; phylum Iainarchaeota; class Iainarchaeia; order Iainarchaeales; family VGJJ01; genus VGJJ01. The sequence goes on from CAZGES010000010.1 coordinate 5,548, forward strand.
TTGATTCAAACGGGAGGCCGGTGTTTGTGGAATACACTCGCATCAATGTTCCAACGCTCCTGAAATTTTTCAAAACACACCCGGATGTTCGCGAGCGGGTGTTCAAGCAATTATTTCCCAACGGAATAACTGCGTGGAACCGCTTCGCGTGGGAAAAATGGGTGCATGAGCATTTAGAATTCAAGCCCTAACCTCATTCCGGAGAGGGGGCACGCAGAGATTTATAATGAGGTTTTCCTCAAGGGGTGTATGGAACCCGGATACATTGACTTTGTTGTGAGTGTGGGCGCGTGGAAAGCCGCGCATAAGACTAATGTAACGAATGACTTGGCGTCTTTTTCAGAAATTATGGGAATTGCGCGCTCCACGATGGGAGTGGATGCGGTGCTCGAAGACAATTTGCGCGCGGTCACCGACTTGGCGAAAGTGGATGATGCGTTGAGCGGAGAAATGCGCACGGTTGGAACAGCCTTGTATGCGTTATCCGGACGAAAATTTGGAAAATTGCTCGTGGAATTAAGCGACCAAAAAGAATGGCAGGCGAAAGAGAAAAAAGAAATTCAAGAACTCATACGAATGTACGCGGCGCGAAAAATATTGAGACATTTTGGAACGGAACTCAATTATGGGCTTCCCGCTAAAACTTTCTCCACGGGGAAAATACGCGAGGGGACGATTCAATTCATTGCCAACTATCCCGCGTGGAAATGCGTGAAGAAATTCCGCATTGATGAAGACGTGAACCGGCGCACGGTGGCGGAGTTCATGACTTCGTACACCATCACCATGGATTTGCGCTTCGAAACATATTTGCCAAAGGTGCTCGCACTGAATGAATTAGATTCATTCCTCCAAAAATCCCCCGGAAAGGCCGCGACGCCGGAACAACTCATGAACTTTTTAGGGGAAAGCGAGCTCGCTACGATTATCCAGCGCATCGCTTCCAAAGGGGCGCCGGGGCATATTGCCGAGTGCGTATCCGTTCTGCGTGCCTACGCGGCGCGAAAAGTCCTCAAAGAAAAGGGCATTATTGTGGAAGCGACGCAGATCAAGAGCCTCCCTGGGTGGAAGCGCGTGATTGGAAAGCGAAAATAGAGCGGCCTTAGAAATAGAAAGGAACAGCAGAGGGTGTTCGCATATATACTCCAATGAATTTTTTTCAGCATGGATGGCCCCCCTTTAACTGCAAATGAACGAGTCGAGTTGGAAATTCCCGCGTCGCCAAAAACAGTGGCGTATTACGCGGTGAAGGCCGCGCCGCTGTTTGGAGTGTGGTTCATTGGCCTGCTGATTTATTTGATTTACACGTATCGCACGACGCAAGGGGATGTGCGCTCGCTCCTGTTTCAAGCGCTTGCCCTCGCCGCATTTGCGTATTTGGTTGGCATCGTTGCACGTTGGCTGTGGCGCGTGGATGCCTCTCAACGCGATAATTGGATTACCAACTTGGGCGTGTGGGTGCAAGCCCCCAAAGGAATCGGGTTTATTGCGTATGGAAAAATCTCCTCGGTAAAAATCAAAGAAGATTGGATTCAGCGCGCGCTGAAAGTTGATGAGATTGAAATTACGTATGTGGAGCAATCCCTCGTGCGAAAAATCCGCATGATTGGGGTGGAAAACGCCCGCGAAATCGTGGAGAAAATAAACGCTAAACTGCCCCCTTCGTCGGGTTAATTTAAGTCCTTTTGCGTCAAGAGTTTTTGATGAACCTTTTATTTGGGGTCTGCGAAGCCATTTTCGCGAGCCTTTTTCTAAAAGGCTCTGGGCCTGTCGTCTAGCCTGGTAGGATGGCAGCTTTGGGAGTTGTCGACCTCGGTTCAAATCCGGGCGGGCCCATTAATTCTTTTTCAGGTTCTTTTTGACCGGGCGCGACTTTTTCTTTCAAGAAAAAGGGGTGCGTATTGAATCCGGGTGGGCCCATTTTTTTCTTCTTTATCTTTCGAGTATTTTCTGTTGAACCTTCGATAAAGGAATCTTTTTCAGAGATTTTTTATCAACCCATCCTTCTTTCCGCTCTCCGCCTAACTTCGCATCGAACACGTGAACGTGTTGCGTGAAGTGCGAGTATTGGTGTAATACGCTGGAACGGGGTTTCCCTAGTTTTACATTAAATCCTTTTTCATTGAATTTTTTCTCGAGAACTTTTACCGAATCGTGTAGGGGGGTGTATTCGACCATGGGAAACTCGTACATGCCGTGCAACAGTTTTTCCTTGCGCGGCAAAAGAAATAATTCGCCATTTTTTTCGATTCGCAATGCGGCGAAGTGTTTGTGCGGGACTTTTCCTTTTTTGGTTTTCACGGGAAAATCGCTTTGTTTGGAATGGGCGAATGCGAAGCATTCTTTCTGCAGTGGACATTCGTTGCATAGGGGATTTTGCGGTGTACACACGAGGGCGCCCAATTCCATGAGTGCTTGGTTGAAATCGCGGGCTCTTCCGCGGGGCAAAATAGTTTGCAATTTTTCTTCAAACACATTTTTTGTTTTTGCATCAGCAATGTCGCGTGAATCTCCCCAAAACCTTGCCGCGACGCGTAAAACGTTTCCGTCAACGACACACACATCCTCATTGAATGCGATGCTCGCGACTGCCGAAGAAATATAGGGACCGAATCCTTTCAGCTTTTCCAATTCTTCTTTCGTTTGGGGGATTTTTCCCTTCTTTTCGTGCGCAATTTGTTTGGCGGCGTGTTGGAGGTTGCGGGCGCGCGTGTAATATCCTAACCCCTCCCACGCTTTTAGCACGCTTTCTTCATCCGCATCGGCTAATGATTGTACCGTGGGAAATTTTTTTAGGAATTTATCATAGAACGGGAGCATTTGCTCGATTCTGGTTTGCTGGGCCATGACTTCGGATAACCACACCTCATACGGAATGTAGGATTTTCTCCACGGCAAGGGACGCTGGTTTTTCTCAAACCAATTCAATAACGCCGCGGAGGGAATTTTTTTTTCCATGCATGCATTACGCGGCGCGGATTAATTAGCTTGTGTTCACGCGCGGGGTTTCATCGTTTCAAGAGGGTCATCTTGCACGTATTGGAGGTTTTTCACCAAGCAAAAATGGGCTTTTTCCAACTCTCTTCCCAAGTATGCATAATGCTCGGGGCGCAAGTTCATGGAGGGGTGGTGGGCGATGGTGTGGTAAATGGCAATGGGGGTTTGTCCCGTGACTTTTAACACCATGTTGTTTTTGGCATTGCAGAAACCGGCTTCAATTTCTTTTTTCTCATAATTGACGCGAATCAAAAAATACCCTCTCGCATCGAGGACAAATTCTTTGGCATCGTCATAGTTAGCACGAACTTCCTGCAATGATTCTTGAATGATTTTGTTTCCCACTAAAACAGCGTGTGTTTGCGCGTCGCGCACCACGAAAGCATTTACGGGGCAGGATGCCGCGGCGTTGACCGCGTAGCGAATTCGTTCCGCGGTTCCCGACACCTCGGCCACGACCTCGTTTCCCGAGTGTTTTCCACCAATCAAAATAGCCTTGCGCGCGATGTCGTTAAACCCAAATAATGTGGGGTCATTTTTGACGCATTCCCCGTTTCCCACACACGCGGCGGGGGAATACTGGATGATAATTTTCTTGGATTCCATACGATAAATCTGCAAATTGGCATTTTAAAGGAACTTGGAACAACGCTCAACGTACGCGAATTGGGAGCCTTAAAAAGCCTTCCTCGACCCAAATAGTTTGCCGGACTATACTGACCTTTTTGGTGCAGACCAAAATCGTAGGTGAACACCATTTTTTGTCCCCGCCTTAGCATAGCAGCTAATGCGTCCGGCTGTAGACCGGAAGATCCCCGGTGCGAGTCCGGGAGGCGGGACTAATCTTTATTCACCGACTTTATCGAATTTTTCCTTGAGCACGACGGAAGCGTTCCCGTGGTATTAATAATATTCTCCCGTAAAATATGGTATGGAGACTGAAAACTAATGACGAATGACTTGAAATCTGTGCAAATGATTTTGAATTTGAACACACGCCTGTTTATCAACACCCTCGAAGGAATTACGGAAGAGCATTGGAACTCGCGCTTGAGTACTCACAATAATCCTCTCAAATGGATTGCTGCTCATGTCGTGAGTTCGCGCTACTTGTTTCTCTCTCTTCTTGGAAAACCGGCCCAAAGCCCGTATCACGAGTTGTTTGCCAAACAACGACCCTTTGACCCCGCGGACGTTTTTCCTTCGATAGAGGAAGTTCGAAAAGAGTGGGCGATAGTCTCTGAATTGTTGAAAACCGTTCTTGCGTCTCCTTCGCCTGATGCGTTGAAAATGAGCGCACCGTTTCCGCTCCCCATGGAGGATCAAACTAATTTTGGAGCCATGGCTTTTTTTACGCAGCATGAAAGTTATGAAATTGGACAAATGGGACTTTTGAAAAAATACCACACAAAAGAAGCCATGAAATATGTCTAACGCATAAAAATAATTGGAAGAGTCCCGATTGTGCGTGCTGGGATTATTATTCTTTTTTGTAGTGTAACACTACAATGCCCTTCTCAAATGTTTTCGATTCGACTAATTGGAATTTGATTTTCTTTTCCATTTCTACAAACAAGGGCATTCCTTTTCCTAATAGAATGGGATTGAGACACAAATAGAATTCATCAATCAAATCATCTGCTGGTTGACGGGATATACTCAAAAAAAGTTTGAAGCCCAATTGGAAAAACAAACCGATTTTGAAACATTCTTTACAAAAGCACCCAAACTTAACCCGGCACGGAAATTAATAACGGGGGTCATTTGTGGGGTTCGAATTGAAGAGATTAAAGATCCCATCATGAAAGAAGTTCGCTATTTAGACAAACTAATTGATGAATTAGCCAAAGGCAGGCCGATGGAGAAGATTTTGAGGAAATAATGCATCGTTTTTTATTCGCGAAAAAGGAAGAAAACGCTTATGGTGTCCAGCAAAGCCAAGACTGTCAGCGAATACTTGAAAGAACTTCCCCCCGAGCGAGCGAAAATTATTCGCGCGGTTAGGAAAGTAATCAAGGATAATCTGCCGAAAGGATACGTGGAGCGCATGAACTGGGGAATGATTTCGTATGAGATTCCGTTGAGCGTGTATCCGGTCACGTACAACAAACAACCGCTTTCCTATGCCGGGCTCGCGGCGCAGAAAAACAACTACTCTCTATACTTGATGGGGCTGTATTGGAATAAGGAACACGATGATTGGTTTGTAAACGAGTTCAAAAAAAGAAAACTGAAACTCAACCGCGGGAAAGGGTGCGTTCGATTCAGCAAGATGGAAGACATTCCCCTTGACGTTATTGGAAAGGTAGTTAGTAGGATTAGCGTGAAGGATTACATCCGCCACTACGAAGACGTGATGAAAAAGAGAGGCCGCCTCTAAACACGCAGCGCGCCGCGAAACGCGCGTGCCGCGTAATAGGAGTCTGCGCCGTTGTGGTACAAAAAAACGTGGTCGTAGCGCCGGTCCATGAAAATGGCTCCGCCGTGCTTTCGGATTGCGGAGGGGGTTTCGATCCAGCTTGAAGTAGTGGTGTCGAATTCTCCCTTGGTTTGCAATTCGCGATATTGTTCTTCATTCAAGATTTCCACTCCCATGGCGGCGGCCAAATCCATAGCACTATTTTTGGGCTTGTGTTCCTTTCGCGCGTTGAGCGCGGCGCGGTCGTAGCAAACGCTTCTTCTTCCTGCGGGACTTTGCGGGGAACAATCCATGAAAATAAATTGACCTTTTTCGTGCGCGACCACGTCGGGTTCGCCGCCCGTGCGTTCCATCTCATGGAGGGACCAGATCTTATCGGCGTGCGATTCAAGTTTGGCTTGGACTTTCGCCCATTCAATTCCCTTGTGGCGGTGCATGTGTTTTTCGAAGCGGACTTTCAGCTTGATGAGCAGTTCACTCCGCTGCGCGGCTGACAGTTTTTCGGGAGATTTAGCCATGCATGCTGAATTCATTTCAATTTTATAAGCGTGTCCATATGGGACTTTTCTTGAGGGATTATTCTCATGCGCGCGGTTTTTATTTCAGCAAATGGTTGAATCGTGCATCATTGGAGGTGCGTGAATGAGTCAGTACGTGGATGGGTATGTGTTGCCCGTGCCCAAGGGAAAAATAAAAGCCTATCAAAAGATGGCGGCTGCGGTGGGGAAGATGTGGATGAAGCGGGGCGCGTTGGCTTACGTGGAATGTGTGGCGGATGATTTGCACAGTGCAGCCAAAATGGGCTGTTTGCCGTTTCCAAAAATGGTGAAAAACAAATCAACGGAAACCATTCTGTTTTCATACGTGGTGTACAAATCAAAAGCGCACCGGACTAAAGTGAATGCGCTCGTCAAGAAGGACATGGAAAAATCCTACGAGAAATACAAGGATGTGCCCATGCCGTTTGAGGTTAAGCGAATGGCGTTTGGCGGGTTCACGAGTATTGTGCATTATCAAAAATAATTCCAAAAGCCAAGGGTCATTTGAGGAAAGGCCGAGAAACTATTTGATCTCGTGCTCTCCCTCCACGGCGAATGAGCCCGTTTTCACGTTCCCATCGCGCTTGTAGTTCGCAATGATGACACCAGAAGGAGAAACTTCGCTGTGCGTGAGTTTGAATCCCGCGGGAATGGTTCCGCTGCCAAAGAGGCGTTTGCCTTTGCCTAAGGTACAGGGATAAATCTTCAGCCAGAGCTCATCCACGAGGTCGTGCTGCAGGAGGGTTTGAATCATGTCACTGCTGCCGTGGACTTGAATCTCGTTCCCATTTTCGTTTTTCAATTTTCTAATTTCCTCGGGAACATTTTTTGAAATGGCCACGGAGTTTTTCCAAATGGGGGTGTCAGCAGGAATGGGGCGGTGCGTCACCACATATTTGCGCGTGGAATTGATAGGGCTGCTTGCGTCAATGGTAGGCCACGCGCTGGCGAAAATATCATACGTTTTCCGCCCGAGCAGCAAGTCAAAAGGGCGGTCCATCTGCGCGCCCATGGTGTTTGATAAGGTGTCGTCCCAGTACCCCACGCTCCACCCGCCCTGCGTGAATCCGCCGGAAGTGTCCTCCTGCGGACCGCCAGGGGCTTGCATGACTCCGTCTAAGGAGACGAATGTTAACACGATGAGTTTGCGCATGTGATTAATCCCTCAATGAATGATGAAACAACATTGTGCTTCAGGGTATAAAAGAATGATTTGAAAAAAGTTTTTTTCATTCGCTTAACCGAATGATGATCCATCCGAGTGAATTATATTGTCCTGAAAAATAGTAACCGGATGGCAAAACCAAAAACAGTCGATGCGTATATTTCCGCGGCACCGCCTGAAACCAGGGAATTGTTAAAAGAGATACGAAAAATTATTCGAACAACGGCTCCCCACGCGCAGGAAAAAATCAGTTATGGAATGCCCTATTACGCGTACAAGGGAAGATTAGTGTATTTTGCGCACGCCAAAGAGCATGTGGGCGTGTATGCGATGATGGACGCGATGGACGCGTTGAAAGATGAAGTGAAAAAATATCGCACTTCCAAAGCTACGCTGCGTTTTCCACTTGACACGAAAATTCCTGTTCAATTGATTAAAAAATTGGTTAAAATGCAGATGAAGAAGAATGAGGAAAAGAAAAAATAAAAAAAAGGGGAATTTTTTCCCCTAAATTAGTAATTATTTCTCTACAATGGTTTTGAATCCGCCGTAGGCGAATCGCTTCATGTCCATGATTTCTTTCATGGTTTCCATGTCTTTTTTGGTCATGGTTTTATTCATTTCACTCATGACATCTTTATTGACTTCATCCCTGTGTTTGCGCGACTTGAACACAATGAATGCGAAAATAACTGTTTCGTTGTTTTTCAATTTGGCCATTTTTTTGAAGCCATTGCCCATTCCTTTTTTCACGCGCAGGTCTTCCCCCACGCATTCATAATAATCCACGGCACCGTGCTTCAGCCAGATTCTTTTTCCTTCCTGCGCCATTTTTTTGTATTTGGACACGTTATCTTTTTTCATTGGAATGACAAATCCATCGACGTAACTCATTCTTGAAACCTCCGAGAATGGTTTAGAGAAACCAGCGGAGTTTTTATGGTTTTCACTTTTGAGCGCGCACTAATTCAATGAGCGCGCGGTTGATTTTATCGCGAATACTAATGAAGCTTTCCGCGTCGCGCGCTACGATGGGGATAGAGACGAAATATCCTTCCCGGGTAACTCGTTCTACGAGGATGGGATTTCCTTTCACGGAGGATTTTTTCGTATTCTCTTTTTGAAAAATTTGAGTGATTAATTTTTCAACTTCTTCTACTGGAATGCGCGAGGGAATTTCGGCAGAGAAGGGGGAGTGAAAACCAGCGCGGAGGTTGGAAAGATTAGTTAGACGCTGCTTGGCCAATTCGGAATTGGAAATCACAACTAAATTTCCATCCAAATCAATAAATTTGGCGGAGCGGGAACCAATTTTTTGCAAGCGTAAAATGTCCCCGTTTAACGTTCGAACGTAATCCCCATACGCGGCAGGCCTGTCAAGTTGCAAAACCAACCCCGCAAAAATATTTGCAAGAGATTCCTGCGACGCGAGTCCGAGGATTAATACTCCAACGCTCGTCACGGCGAGCAAGCCGGAAACTTCTACCCCAATGGTTGAGAGGGCGATAACTGTTCCAAGGGTGATGAAAATAATTCGCGTAATTTTTCGAATAAAGGGAAGAAGGGTCAAATCAAACGCGCTGTTCTGCTTGGCTTGCGATTCTTCGTAATACCAACGCAACACCGCTCCCACCGCTTCGGCGAGCGTGTATGCGATGAGGACAATAAGGATGGCCCCTCCATACGTGGTGAGGGCGGATTGCACAATGAGGAGGTTGGGAATGAGGCCCGACATGAGGAGGATGGTGAGAATCACAATGCTCACACGCAAGGGGTTTTCGACGTACTGCAAAAAGTAATCGTCTAATGTTAACGTCGTGCGCTTCGTGAGGCGCCGGATGATTTGCACCGCCGCCGCGTGAATGAATTTTCCGATGAGGTTTCCTACAATGGCAATGAGCGCTAATTCTCCGATAACAAGCGCCCAATCGAGGTAATTCATACCCTATTTTCCTCGGGGCTACGCTTAAAACACCAAATGAAAAAAGCTATTTTTTCGCGTTCAAACCGAATGCCACGCCGCGCATGGAAATGCTCCCATACACTATTTTTTCATTGAAGAAAAAGGGCTTTTCATTTTTCTCCGCGGCGCCGAGAATGTATAACAAGGGAATGTAATGGTCATTTGTCGGGTGTGCGAGTGGTGCAGAGGGTTCTTTTTCATAGTGAATTATTTTTTTATCGTCGCGCGAGGTTAAATTGACTTCTACAAACTCGTCAAATTCTTTCGCCCACGCGTGGGGTTTGGTTACACTATTCATGCGCATCAAGTTGTGAACGAGGTTTCCGCTGCCGAGGATGAGAATGCCGTGCGAGCGCAGCGCGGCTAATTCTTTTCCAACCTGAACCATTTTTTCGGGCGTCAGTTGATAGTCGAGACTCAATTGAATCGTTGGCACATTCGCGTCCGGGTACATGTGTTTCAATACACTCCACGTTCCGTGGTCGAATCCCCATTCTTTGTCCAGCGAAACGGAAACACTCTTCACTATTTTTTGAATTTTTTCGGCGAGTTCAACCGCGCCGGGAGCGGGATATTTTTGTTTGAATAGTTGAGCGGGGAAGCCGTAGAAATCGTGAATGGTTTTAGGACGTTTAACGTGCGTGACTGCGGTGCCTTCGCGCAGCCAATGGGCGGAAACACACACAATTCCACGGGGTTTGGGAAACTTTTTAGCGAGTTTTCTCCACGTCTCCGTGAATTCATTCGTTTCAATGGCATTCGTGGGGGCGCCGTGGCCAATGAAAATGACGGGCATTTTGGTGGACATGAAAAGGGAACGAAGGACGGGTTAATAATTATCCTTCGCGCGCAGGGGCTTATTTTGGGTGGCTTTTTTGGTGCGCGATGCCGATTTATATACTCATGGGGATTTCTCTTGTGACGTATGCGGAATGTTTTAATCGCGGTTTTTTTCTTTGTTTTGGCCGCGGGGCTGGCATCGGCACAGTCGACGATTACGCTTAGCGCGAATGATTTTTTTATCCAGAACAATGATGCAAGTTCACTTTCGAATGACCTCGTGAATGTGCCCATTTCATTTACCGACCAAACCTATATTGCGTCACAACTTCCCTCACTGCAATTGAGAAACGCCACGGAAACACTCGTTACACAAATCGTGGCCACCTCGTATTACAAAACAGAAAATGGAAGCGGACAACCGTATGTGAAAACGGCCATTGCGCGCGTGCTATTTTCCGACACCGCAGCATCCACGCCTAAAATTTATACGCTTGCCACGGGAAACCCTCAAACCGCGTGGAACATGGACCAGCGCGTAGAATTCTTGCTGCGCAACATGAATGGGAACGCGCTGAAGGTTACCGCGTATGACGTGCTGGGAAACCCATACTCGACTGTTTTGGACATTGATGGATATGGAAGCGATTGCGGTGCTGCCGCAGCGAGCCCCGTTGGAAATTATGGAAGCGGCTTCCCCGCGAACTGCGTGAAAGTATTGGAAGACGGGCCCGTGGTGAAAGTGTGGGAGATTCACAAGCAGAATGAATTGCAGGGAAACTGTGCCGCGTCCCCGTGTCTGACGCATCTGTTTACGAATGTGTTTTACGTTACCGCGATTAAGGGAAAAGACTACGTGCTCATTGACCATGTTCTCGTGAACTCATTCAATTTTGATGAAGTGCAGGTCACGAGTCTGACGGCAGGCCCCAAAGACGGCGGTTCTACGGGAGGGTTGGCGTATTCCATTTGGCAGAATGGAATGATTTTTTACGACCGCGCGGAATTGAGTGCCACCACTCCCACGTCCACGAATACTTTTTTCGTGGCCGATCTTCCGTATATTTTTCCATCGCGCATGGACATCGCCAGCGGAAATTTGACCAACTATTTCATCATGCCCACGAACGGGCAGATTTTATTGAGCACGCAGCACGATGAGGGACCCAATCCGGGGACGATTCCCGCGCAGAGCAATTTCATCGGAGCAGGGCAGGCGCTGTTGAGCCGTGTCGTGGTTTCGTTTGGAGCAAGCATTACTAAACATCCAGTGCGTGACGTGAGCGTGAATGCAGGACAGTCTCTCGCACGATGGAACAACACGCGGCCATCGTATTTTTATCCGGAAGTTCCGGACCCGGATGCCATCGACCCCACATTTACGGGAGGGGATTTCAAGAACGATGCTGCGGCATATCTTACGAAAGCGGCAACACTCAATGGAACGACCGGCGGGGGGAACAACCGGCGATTTGCCGCGTTTGGATTGCCGCGCGACCAGGGAACGGCTGGATACAACAATGCATACGTGAGCGAGCCCGAGGAGTATGTGAAATATCTGATGTCATGCAAAACCGGAAAGTCGGGGTGCCGGAGAGAATACTTGGACGCGCTGAAATACATCGCGTACGGCGCGACGAATGTGACGAATCATTTGGTGGGGTATCGGAGTGAGAAGCACGCGGAGAGTAATTTGGATTACTACCGCAACGCCATGATTGAGGGGTCGAATAATAGTTCGGGAGCGATTAACTGCGGCGGGACGAACAACAATCTTGATTTGGTAGGATTTTGCAAAACGGGCGCGACGCCCGTGGAGCACCGTACTGACGCGGGGGGCGTGCCGATGAGTACGTACATTCAAACCGATTCGGCGGGAGGACTGATTTCGAACCGCATGCCTCATCACGGGTGGTCGATGACCGAACCCACGCACATGTCCGCAAGGGGATTGTATACGTGGGTTTTCACCGCGGATTATCCCACGCTTTTTTTAGAACGAAATAGGGTGGACACGATTTCCTCGCTCGTACGTTACAAGTGGACGAACGACATTCACTCCCTCACCACGCGAGGAAGGGGACGATTTTCGAGGAGCATTGCGCTGCTGTATAGTGTGGAGCACACTCCCGAAACACGCGCAACGTTGTCAACTATTCTCGCGTACATTGAGCGCGAAGGGAGCAATGGAGCATTAGGCTCGGTGGGCACGACGGTGGTGACAGGGGATTATTACCCTGCCACGTTTTGGGCGGAGAAAATTACTGAATCAGGGAGTTTGGGGAGGTACATTCAGACGTATCAGTATTTCCTCCTCGCGCAGGGAATGACCGCGCTCTATTTGGATGGGCTTCGAACCACTGACACGGGAGACATGACCATTTACAAGAACCTCCTCTCGGATAATTTATTTTTCATCCGGACGTTTGCGTACAAGTCCCCGTATGAAGTGCGCAATCGCGTGCCGTCATTCAACAATCCGACTACGAATACGGTTAATGAAGGAACGGGCGGTCTGAACCAGACGCATATTTTTGGGGATTCATCCAACGACCCGCAGGGGTTGTCATACAACAAGTACACGACGGAACAGGATGTGCAGCATTACCCCGGACTCTGCGGCGTGATGCAGGTTGCAAGTGAAATACGCCAAACGGATGCGTCTTTTTTGCCGCTGTTCAACGCGTATTTTACGGAATTCCAAAAACACTTTGACCAAGTGTGGGTTCACCCCCGCGACAAAGTGCGTTTTCCGGGGGGGACAACTAACGGAACGTATTATGGAATTGGAATCCCTTGGATTACGGATGATGTGATTTGCGGACTGTCCTTTTTTACCGGATTGCCGCTCGCGAATGGAAATAGGTATGTGAATGGTGTGTACACGCCCGGCGCCACTCAATCATGTCCGGACGCGGATGGCGATGGCGTTACCACGTGTGCGGGAGATTGTAATGATGGAAACCCGAATGTGCACCCTAACAAAGCCGAATCGGGAAGCGCATGCACGAATAGTGTGGATGATGATTGTGATGCGCTCGTGGATTGTAATGATAAGCAGTGCAGCAACCCCGCGCAGGGAAGCCCGCATGCGTCGTGCAACGCGGCCACGGTCGCATTCTGCGGAAATGGGAGATTAGACGCGGGAGAACAATGCGATGTGGTATCGGAGTCCATTCCTCCCGGAGCGGGAACGGGAGTAAACAATTGCGCCATTCCCCCAGGTGTGAGTCCGCCGCTCAACCCCTCCTACATGGATGGGACTGCACCCGATGCGGTGGGGTTCTGCGTTCCCGCGTACGTTTCTAATTTGCCCGGGTGCCAATGCGCGGGGAGCGTGCAGACATTCTTCCTCAACTCTATTACGCCCAGTTCAATACTCGACAACGCGGGCGCGACCACGTTCACATTATCCGGGGGCGGGTTTGCCACATCTAACACGGTGGAATTTGTTAAAGCGGGACAAAGCACCGCGACGATTTCAAAAAGCTTCAATACGGGAAGCGTGTCGTGCGCCGGAGGAACGTGCACGGGACAAGTCAACCTCACCGCGAGTGAAATATCCACTACGTTAGGAGTGGGAGCGCACGGCGTGCGAGTGAAGCAGGGCGGAAACACCACCAACACGGTGGTGCTGGCGATTAATTCCTCCACGTCCATTGCATTGAGCGGAATTTCTCCTAATACGGCGGTGCAGGGGAGCAACTCTCCCACTCTCACGGCGAGCGGAAGCAATTTTCAAAATGGAGACGTTTTAGAGTTCACCGGAAACGGGGGAAATGTTGTTAATGCAACGACGACATTCGTTTCGGGTTCGACTCTTACAACGGTTCTCACGAGCACACAGCTGAACACGCTGGGCGTGGGCTCAGGAACGGTGCGCGTGAAACGAGGAACGAGCACGTTTTCAAACACGGTTGCATTTACGGTGACGAGCAGCTCCACCCTCACCCTTTCAAATGTTAATCCCAACACATTTATCATTGACCAGAATTACACCAACATTGTCCTCACGGGAACAAATATTCAATCGGGGGACCGAGCATTCTTTACGGGACAAGGGGGGGCGACCGCCCACACGGTGACGAGCAATTTTACTTCGACGACCATCACGACGAGCATCACCGCGAGTCTCCTCCAAATTTTAGGAGCGGGAACGGGACAATTGTCCATTCACCGCGGTTCCACCACCACGTATTCGAATACGATTCCGTTTACCATTAATCCATCGGGAGGAGGGCTGCCGGTGGTTACGCTCACCGCATTAGACAATGCTGCCGCAGAATCGGGAACGCCGGCCACGAACACGGGTTCATACACGCTCACGCGCACGGGCGCCACCACTTCATCGCTGCCGGTGACGATTACACTTACGGGCACGGCCGTGAATGGAACGGATTACACGACCATTTCAACCACGCAAACTATTCCCATTGGCGCGGGGACATTGAACATTACGCTCACCCCCACGGATGATGCCCTGGTTGAGTCGACGGAAACAGCTATCATGACGGTGGCAACAAACGCCGCGTACACGGTTGGAACGCCCAGCGCGGCAACGGTAAACATCACGGATAATGATTCGCCGCCCGGACCCACTCTTTCGGGTGTTACGCCGGCGACGATTGCATTCAACCAAGCGGTCGGACTCACACTCGCGGGAAGCAACTTTGCCGCGCCGGCAACGGTAACCCTGGGAACGGGACCCAATCAAGTTATTTTCACGAATGTTACTCCTGTAAATGCGGGCCAGATTACGCTCAACTTATCCGCGGCGCAGACGCAAACATTGAACACGACTTCATCCACCCAAGCGGCGGCGCACAATGTAATTGTAACTTCCAATGCGCAAAATTCCAACACGCAAACACTCACGGTCACGCCACCGGTGTTTAACAGTTCGAGCATCGCGAATTTTGAGTACAACACGGCTCCCACGATCGATTTGGATGTGGACTATTATGGAAACGCCCCCGCGGTGCGAATGGGTGGAATTAATTTCACTCCCGCCATTCCAGTGCCGGGAACGCTGCGCTTTACTCCTACTCTCAACCAGGTTAACACGATTTGGGGAGTGGGAAACTTTATTGTGGACGTTACCAACTCTGGAAAAATTTCTAATACGAGAACAATAAACATTACTGACCCCCTGCCCACGCTCACGCAAGTTAATCCAACCACGGTCACGTGGAATACGACGAATACCATTACCCTCACTGGAACTAAATTCCAAAATGCCACGGCAGTATATGCAGGAAGCAAAGTCAATGTGGGCGCGTTAAGTGGATTGTCCATTGTTCCAGGAAGCGTGCCCGCCAACAATACCACGCTGCAGTTTTCATTCACTTCAACCCACACGAAAACATTGGGTGTGGGCACGCACCAAGTGCACGTGGTGAATGGAAGCCAAACATCCGGAGCAACGAATCAAACTATTACTATCGCGGAAGCAACCCCCACGCTCAATCCCATTGCAACAAGCATTCCGGCAGGACAAGACAATTCAGTCGTGTTGAGCGGAGCCAACATTCAAACATACGTCACTGTGCTCGTGGGAACACTCCCCTCGCCCATTATTCCCATCGCAGGAACAGTCACCGAAAATGGACTCACATTCAATTTGAGCGCAGGCCAAATTGCCACTCTCGGGGGAGCGGGCGTGTATGCGGTGCGCATTCAGAATGATTCTACGCACATTTCTGCGCCGCAAAACCTGACGATTACTCCTCCAACGGGTTCATCAGCACCTGGATCGTTTACACTCACCAGCACTCCCGGCACGTCTCCCGGCACCGTTTCAGTCGATTGGACAGCCGCTGGAGGATCTCCACTGCCACAATACCGCGTCGTGGGAATCGCCAAGAGCGTGCTCCTCACGATTGGAAACGGCGATGCGACCATTGATGCAGCGGAAATTAACAACACTGCGTTGCCGTGGGCGTACAATCAGACCGACCCTGCCAAACCATTCGTGTTCACGGGAGCTGAAAATACGGAATATTGCTTCGCGGGAAAAGCATTCAACAATTTAGGAGAAGGATATTCTACCACGAGCTGCACCCTCACCACAAGTTCAACTTCTCCGCCTAATCCTTTTACTCTCGCTGCAAGTGCGGGAACCACGCCGGGTTCACTCACCATCTCGTGGAATGACGCGGGCGGAAACCCTGCGCCAGGATATCGCTTGAAAGGAATTTTGCGCAGCGACCCGATTGCAGCGGATGGAATTATTTCAGCAACCGAATTTGACAATCCTCCAGCCGGAACAACGTGGGCTGTTAACGTTGATACGACGAGCCCATATGCTTTTTCGGGTCTGGCAGATACCGAATATTGCTTCGCGGTCAAAGCACGAAACACGGTAGGTTCATCGTACTCGAACACGGATTGTCAAACGACGCCCGATAATGCGCCGGCACCTCCAGCACCACCTGCGCCTCCAAGTAGTCCATCAGGACCCAGCGGTGGCGGCGGTGGCGGCGGTGGCGGCGGTGGCGGCGGCGGAGGCGGCGGAGGCGGAGCGGCAGGTGGAGGAAGTGCATCCGGTGGAAATACAAGCGGAGGCTCACTCACCTGTACACCTACTCTTGAATTGTGCGACGGAATCGACAATGATTGCGACGCTCAAATTGACGAAGGGTGCGTGCGCACGAATCCTATTACGTGCTATAATGAAGTGAAGGACCCGAATGAGTTGGGAATAGACTGCGGAGGCGTGTGCGGAACGCTGTGCTATGCAAACCCACCCGTGTCGCTGTATGCCTTCGCGGGCGCGCTGGCGAGCCCGCTGTTTGTGCTGCTGGGCCTCATTCTCCGCCTCTTTGGATTTGATTGGGCGTAAGAAAAAGACCCCCCGTTAGGGATTTTTCTGTATGGAGCGGACGAGGCTTATTAACTCGTTTTTCATTTTTCGGAGATGAATGTGTACTCGCTGATTAAGCCCCTGGGGGCTTTTTTCATTCTGATGGGAATCATCATCATGCTGGGATGGGTAACTGGCATTGAGGTTCTGAGAGTAATGGTGCCGGGAACGGGCGTTGCTAGTTTTCCAACTGCATTGTCTATTTCTATTTCAGGGCTCGTTCTCCGCTCCTTTTATCGATTGACTATAGGAGAGAAACAAGGGGCAGCGATGGCGCGAATCATGGCGAGCGCAGTGGTTTTATTGCTCATTTTTTTTCCGCTCTTTATTGGGTATTTTTTTAACATTCAAGTGGGGTTGGATACGCTCTTCGAACCGTCTGTCGTGAATGGGGTGAAGGTGCAGACGCTCATTCCGTCGGTGGGGTCTTTGTTTAGTATTGGAACGGTTTTACTCATGACGATTGCCGTGAGCATCGGACAATCCATTACTAAAGTATCGAGGTGGGGAGGAATGATACTATTTGGATTAGGTGGACTTGCCCTCGCGGGATATGCACTCAATGACTCGGCCCTCTATTTTGCCACTGCCAGAAATACTGGAATGGCATTCCGGGCAGCGTTCTCTTTCGCATTGCTGGGTGCAGCGTTTATGGCAATAGGAATGCGGCCGCATTCGGACCATCAGCCGGCAGAGGGGGAACGCACGTATGCTCCTCAAAAATAAAATTTTTTATATTATTGTCATTCCCATGCTCCTGCTGGCCGTGTACCAGTTTTATTCCGTTGACAACGTGTTTAATTTGATTGACGAAGTGCGCTCGGAAATTTTTGTGGAATCAGCAAAAGAAGTAAAATATGCGAGTGATGTGCAGTTCCTCACGAGCCTGCTGAACAGCACGCTGTTTGAATTAGAAAGCGCATTTGAGTCTGAGGACACGGAAGCATTCAGCCACGCGCTCAGAGTGTACCGTGAAACACAATTACAGCGGTATTTTTCCCTGCAGAAACTTAAAGAAGTCCTGTCAGAATCAGAAGAGCATTCATTTCAATTCATTGCAATAATTGATGAATACAATTTGGTTGAAGTCACTGAATTGGAAAATAAAATTTCCGAACTGGATGCATTGAATGAGCAAATTTTATTTATTTTAGCGCGGTCGAATGATACAAATTCAGAAGGACTAGAGCGGTATCCCCTCATTAAGCAGAGCAATGCGCTCACGCGCGAAATTGTGGGGAAATTGTCCAGTTTCACGAACAAGCGCTACGTTAAAGTGGATGAGACGAGCAAACTGGTTGCCATCTCGGAGAATGATGCACGCTCAACGTTACTCATGATATGTGCTCTCGGGTATTTAGTGGCCGGATTGATGGTGGTGCTGTTCTACCACTTGATTATTCTCCCCCTCGAACGGTTTTCACGTGCGATTGACCGAAAATCAATGGATGGAATCGCGTGGACCGCACTCGAACCTGATCGCGAGGATGAAGTGGGGGACATTTACCGCGCGCTGAATGACTATTTACTACTCAAACATGGCGGACATAAAAATAAACCCAAAAAAGAAAAAAAATCACGTACACATTCAGCGAAGGGGAAAAATGGGCACGGGAAGTGACGGGCGAGGGGGCGCCCGCCACGTCACGGGGGTAGGGGGATTCATTTTACGCACCATCACGCATTTTTCTCCACATTCTCTAAGTGAGCGATTTTTTCCCCCACTCCTTTTGACTCTAAGTCCAATTGCTCTTTGTATTCTTTTAATAATTCAATTTTCTCCGCGCGCGTGAGGAAACCGCGTCCGGAGGAGGAAAAATACGCTCCGGAAGGCGCACACTGGTATGAGGAAGAATTGCAACAGTCATTCATGGAAAATGCTCCTGCCCGCATTGAATATCGGACACACGATATTCAGTCAGGGAAATATTTAAATGCATCGGATGCCCGATAGTAGTATGCGTTCCTCCGGAAAACCTCTCGATGCGGCGTGCTGCGACATGCGGGGATTTCTCACGTTTCTCATCCTCTTCCTACTTTCGAAAAAACCCATGCATGGGCAGGAAATCGCGGACGAATTGGAAAGAAGAAAAGGAGAGCGACCGAGTCCGGGAACAATCTATCCTGCGCTGAAAATGATGCACGAGGCTGGATTAGTGGATGAGGAAAAGAAAGGGAAGACGATCGTGTACTCGTTAACAGATGAGGGAAGGCGGTCGTTTAAAATTGCCAAGCAGAAATTTGTGCGGACGTTTGTGGACGTCATCTAATTGCGCGCGTTTTAATACCTGTGATGATTTTGTTTTCTCACATGAACACCCGTTTTTTAGAAATTGACGCGCTGCGCGGGCTCGCCGTGTGCGTTATGATTGTTTTTCATTTCGTGTTTGATTACCATTTTTTTATTTCAACGATTGCAGACTTGTCCAGTGGGTTTTGGTTTATTCTTGGACGGGCAGCTGCCGTTGTATTCGTTGCGCTCGCGGGATTGTCCATGGTGCTGCACGCGCACCGGAAAAATTTGCATTCCCCTGACGGGTGGCGCGTAATGGTGCAGAGGGGAATTTTTGTTTTTGCGCTGGGGTTAGTTGTTTCGCTCGCGACGTTTATTTTGTTTCCTGCGAATGCCATTTGGTTCGGGCGCTGCACCTGATTGGGCTTGCGCTTATTTTGGGAATTCCATTCGTGAACCATTCGCGCGCGGCGCTGGCCGCGGGGGCGGTAATAACGTTCACGGGAGTGGCGTTTTCGACGGTTTTATTTTCCACGCTGCCTTTTTTGCCTATCCTTCTTCCAGCGACCTTTCCGACGTTTGATTATTTCCCCATTTTCCCATGGTTGGGGGTATTTCTTCTAGGCATGGGCGCAGCGGGCGTGTTCTATCCGAAAGGAGTGGCGCATGCGCGGCTGGGTTGGACGAAAGGAAATGGTTTGGTTCACGTTCTCGCGGCGCTGGGGAGAAAGTCGCTGGTAATTTACTTCATTCACCAGCCCATTTTGCTGGGGATCATTTGGGTGCTGAAAAATTTTGCGTGAATCAAATTAATTACTTTTTTTTTTAATTTTTAGTATTCATCGTTTTCGCTTTCCGCGCCGCCCAAATCCCACGCTACGATATGAGAGTTTTCTACCGCTTCAAGCACGAGGGTTTTTTCACCCTCCACGCGGGCCGTGTCTTGTGTAAAAAGGGTTTTTTTGTTTAAGAGAACATTTCCATTGACGACGAAAACGTATTGTTTGCCGTATTCGGGAGACCATTCTATTTTCGTGCCCTTTTTCAAAATAGAAACGTAAAACTTGGCGCGCTGATGGATGGTGAGCGCGCTGTCTTTTTTATCCGGGGAAACGACGCACAACCATTTGTTTGTTTTTTCTTCGCGGGAAAACGCGCGCTGCTCCCATGAGGGTTTGAGTCCGTTTGACGCGGGAGTAACCCACATTTGCAGCAAGTGAACGGACTCGGTTTTGGAGGCGTTGAACTCCGCATGCAGCACTCCGGTGCCGGCGCACATGTATTGAACTTCCCCCGCGCGGGTAACACCTTTGTTGCCCATACTATCTTCGTGTTGCAACGCGCCGCTTAGTACGTATGTTATGATTTCCATGTCGCGATGCGGGTGCAATGGAAAGCCGGACGCAGGGGCGATCGTGTCCTCGTTCAACACACGCAGACAATTCCAATTCATGTTTTGGGGGTCGTAATAATCGTTAAACGAAAAATGATGGTATGTGGACAGCCAGCCGTGAACATCATGATAATGTTGCGCGGCGCGAATGAGATAAATCATATGAAAGCAAGGGGCGAACTATCCTTAAACTGTGATGGGAATGTGCCACTAGGCATTTCTATTTTTGGTGGAAATGGGGTCGTTGAAGATGGATAGTTTAACATGATAAAGGAAGCGGAGCAGTAGTTCGAGCGCGGAGAGGTACACGACAAAATGCAAGAGTGTGATTCCAAGCGCGGGGAGGGCGAGAATACGCTGATACAATTGGTCGAAGTGAAAGAAATTGGGTTCGATGAGCGCGGCGCCAAGAATGACAATCGCAACCGTTTTGGCTAATTCCTGTGCGGCATCCTGGTTGTAATAGGAAAGGATTCGTGTTCCCGCGATTAATGCAATGGCCACGAGCGTCGTTTGTTCGAGCGTTTGATTTTGGACAATCAAAAAAAGAAGCGAAGCAAAGCCGAGGAACCAAACAAATGAAACAATGGGGAAGAGGATTCCATATTTTACTACGCGCAGCAGGCCCAAAATAATATCTTCCAACAGACCCACCACCCCCGGATGGGAAAAAGAAAGGTGGCGCTCGAAAATATCTCGCTTGGAAACGAAGCGATAAAAATTGAAAATGAGGATAGTGTACACGGCGAGAGCCAGTCCCATGGACGTCCAGCTGAGTGCATCTTCGGTGGAAAAGGCGAACAATGCCCCTGAAACTGCGTCGAGAGCGAGGGTGGGTTCCATGCGAGGGGAACGAAAAAGGGGTATATAATAGAGGAGGAATCTCCCGCAAAAGGGGTGGGAAAACTAATTCAGGAACGTGTCCGTGCGAGAGAAGGGCGAAATCTCTCCCGCGTAGTTGGTAAGCATCATTTCGCGGACCTTTTCGCTATCGTGCGTGTGAGCGAGAACCCAGCCGAGCTTAACGTACGCGGTCTCTGCAGTCATGTCTTCTAAACCCACCGCGCCGGCGTTTTGGAGCAAACGCAGGTTGGTGTACACATCCAAATTAACACGACCATAAATTGTTTGAGACGTGATGAACACGGGGATTCCTTTCGAGGTTATTTTTTGTATCGTGGGAATAATATTCGTCGTGTGAACGTGTCCTAAGCCCGTGGCTTCGATGATGAATCCCTTGCATCCTTTCTGCACATAAAAATCAAACACATCGGATTTGATTCCGGGGAAAACCTTGATGAGGGCAATATTTTCTTCAAATGCTGCGTCTAATTTTGTTTCCTGCGCCGAGCGTTTGCGGTAATCGCTGACATTTTCTATTTTCCC
>CAZGES010000011.1:0-18436 GCA_964524375.1 uncultured archaeon
GTTTGGTATCATTCTTCCTTTGTTACCATTTTTCGCCCTCTCTTTGGGAGTGGAGCCCTTTGTGTTGGGGATTCTCACCGCAACATTCGCGTTAATGTCACTTATTTTTTCCCCGCACTTCGGCCGTTTGAGCGACCGCATCGGGAGAAAAAAAGTCTTAATGATTGGCACATTCGGCTTCATGGCCTCGTATTTGGTTTTTGCCTTCGCCGATTCGTTTTGGATGGCCCTGCTTGCTCGAGGAATGGAAGGATTCTTCGCCGCGGCCATTTTCCCGGCCGTCATCTCCCTTCTCTCGGATTTCACCACGCACCAACAGCGCGGCCCTGCCATGGGTTTGATGATGATGACATTCTCGGTTGGATTTATTTTCGGCCCCGCGTTAGGTGGTTTTGCTTCCGCGTATTCCGTTCGCGACGCGTTCTTCGTGGCCGCAGGTTTTTCGTTCCTCAATTTTTTGTGGATTGCGTTGCAACTGAAAGAGCCTCATGAGAAAAAAGAAAGCAAGGATTTGCCTGCCAAAGAAGCGAGTTTATTCTCGCACCTCAAAACGCCCCTCGCCTTTCTTTTTTTATCCAGTACCATCGTCATGATGATTATTGGCGGGTTTGAAGCCACGCTTGCATTATTTGTGAGCGAGAAACTCGCATTCACTTCCGTGGAAATGGGAATTGTCTTCACATTCGTGGGAGTGCTAATGCTCATTCTTCAACCCATCACCGGAAATCTCATCAACCGCTTTGGAGAAATCCGCATGATTCAAGGCGGTTTAGTATTCTCCGGCGCGGGCTTCTCATCCATTTTGTTTGCCACCGATTGGTTGACTCTCCTCGCTCCATTAGGATTGTTCGTCGTTGGAAACTCATGCGTATTTCCTTCCGTTACCTCTCTCTTAACCAAGAAGGTTCAGGGAAAGCAGGGCGCGGTCATTGGGTTGAACCAATCCTTCTCCTCCGCGGGACAAATTATTGGTCCCTTATTCGCGGGCGCGCTGTTTAGTATCGACCATGCGTACTCGTTCGCCGGCCTCGCGCTCGTCGCAGGAACGTATTTTTTGATTTTCACGTTCGTGGCCAAAAAGAAATTGGAAGCTAAAATTGTCGCGTAAAAAAAAAGGGAAAAATTCCCCCTTTTTACGTATTTTTTATTTTTGCACGTAAACTTTTTGCATAATCACTGGCTGCACCGGCGCGTCGCGCGAATCGGTTTGTACTACGCCAATTTTTTGCACCACATCTATCCCTTCAATCACTTTTCCAAATATTGCATGTTTGCCATCCAACCATGGCGTAGGAACAAGCGTCACAAAAAACTGACTCCCTCCCGTATTGGGACCAGAGTTAGCCATTGATAAAATCCCCGGCGCGCTATGCTTGAGTCCCGGCCCAAATTCATCCGGAATTTTATATCCGGGTCCGCCGGTTCCATTTCCGGAGGGGTCTCCTCCTTGGAGCATGAACTCCGCAATCACGCGGTGAAATTTGAGTCCGTTGTAGAAACCCTTGTTCGTTAAATCCAAAAAATTCTTCGCCGTTAGCGGCGCCTTGTCTGCGTACAATTCCGCTTTGAATGTACCATGATTTGTTTCAAAAACAACAATAGGATTTCCCATGTAAATTCCTCCGAATACCTATCGTTATACCACTCTCTATTTATAGTCGGCTCGTCTTTCTCGCCTATGATTTCCCTCAAAGGAAAAGTTGCAATCGTTACTGGTGGTTCCAAAGGAATAGGAAAGAGCATCGCAGACACGTTCGCACAATACGGCGCTCACGTGGTTGTTTGTTCACGTAAGAAAACCAAAACTAAACACACGCACATTCAAGGAGATGTTTCCAACGTCGCGGATTGTTCTAAAATTGTGGCGCAGACGATTAAAAAATTTGGAAAGATTGACATTCTCGTGAATAACGCGGGCATTTATCCGTTTGTTCCGTTTGAAAAAATGTCTCGAAAGCAATGGGACCAAGTCATGGATGTGAATTTGAACGGAGTATTCAACGCCACGAAAGCGGTTCTCCCGCACATGCTGAAGAAAAAATATGGAAAAATAATCAACATCGCTTCCATTGCAGGCGTGAGCGTGGGTTTCCCTGGTTTAGTGCACTATTGCACCACTAAAGCGGGCATTATGGGTTTCACGCGCGCATTGGCGCTTGAACTCATTGCCAAAAACATAAATGTAAACGCTATTGCCCCCGGTGCGATTAAAACGCCGGGTGTGAAAGCCGGCCTCACTCCCGATGCGGCAGCGGGAATGGTTCATATTATTCCTGAAGGACGCATGGGAAAACCGGTTGAGATTGCGGAGACCGCTGCTTTCCTCGCATCGGACGCTTCTTCCTACATCATGGGACAAACCATCATTGTGGATGGCGGTTTTACCGACCACTAATCGCCTTGTTCCCGGGTGACGCGGTCATTTAAAAATCCTCGACGGGTATTGAAGCCATGGAACTCGCGATTGGCGCCATTGGATTAACCATCCTCATGGGTTTCTTCGGAAACGTCTTGTTTCAACGCACGAGCATCCCCAATACCTTATGGTTGCTCCTCTTTGGAATGATTTTGGGCGCCCTTCAATTCATTGGGCAGGATTTCATTTCCTCTATCGCAGGGGTTATCGGCGCGATTGCCGTGATTGGCATTCTCTCCGATGGGGGACTGCATCTTGATTTGAAATACGTTATAACCGAAGGTTTTCGCGGCACCATTCTCATGATTGCAGGCTTCCTCTCCGCGCTCGTGGGAATCACTCTACTTCTCACGTTCCTCGGTTTTCCATTTATTTTTTCATTGCTCGTCGCCATGGCATTAGCCGGAATCAGCGGCTCGGTGGTTATTCCCGTCATTACCTCGCTCCCCTTCCTCTCGGAAAAAATCAAAACCATGCTTTCGGTGGAATCCATTTCGGATACTTTTTCCATGGTCATTGCTATTTTTCTCATTGATTATTTGTCCACGGGCAAACTCGCATTAGACGGGCTTTCCACTATCACGCAGGGAGTTGCATTAGAACTATTTTCCGCGCTCTCCATTGGAATCATTTTCGGCTTGCTCTGGGGTCCCTTCATTGGAAAGCTGAAAAAGTTTGATTATTCATACGCCGCAACCCTAGGAGCATTGTTCCTCTTGTTTGCATTCAGCGAAACCATTGGTTCGAGCGGCGCCATCTCCGTTTTTGCCGCGGGAGTAATGCTCGCCAACGCGCGCACCATTTACAAGGCCATTTTCCCCGATGGAGAATTCGAACGCTTCGACGAAGATGTGAGCAAAACCCATGGTTTGTTCGCCTTCCTCATTCGTGTTTTCTTTTTCGTTTTTTTAGGAATAGTCGTGGGCATTCCCGAGTTTCAATACATGATCATCGGCCTCCTGATCACGGGCGTCATCATCCTTTTGCGTTATTTTTACGTGAACGCACTCATGCGCTACAATTTGTTTTCCGCAACGGAAAAAGAGCGCACCCTCATGTATTGGATGGTTCCCCGCGGCCTCTCCGCGGCCGTGTTATCCGTCTTCGCCCTTTCCTCAGGCATTCCCTTAGGACATGAAATGGTGCAAATTGTATTTTCCGTAATTATTTTCTCCGTCCTCTCCTCCACCGCCGTCGTGTTTATTCTCCGCGACAAGAAACAAGCCAAAAGCAAAGCAACGGCATGAATTTTTTTCATCCTAATGCCTCGGGGGAGATTCAAGACACACTCCTTTTTCTTTTGAGAAAAGAAAAAGTAGCCGTCCAGTCAAAAAGAAAACAAGCCGAGGTATCGCAGCGCGATACCTCCATACCGACCCGCCAGATGGATAATGGCGAAACAATGCCTCGGGGGAGATTTGAACTCCCGACCTCCGGGTTATGAATCCGGCGCTCTACCACTGAGCTACCAAGGCAAACTTTTGCTAAAAGTTTGATCAAAAGCGGACTACATGGAAGGGTTGCTTCACAACCCTTCAGTAGGCCTTATTCTACAAATTCGCCCAATGAAGGCTTAAAAATGGGGCATAGCGCGGACTTAATCCTCGTTATCCAAGCGACTCTTCACCTTGATGTCAGTCTCCCCCACCAAGATGAGCCGGTCGGCCATTCCGATGAATATTCCCGTCTCTAACACTCCCGGAATGAGCCTCGCTTGCATATCAATGTCTTCCAAACTCAAATACTCATCAATCTCCACGTCCACGATATAATGTCCTAACTCCGTCTTCGGAGGCTCATCTGCGTACTTTTGATGGTCCACGCGCCCCACGCGTTCAAGCAAGAGCAGCGTGCGCTTCCACCCGAATGCAGAAATTTCCATGGAAATGGGCCCGTGGAGTTTGTCGTATTGTTCTTTCGCCGGGAGTATCGCCACCAATTCCGCGGCGGATTGCGCAATCATCTTATCTCGAATGAGCGACGTAGAATAGCGCTTCAAAAAATTGTAATCATGGTCCGCTTGGTCCACGAATTCGAATGCCACATCCACTTCTCTCTCGTTGAGCGTGGTGAGTGGGAGGTGGAATGTTTTGGCGGTGGCAATTTGACTCGTGGATGTAGGAATGACTTCAATCTCCCAATGGTTGCTTTCGCATAAAATTCCCAGTTTTTTCAAAAAGAGTTCCCCTAATTGATTCGTCCCCACCGCCACCACTTGTCCATCTTTCACGTAGCGGGAGACAAACGCATCCACTTGGTCTTCGGAGAGCATACGTATCGCAATCGATTCGGGCATTTAAGGGTTGGGGGACATCTTTTTATGTGCCGAGAACGGACTCCTTTCATGATTCGAATAAAACATGACGATTCACTCGCCCACGCGGGGGGAAAAGGGTATTTGTTCACGGAGGGCGATGTGCAGACGCGCATCGGCATTCATAACGGATTAGATTTCATTATTCAACAACGCGAGGGCAAGGGAAAGTGGAACACATTCACCACGTACAGCAACCCCGGCATGGGCCCTTTCGCCTGCATTTTACGTTTTCTTTACATGCACGGTTATTCCCTCCCCCGATTTCCGCGCGACAGCACTAAAATATATGATTTTTCGTGGGAAGGGCAGGTGTCAGGAATGATTGCGACGAATGACGCTTTCCCCTCCAATTTTAGTGCTGAACTCGGTCAACCAATGGTTACCGCGAAACTCATTCATGAAAATGGAAAACCCTCCCTTGAATTTCAGCGCAAAGGAATGATTGTCCGCATCACTCCATCTCTCGCCAAAGCACTCATACACTACATCCCCAAATCCTATGCCAAAATGGGAATGTTCCCCTACCGTTCACTCGTGGGCAACTTTATTCGTGAGGTTAGGCGAAAAGGGTTTGAATCCCAATTCAAATCCATTCCGGAAGTGCGCGGTAAACAACGCAACGTGAGGGGAAGTCCTCGCACCAAACAAGTGTTCAAGCGTCGTAAACCGAATTGAGAAAAATAGACCACAGCCCCTCTAGATGGGGCTGGGGAAAAAAATAGTAATTGGGAGGTAATTTTCCCGATTATCGAGCTGCGCGGCGTGCGGCAGGTCGGCGTCGAGATTTGCTGGCGGAGCTGCTCGATCGAGCGGCTGAGCGTCGTGATGATGCGGCCATGTTGTTTTTCCTCCTTTTTTAGTGTTTTTTTACGTCTTGAGAGCGTTTCTTAGCGCTTTCGAGTTGATTTCTTCGCTCGGCGCTTCGTTGTGCGCTTAGCGGCTTTTTTCTTTGTAGCTTTTCTTTTTGCTGCCATTTTTGTGTTCACCCTTTGTTTTCAAATATTCCGAAAAAAATTTTTCGAAATTTCGTAGAGCGAGTAATGTATTCTCGTATTTAAGCGTATGTCCATTTTCGCGTGTTTACTGCATGAAATTTTTTTTGAAAAAGTTTTTGAAAACAATTTTTGATTCGGATTTTCCACGATGGACGAAGAATTTCACCAAAAAATATTTTTTCGAAAAAAATAGATGAAAATATCCTCAAATGGGTTGGGAGAATGGGGCAGATTAAATAGTTGAGAGAAATTCTCCTATCATGGGCAAACGACCAGACATGCGCCAAAAAAGAGGGTGGAAATCCATCGTGAGCGGAGACATTCGCATTCACACAGTAGGTCCGCTGGGTCGGCCCGGAAAGTCACGCCACATTCTCCGTCCAGGGCAAACCGCTCGTGCGGAGGTGCAGGAACATCCCATTGGTCACGAAGGAATGATTCCACAAATCTCCGCGCGGAGCATTCTCGCACGGTTGGGCGTGCAAGTTCACTTTCACCAGGGACAAATGCACGAACTCACATCCGGAAACCTTCCGAGGGAGGTTATTCTCACGCATTCCGGACACATTCCGGTGCAACTGCGACGAGGAAACCGCACGCACCGCGTCTATTATCCTAACCATTCTCTCCCCGTTCGAAGAGAAGAGGCGCGCATCCTCCAGGAGCGCGGCGATCTGGTGTTGGGAAACGATTTCAAGTGGCTTCCTTCCGGAATGCTCGAGCTCACCCCGCATGCGACCGTGTATGAGGTTCCCTCAAAAGACATTGCCGAATTAGCCAAAATTAATTGGGCCACCGGAAGCAAGCGGAAACTCTTGATGACGCATCTTCAGCGGAAACGGAAACCATTGCGCACCCAGTTTGGAAAGATTGTCCTCACGGAATGCAAGTATGTTAAACTTCCCAAAACCGTGGGCCTGTTGCTCATGGGAACTACCGATGGAAAGTCGCAGCACATCCATTCCTTGTTCATCGACCCGGGATATGAAGGGCCTATCGTGTTGGAACTCTTAGGATTTGAACACGGTGTAAAACCTGAAAAAATTTTGGCACGACTCATTCGACCCATTGATGGGGATTTACTTCCAAAATCCTCGCGACGAAAGAAATAGATTGATGAACAAGCCCCTGGCGAAAGCCAATTTTTTCCGGGGTTTTTTTCTAAAAAAGCCCCTGGCGAGAGTTGAACTCGCGACCTCAACATTACCAATGTTGCGCTCTAACCACTGAGCTACAAGGGCAGCTGCATTATCAGCTGGCACTAAGGGACTACAATCGAGGATTCTTCGAATCCTCAGTAGGCCACACTCTCAGATTTGGTAGGAAGACGTTTTATAAGCCGAAGCCGTAAAGTAGGCATGATTCACGTCACCCCCACTCGGGGACCTGCCGAATATCGCATACGAAAGACGGTCCAGCGGAGAAAACGGAGCAGCAGGTGAAAGGTATGCCTGAAAAGATACGTGTAGAACGCGACCCCGTAAATTCAAGGCTCATCACTCTTATCGAAGCCAATGGGACGCGCACGACTCTTCACGAGAGCGATAGTTATGGTCTCGTGATCAAACAGATTAGTCCCCACGGCACAAAAGCGAAGGCAATGTATGGAAACGATGAAGTCGGATATGAACTCTACATCCACCTCCTCAACTATTTGCTCGCGACACGCCAGCCCATTCCACGCTTCACGCGCGTAAGGAGTTTAGCTGACTTGGACTTCATGAAAGACGATTCCCTCCACATTAAAACGGAGTATGAGATAGTCCAACCGCTCCCAAGCACGCACATCATGGAAATTAATTGGAATGGAACTGTGACGCCGGTCCAGGAAAAGAGTGGAAAGACCGGGATTGCATTTGGAGTAGAGAACAAGCCGCCGCTTTTCTTATCCAACGAACTCATTCCCGCACTCATACGAGTAATCCCGCGCCTATTCCATCCGCGCGAAAGAGGTTTCCAAGTCATTTACACGCACATGATGAAACCGGAAATACGAAAGATGATACGACCGATGCATTTTATTCCGTACGAGAAAATCTTTCCCGTCCACGGTGAAAGCAAGACTTATCGTCCAAAACCCCCGGCAGAGCGTCGCACGCGCATACGGAGGAAACGCAGATGAAGCGTGAACGAAATAGTATTGACTCTCATCGTGCAACGTTTTCGGATAAAGAAGGGTACACCACTCAACTCTATTTCGAACAGCCCGATCTTTTCTATCTCGAACAGAAAAGCCCGACTGGGAAAAAATCACTCATTCATGTTGATGACTATCATGAGGTAGTGATTTTTTCTATTATCATGAAGTTCTTACATCAAACTAAAGGCAAGATTCCCCTCTTCGCGCGTGCCGAGTTTCCGCGTCAAAAAATAAAACGGGAATCTCCGCTCGGCTTTGAATACGCCCTGCGAGTTGGACGTGTGCCGGCGATTAATTTTGGAACCAGTTCGGGAAACGGCATTTCCTCCAAAGTGGTTTATGAGAAAACGAAGCCATTTTTAGAAATCACGATGTCAGTCCGCGGGGGAAAGAATCAAACCATACGATTGAATCGAGCCGCTGCCGTTAGAATCGCACATGCGTTTCCACGCGTCCTTTCTCCCGAATCAATTGGAGAAAAGTGGATGCGTGGAGAAGTGCGGAACGCAGCGGTGGCCATGCGCTGGCTCGCGCGACGAAAACAATTGGACGCTCCACCTGGTGCACCGCCAAAACTATCGCCAGGCTCACCCAAACGAAGACGTGCGGGTCGCTAATTATTTCTTCCCCAAAATAGCATTGATTTCTGCCGTCAGTTTAGTCAAAGGAGAAAGCGGGAACATCTTCTCGTCGCCCGATTTCATATCTCTCAATTTCACCGAGTTTTGCTTCATCTCATCTTCCCCGAGGAAAAGAACAATGGGCACCTGCTTGTTGTTGGCGTATTGCATGTTTTTCCCAATGTTGCGTTGCATGAGGTCGACTTCCACTTTGAATTCCTTCGCGCGCAATTCGGACGCGAGTAATTGACACGCGTTGAGCGTGTTTCCAATGGGAATGATGAATAATTCTGCGGGAATATCGACCCATCGCTCAACGAGAATGTCCATCAATCTATCCACGCCAAAGGAAATTCCCACCGCGGGCAAATCCGGCCCGCCAAGCGTTTTAATCAAATTATCGTAGCGTCCGCCGCCGCCCACACTCACTTTCGCTCCCGCAAATACTTCCACGACCATTCCCGTGTAGTATTCCAGTCCGCGAATGAGCGACGGATCAAATTTGACAAAGTTCATTTTCTTCTGCGCCTCTAATTGGCTAAAAATGGCTTCGAGCGCGGTTACTCCTTCACTCGTCACGCCTTTCTCTTCCAACGCGCGCTTGATTTGGGCGAAATCTTTTTCTAAATACGATAAAACGTCGGTGGAAATGTTTTTCTCGCGCAATTCTTTCTCCACGCCCTCCAAACCAATTTTATCCATCTTGTCGAGCGTGCGCATGGCTTCTTTGGCCTTGTCTTCGGGAACATTGGAAATAGTCAACAGGGAATTAATCAATCGTCGATCGTTCACGCGTAAAAAGAATTCCGTAAAACCCAGTTCTTGCATCACATCAATCGCCAGGATGAGGCACTCCGCATCCGCTGCGGGTTTGTTGCTCCCAATAATATCACAATCTCCCTGCGTGAATTCGCGGTAGCGCATGAATTGCGGATTATCATAGCGATACACGGGGCCCATGTTCAATGCTTTGATGGGTTTGGGCAAGTCCGCATTTCCCGCCACGACGCGCGCCAGGCTTGTGGTAAATTCAAATCGCATTCCTAACTTTCGTCCCGATTGGTCTTCAAGTGTAAAAAGTTCTTTCTCTGCTTCTTCGCCCCCGCCGCCTTTCACGGTGAGCACGCTCAAGTTTTCCAACACCGGAACTTGCATCGGGTCGAATCCATACTTTTGCGCGGTTTGAGTAATAATGAATTCTATCTTTCGTTTCACACGAGCTTGCTTTCCCAAGATGTCTCGCATTCCTTTCACGGGCTGTGTTGAAAGTGTGGTCATACGTTGTATGCGTGAAAAAAGACTATAAATGGGACTACGCAACCTGCTTCTTGAAAGCCAAAAATATCACTTGTGGAAGTGCGTGCAAACGACTATATCATCGTGCACGTCGAACTCCCATCTACTCTTAGCGCGGCGTTGCAATACCATAAGTCCGTCCAACCAGGAAGACCTTGCGGAGTTAAATATGGTCTTCCTTGCGTCGGCTCACAATTGGAAATCGTACATGGACCGACAGTAGGGCCTGTGTTATAGTAACCACAGTCGCCGTTATTCAGACACGTCGTCTGATTTTCTGCCATACAATTGTTTACTTCAGCAATGACTCCCGGAGTCCCTAATACGCACGCTTCAAGCGCAGCTTTGCTTGCTTCTTCTCGAGTATTACCTGAAACGGAAAAATAGTGCCAGAATCCTAATCCGCAAGATTTCATTACTGGACAGTGCGACCCAACTGGAGCACCTCCAATCACATTCCCCGAATTATTAACGGATGTTCCACCAGTTTGTTGTAGGAAAAAAATGGCCGCTCCTGCAACGACTAAAATTACTGCGAGAATTAACCAATTGGGAGCTGTTACCTTATTTTTTCGTGCCATTCCATCACCACAATTCAGCAATAATCTCGCAGTATATAAAAGCAACACTTAATGAGTCAGGGCCGATTTGTTAAACCACCGCGCGGTCGTGCCACCACGCCGATTGAATAAACGCCCCCGCCACTAAGAGAAGCATGAATCGCCCCGCCCACGAATATCCGTCTCCGGGCCTTGTTGAGAGTAAAAAATTAAGCAGAATCAAACTCGCGGTCATGATTCCGATGATGAACCATTGTCCCGAAAACGTTTCTTTTCCCCATTCCGACAACGCAAAACGCACCGCTGCAAGCGTGTAGAGCACGAGAACAATCGTAATGAGCTGTTGCCTCAAGAGGGTTGGAAGACCGTATTCCGTGTACAATGGAGGGAGGAACGCTTGAATGTAATACAGCCCCGCCACAAAAAAAACAAGCAATGCGCTCATCGCCACAATTTTCTGGCTCCCCCCGCGCATGCGTGAAGTGGATGGACTCATCACCCAAAATAATGCGGAGAAGCCCATTCCCGCGAGCAAGAGAAAAAATCCCGCGTTGAATAATGTTCCCTGCACCTGTCCAAAAAGTCCTAAGAGTCCTATGCCCACAATCAGCAGGACGGAAAATAAAATAGTCATTCCTAGTCCCATGAACAAAAATTGTTTGGATTTTTGTTGAACAGCATGCTGCAACCAGTATGCGGAGACGAGCATCAAAAGAACGCCGCTCGAGAGATACAATCCTCCGCTCAACACCGACCATTCGTTCAATTCAAGTGAAAGGGAAATAATTTGCAGGGCGAGATGAACTGCCACCGCCAAACCAACAAACCATGGCATGAGGTGCGCGGGGTCACGGAGCAATTTATTCATCGCTTATTCCCCTTTCTCATCCCACCATAAATACTGAATGAACGCCCCCGATGCCATCAAGTGAAAAAATCGTCCCGCCCACGAGTACGCGTCGCCGGGCACGGTGGAGAGGATGAAATTCAGCATCACGAGCGCGAGCACCGACATTCCAATCACATACCACTGCACACTTTCCTTCGTGTTTCTTCCCCCGCTGAACAACGCAAAACGCAGCGCGGCGAGGAAAAATAATATGAGTACGGCGGTTAACAACTGCTGTCTGAAAAGGGTTGGCACTCCAACTGAAATGTAGAGCGCGGGAAGAAATTCATGCAGCTGATACAATCCCACCACCAGCAAAATGAGGAGGAACATCGCCACCACTAATGTAATAGCTCCCGCACGTGAACGAGCGTGCGTGGGGGACGCGGCAAAAAACAACGCGGACAATCCCGTGCCTGCAATCAACAAATACATCGCCACATCCACATTTGATAGTGTTGCGGGTCCGAAGAATCCGATGACGCTCCATCCTAACAAAACAAACGTCATTCCCAACAAACACAATGCGATTCCCATGAGCAAAAACTGCTGGGATTTCTCATTAATAGCTTTGCGTAACACATGCGCCGCGACCACGATATCAATTCCCCCGCCCAACACATACAAGAGCGTGCCGAAAATGGGTATTTCATTCGTGTAGAATTGCGTCGAAATAATCTGCAGGGCAAAATGCACAATCGCCGTCAGCAGGATGAGTGCGGGCATCGTGGGTTTTGAGTGAATGAGCACAGCCATGCGTCAGGCACCCAATCCTCGTTTAAAATGGGGAGGGTAGCCTGTTAACGCGGGACGGGAGATAAAGCCATTTAAAAGCCTTCCAAACAACCTTTTAGTGAAAGGGTTGGCAAAAACCTCCAACCTTCGGCCTGGCCCGCGCAGTGTGGTGGTCGCATACAAGCCTGTGGAGCTTGTGGTACGGGTTCAAATCCCGTCGTGGGCACTAGGTAATAATCCTTTCCAAGGGTTGTTATCGTTAGAGCGTAAAAATTGCCTCCGTCGTATAACCTGGATAGTACGCGAGCTTGCGGAGCTCGTAATCAGGGTTCAAATCCCTGCGGGGGCGTTGGTGGAGAGTCACGGACTATGACTCTCTTCCTTTTCATTTCTATTTTTCATTTTTTTTTATTAAGACGCGAGCGAACAAAAACTAAAAATAATCTATACGATTATTTATTGTGCCGGCGTCTGCGGCGCGGGCTCGTCCACGTGCGTGTATGTGGGAACGGCCGGTTGAGCGTCGGGTTCGTTGGAAATGCTCGCGGCTTCTGCGGCGGGTGCTTCCCATCCGGATGGTGCGGGTTCGCTGTACGATTGCGGCGTTACTTCCGGCGTGGCCCATCCTCCACCGGAAGAGGCACTCGCGGAAAGGATGGGTGACGCGGGCGTGGCGTATCCATCGGGTAAGAAGGTGTATATCACGCTTCCAAACACCGCGGACAAAGGTTGCAACACGAGCATCGCGACTAAAAAGAAGACAAGGCTTCCTAAGAACGCGGCGAGCGCCCAATAGTAATCGCGCAGCGCCCCGTATCCGGGAACGCGGTTTTGAATTTGTGCTACAAGCGTTTGCGAATCCAAGTTTCCTTGGTGCGTGGCAATTTGTTTAATGACACTTTCACGATACGCCGCGGTTTGCACGTTTGCAAGAGTGGCGTCAACGAGTTCCACAAATGCTTTTGCATCCGTGTCGTTGAGCGTGCGGAGCTTGATGAAGGATTCCGATTCTGATACTTGTGTGAGCGTATTTTTTTGCGTTGAAATCAAAAAGTCCGCGGTGATTTTTTCAACATCCAATTGCTGCACTACTTTTCCTGCGAATAATGATTCTTCAAAGCCTGAATAAAGTTGGCTGGACTGCGGGAGCGCCGTCACGGCTAATGTGACAAGCACGCCAATCCCCAGCACTTGCAGCCCGCGCTGCGCTCCAGAGAAACTGGAACGCACAACAGCAAAATTTTTGAGTTCCAGCCGTTTAAGTCGCGCCGTTTCCAGCATGAGGGGAATACACCCGAAGTAAAATAATGCGAGCGGATACCATTGCGCAAAATTAGCAAAAATGATTGCCGAGACCGCACTCGCGAGGAGGGAAGGAACAATTGTCGCAATATACACGCGCGTCCGGTCATCCTTGTCCGAGAACGCAGTAATGAGCCCCAGCGTCGCAGCGAAGAGGATGGCAAACCCTGCAAATGAAACCGAGAGGAAAATTCCGAGTACTTGCACCGAGCCAATGCTCGCTAAAAGGAAGTCGGGCGTGACGCGCAGTTGGTCGAGAAAAAAAGCCCACCCCAATGTTAAGATGAAGATGGAGGCGCCCACCGCAATGGCTTTGTTTTGAGGGTCCATACAGGGAACACTACACTAATCGGATGACTTTACCCTTGTTTATTAACATGGTAGTCTCGAACTGCGCCACGATGGAGCCCTTCTTTTCTTTTAACACGCCGTGGGCTTCCAACGCACCGTATTTGACGAGTTCGCGCATCGCTGTTTTGCGTGAAAAGGCGCTCATTTCCAAGTCTCTCGCGACCCAGCGTTCGGCGAAAGGCAATCCTTCATATTTTTCGGCGCAAAAATCAAGGAGTTTGCGTGCGTTCGTGTTTCGAATTCCGGGAACGAGGCCATTCACTTCAAAAATTTCCACCGTGCCCGCGTCACTAATGCGGCCGTTCCCATGAATGGATGCAAAGGGCTCCATCGCGTACGCGCGCCCATCGTCAAGCGTGTCCGTTTCTCCCGTGTCCACGTTTGGAATGGACGGGGAACAATGTGCCGTGTATTCATCTATGCCGTGTCCGGACAAGTTTGAAATAGGGTCCACTCCAAACGAGCGCAGCGTTTTCTCGATTGCTCCTCCCAAGTGTCCAACTTCAACACCTTCTTTCACTTCCGCGAATCCTGCTTCAAGCGCGGCTTGCGTTGCGGCGATTAAATTTTTCGTTTCTTTCGTTTGCGCAAAGTCTAATGTAATCGCCGCGTCCACTAAATAGCCATTTTTGTGCACGCCAATATCCACTTTCAACACATCACCTTTTTGCACGACCGTGTCATCCGTGTCGCTGGGCGTATAGTGCGCGGCAATATCATTCAAGGATAAATTAACGGGAAATGCAATCCCGCACCCGTGCTTTTTTGTCAACGCTTCGATTTCATCCGCAATGTCCAATAATTTCACGCCCGGCTGAATCATCTCTCGAGCACGCGCGCGGCAGAGTTCATGCACCTTCGCGGCGGTCTGATAATACTCGATAATTTGCGGGGTCATACCGTATTTTACAGGAAAAAGGTTATTATCACCTACGTCACAATATCAACAAAGTGTACAAAGCGTGAATACCAAAAAAACCATCAAAGCGAAACCGCCTTATTTCATCCATTTTACGGCGAATTATCCAGGATATGTAGTATTTTCCAAAATAGACTATGACACCAAAAGTACTGAAAAAAGCGTTCCATTAACCCAACTGAGCAATATCATTCAGTCACTCCATACACACATTGACAAATCACTTCACCATGAAATAGATTTGTCCAAAATAGATGCATTTCTGAAAAAATGTCCGATTGCAAAGAACGAAACGGAGTATCATGCGTTGGTGGATTTTTATAATTCTCCAAAATTAAAAGAACTAGTAAAAAAAACAACTGAACGCAACGCGGATGATTATGAAGTTTTTCTGCTGCGCGAGTGGACATGGATGTATATTGCTCGAAAAATTTTTCGCCCTGCATTTATCCAAACAGATTATTCACTGAGAAACTTCAACGATGAAGCCGCATCTTCGCCGGACAAAATAAATGATTTTGGAAGAGAACTATATTAGTTGAAAACAATCAGAGTTCATACGATGATAATTACTTTTTTCGAATCAAATATTTGGTGATACAAACTATTCATAGCAAAAGCCTCACATGAACGAACTTAAACCCGTTTGCTTCCCGCCGCGCTGCAAGTCCGTGGAGTCAATTCCAAGCTCGAGGAAAATCTTCTCCACCGCGGGAATGATTTGGTTCTTCACGTAATATTCCGCGTCGTAATCCCCTTCTTTCACATACTCTTCTAATTCCGCGCGGTCAGAAATACTCTTTCCTGTTTTGGTGACAATGAACCCTAACATTTGCCCCACAAAAATTTCCTTCCCACGTTTGCGTGCTTTGATTGCGGCTTCCACGTGAGGAGAGGTCGTGGCGTAATTATCAAGTCTTCGCTGCAGCTGCGTCAAAATAACCAATTCTCTCTTGGGAACTTTTCCCTCGCGCAATTGTTTGATGACATCGAGCACAATATCATGCGCCTTCGTCGGGTTTCCATTCACAAGAATTTCTTGCAGCACTTTTTTTTGCGTTTCGCGCGCGATAATACTCACATCCCTTCGCACGTATTCAAACCCCACAATCGTGAGTTCATTGTTGGCGTCCGCCAACGCATATCGTTTCTTCGCCACGCGCCCTTCTTTCCGTGTCACAAAAAGTCCGCGCTTGTATAATCCTTCAAATTCTAATTCCATTCTTCCCGGAAGTTTGGCGTTGACTTTTTCGACAAACTTTTTGATATCGTCTTCGGTTTTGTTTTGGGGAAGAAGCACGAACGCAGAATCCGTGTCTCCGTACACGGGAGTAAATCCTTCGTCTTCCGCCCATTGCAGTGTTTGTCGAATGTAATGCCTCGCCCACGCCGTAATGGCTTGCGCCGAGTCGCGCGAGTACCAACGAAAACGCGGATACGCAAGCGTGCCGAAAAAAGAATTCAGCACAATCTTCAGCGCTTGCTTGCGCGCCTTGAGAAAAACTTGCTGCGGATCTTTTTTGGGCAGCTCGTCCATTTTTTTCTGCACTTCAATTCGCTGGTCGAGAATCCGTTCCAGCACATTCGTAAAGAGTCCTTTTTTCTGCGTGCAAAACCACGTGCCTGAAGGAGATTTGTTCGCACCCTCGCGGCATTTGGCATGTTCACAATTTAATGAATCCGGAGAAATGTTGTGCGAAATCATAATACTCGGATAGAGTGAGCGGAAATCCAGCACCGCGAGATTTTCATGCAGTCCCGCAACCGGTTCCTTCACGTATGCTCCTTCAATGGGATTTTGCGTGCGGCCCATCACCTGCTCATCGGAAGGGGGATTGGGAAACAGCACACCCCGCGCCACACTTTCGTGCATCAAGGTGGTTTCCACGAGTTGCGAGGCGGATGACCTGTTCACGTCGAACAATGTTAATCGTACGAGACGCGAGAGTTCAAGCAGGAGGGGTAAAAACTCATCGCCCAAGCGTTTGGTGTATTGCGCATCCGTCAAATTGTATTTCACTAATTTGTCAATGCCCTTTTTGGTTTTCCATGTTTCCCAAATTTCTTTATGGTTGAGCGTTTTTTCTCCTTCGTTGAACACCGCGCGCATCACGCTTTCCAAATCTAATCGCGGCGATTTGAAAAATTGAAAACGTGTGAGCAATCGCGCAAGTTGGTACACGTCCACGTGCTGCGTCCCGTTTACGCGAGCAGCAGTTTCAGTCCCTTTTCCCGTTAAAGTGGGCATGCCGAACCCAAAGTCCGCGTTCACATGAAATTTTTTTCCACGTTCAAGAATAAATGGAAAATCAAACCGGTCGCCGTTGTACGTGTACAAAATGTCCATGTCGGAAAGGTTGACAAATGAAATGAATGATTCGAGCATTTTCTTTTCGTCCGCGCACGCGACGGTGTATTCGTTCGTGTACGCGTGCTGAATGAAAACTTTTTCTCCCGCATTCGTTGAGAGTGCGATGGAAATAATTTCATCTTTCTCCGGCTGCGGAATTTTTCCCGTTCCAAACGTTTCAATGTCAAACGCCCCCGTGCGGAAAGATAATGGAATTCCTTCCACTGCTTTTATTTTTTTGACATTCCCTTCGTTGTCGAGTTCGCATTCCACAAAGGCATTGGGAATTAATTGTTTGTCCAAAATGTAGCGTTTAACGTATGGAATATTTGATTCGCGTAGTGCTTCAACAAACGGATAACGTAACACCGTTTCGCGCGAACGTACAAGCTCGCCAATATTCGCAAACCCCATGTGGAGGTAGGACACCCCTTCCTTTTCCACACGTTTGACCACGAGGGGCTTCACCCCGCCGGGAAGCGATTCTTCCGAGAGCGTTTTTTCCAGTTTTTTAGCATCCGCGGCGGGCGTCAGTTGCACGTAAAAATAAGGCGGAAAATGGGCGTCCGTTACGCGTTGGATTCCCTCCCCTTGCTCATTGGGACGGATAAACAGGTCAATAACGCTCTTTCCCCCTATTTCGCGTGTTTCTACGTCAAGGAGGACACCTTTTACGGCTTGTTTGACGGGGGGCATAGTCGTTTTAAAGGGCCAAATTGTCTTTTAACCTATGGCCGACCCCTCCCAAAATATCCCCCAAAACCCCTCGTCGAACGCCCCTAAAGGCGGGGAGTACCTTTTTTCGCTGAATCGGGACCTCAAAGCCCTCAATGCCTCGGTGCTGGTCATCACCCAGAAAATCAAATACCTCGTGCGAAACGAAAAAATTTTGGGACGGAACCTCATTGTTATCAACAAGCGTGTGCGCGATATTCAAACGCAAGTTGCCGGTTCGGAAGCGCACGGTGTTTCGGACGAAGTCCGTGCCTCGTTGCAGGAATTGCAGAAACAAGTGAACGCTATCTCGCAGCGTTTGGTGGAAGTGGAAGCGAAAGTGGATGACATTAGTTCACGTTCCGCGAAAGAAGAGGAAGTAAAAGAGTTGAAGTACGTGATTGACAACTTGAACCCGTTACACTTGATTACCATGGAGCAAGCTGAACAATTAGTGGAAAAGAAATCAAAGAAATAATTATTTTTTTATTTTGGCAGCAATGGCTTGTTTGTGCAGGCTAACGGCTTGTGGAGATATTCCTAATTTTCGAGCGATTTCCATTGACCTCATTCCTTCCGAAAAAAGAGTAAATATTTCGCGCTGCCTCTTCGTTAATGGTTCCTTAAATTCAATTTGCGAAGGTGTTTCTTCATGAGTATCTGCGATTTCGTATTCCGTTTCGCTTATCCTTCGCGTTTTCAGTTGCCGACGCAAACGCCTATAGGCATGCAATTGGTAGAAGCGTGCGGCCGCTGCCAAATAAGCGAACCACTTTCTTTTTAGCAAATCAGTTTGAACATCCGGAGAAATCTTCACAAATTCGCTGTCAAC
>CAZGES010000011.1:18446-26675 GCA_964524375.1 uncultured archaeon
GTCGCATGTCTTCAGCAGTATATCCTTTTCCATCCCGTATCCCTCGATTGGTAAAAAATTCTACAGCCAATTGTTGAAGCAATGCTCGCTGTTCACGGGAAAGATTGTTGGGAACGCGTTTTCTTTTTTTGGCATTGATAGCGGATACGTTCTCGCGTGTTCGTAAATTTTCACGCTTTACGATACGATATAGCAGTCCCTGACTAGGCACTTCTCTTCCATTGGACTTTTGCCGTAAGACAGCAGCGATATCACTGCATGAATGAGTGGTCGCCATCTCATACAGAATAGGATACCACCACAACGGAGTGCGGGCAAGCAGTTGTGCTGTTGCCGGGTTTGCCATGATGCGGCGGACGTATTCGGGTCGACGCTGAGAATTATTTGTTAAATTTACTCTATGGGAAGCGGTATTGATTTTGTGTATAGATATGCCAAAACGTTCGGCTATTTTCTCACTTGTCGTAAACGGCATCAGCCCTATCTTGGCGAGCACGCGTTGCTGTTTTCTCGTTAATGGTATTTTGGCAGGCATTTATCCCTCATAGCTTCGCAAAGAAATCCTTCACCACGGGCAGAGAGTACGTGTCGCGAACCGTTGCGCGGTAATTTTTACGCCCAACAAGCGTGACGCCCACTTCCCTTCCCCCCACGATGGAAAGTTTGGCTTCGCTTAGCATGAGAATATTTTTGGGCAAATCAATTTCGTGCGCGGCCGTGAACACGAATCCCACGTCCTGCGTAGAACTCTGCGCGAACATTCGTTCCATTTCTTTCGCGAGCGTGGGTTCACGCTGCGCGTCAAAAAGCTGCTGGGCTTCCGGCACGAGAATCATGCTCTTCACGCGGCCGGAAACCCCTTTGTGTAAGTACAAATCGTACACGCCGCGAATGATAGTATAGACGAGCAAGTTTCGAAGTTTAGGGGGCGTATTTTTCAGGCGAAGCACCCCAATTCGTCCAATGGATTGAAACCACGATTTTGAAATTTCTTCAGTGGGATTCATTCCTGTGAACATGTTGGGAAACGTCTGGTCGAGGAGCG
This sequence comes from uncultured archaeon, assembly GCA_964524375.1. GTDB lineage: Archaea > Iainarchaeota > Iainarchaeia > Iainarchaeales > VGJJ01 > VGJJ01. The sequence goes on from CAZGES010000011.1 coordinate 19,492, forward strand.
TGAACAAACGAATCATGGAGGAAATGCCGAATGGTGTCATAGTTTCGTTGGGTGGCATTTGTCGCAAAATTCCTTTGGCTTCATCAATCGAACCCGTTTGGTGTTCATGCAGGAAGCGAATCAAATTGTTTCCCATGTCCGTGTTTGAGAGCCCTAATATTTCCACCAGACCTTCCGGGTGAAGCATGGAGAGTTGGAGTTTCAAATTCTCTCCGGGCAAAAATTCTTTGGTGGGAAAACCCACGGGGTCTCCTTCAATTTTTTGGTCGTGCAACAGTTGAGCGTTCGGGTTCGGGTTCCGCATCGCTCCGTATTCGTTTTCCCAATCCACGATTACAACGGGGATGTTCGAAAACAACGCTCCCTCCGCAAGGACTTGCAACATGTGTTTACGATGCTCAATGCGTCCGCCGAAAATAGTGGAGCGTTTGAAAAAAACAATGGGTTCTTTGACCATGAGTCCGTTTGTCGCCGTGCCTAAAACAAATTCTCCCGGAAGTGCGCCCATGTGCTGCGCGGCCATTCCTTCGGAGGGTTTTCCCATTGGTTGAGCGTCATTCACGTGGGCATTCGTCGCAAGCAGGGGAGCGAGCAATGGCATCGAGAAAAAGGCCTCGCTCACGATGGGGGGAAATTCATTCATGCTTTTGAGTTGAACATCGTACGCGCGCGCAACCTCGCTCAACAAGGAACTGCTCACTTCCATTTTTTTGAGCAAAATGTCAGTCTGTTCAAGCACAATGCTTTCTTCCCAATTCATGGACACGGGACCCGAACCTAAAATCAAAAACGTCCGCGTGTCCTCTTGAATGTGCTTCGTGACTTGAATCACTTCGCGCGGAATCGTCTGAATAAACCCGTTCACGTCTCCCGTTGCAACCAGTGGTTTGTAGAACTCGCACACGCACTCGGTTTCCACCCCGTTTTCCGCTCGTACGAGTTGAACGTACACCATTTTCTGCGGGTTCGTGTAGATTTCCATATCCTGCTCTTGCAGCGTTCCTTTCAGGAGGAGGGTCCACGGCCCTTGGGCAATTTTGAATAACGTCATCGTGTGTTGTCCCGCCGCGCGTTGGTGAGCGTATGCTCGGGTTTTTATAGCACCCCTTGCTCGTATATAAAACCGCTTTTGGAATGCGTATGGTTAACGAGGAAATTGTCCGCAACACGATTCAGAAAATGCGCGACGCAGGACTTTCAGACACGATTATTTCATCCACCCTCGCGGATTTGGGACTCACAACGAGTCAAATTCAAGGATTTTTATCCGGAAACGCAAGCGCGCGCACGGTTACAAGCACCGCCGGTTCAACGTCTTCTTCCTCGCGCACGAATACTTCTCCATCCAATTCAAACACGCTCGACCATGAAGAGATTGCTTCCCGCGCGAGCGATAAAATTATTTCCCGATTGGATGAACGAAACGCATTAGATGATGAAGAAGCGGATTTGAAAGACAATATTACTCACTTGGCGATGGAACAGCACGGCACGCAACTCCAGGAAACGCATCAAGCCGTCATGGAACTGCACGACAAGTTTGACTCTACCGCGATGGACACGCTCAACAACCGCGTCATGAACATGAATGCGCGCATGGAGCAATTATCCCGCGACGTGGTGGATGTGAAAGGGTTGGCGATGGCATTGCAAACGCTCATGCAAAAAATACTTGAGACGAATCAGCAGTTGTTATTCGAAATAAAAAGCAAGAAGTGAAACCATGCCTGCGCGCCGACGATTCCCAGTTGGAACGATAATTCGCGTCTGGCGCACAACCTCGGGTGGACATATCAAAAATGGCCCATGGGTGGACCACCAAATTAAAGTCTATGAGGGTCCGGAGCGCCGCTCGAATATTGAACGGAGAAAAGGATTAAGCACGCGTCTTGAAAACGTGGATAAAATGTGGAATGAAATGCGCACCCCTCAAGATGGTTTCGCGCTGCAGGACACGCTAAAACGCCTGGAAGAAAAATATATTGCGCGCGGCCGAAGAAAAAACGGCGGTTTCCGTCCAGTGGGAACAAAGGACATAGGTTCAAGTGTTTCAGCTAAACTCCATCACGCCGCCCACAAAGGGTGCGACAATATTGAATCTGCAATTGAGACGATAATGAAAAAAGGTCATTCGCGGCAGAGTGCTATTCAACAACTGATTATGTCCACCCACCTGGTGGTGGCAACAACTCCGAGCGGCAAGGTTATTGGAATCAAATGTGCGGCGGAGAACAGCGAAAAAGGCACAACCATCGTGGCATACAACCCTATTTCGCTGAAACTTTTTTGGACATCCACGCGGCGAACAAAATTAAGCCGGAGGGAACCGGATCGAAACATCACCGTTGAAGCATGGTCGCCCGAAGATGAAAATTTCAGAAACAATTGACGCGCACGCGTTCACTTGCTGAACATCTTCCCCAGCGCATCCATTATTTTGGATGAAATATCGCTCACCATCAAAAAGGGGTTTTTTTCCTTGGGTTTCCACGTAAAATTTTCCGCATCGCGGTAGGATTTTGCTTTCGCGGGAGCAATGCTCTCATTTACTTTTTCCATCGCCGCTTTTCCCACGGAATCAAAAAACTTTGCGGGATATTTTCCGGTTATTTTATCCAATTCTCCCATTTCTCCCGCATACACATCGCGGGATTTTTTCACCATATTCCGCACGCCACGGCTGGTTGAGCGTGCGACGAATGCAAACGAATATGCGAGCAGCAGCGCCGCGGCGGCAAAAACCCAGAAAACTTGTTTCGTGTTAAACAGCACCACCAGAATGACGAGCAAAATGACTAATGTAATCGGGCGCATCAATAGCCCCCCATTCCACCCATTCCGCCACCGCCGCCTCCGCCTAATCCTTGCAGCGCGGCCATCATGTCCGGACTCATTCCGCCCGGCTGTTCTTCCGAGGGTTTAACCCCGACTAAGTATGCGAGGACGGTGAGCGCAATGGCAATGTACAACACTTCCCCCTGCAAATCCGTTCCCATGAGAAAGAAAACAACCCCCGTAACAAGCGTGAGCAAAATTCCCGAGACGGAACGCAAACTAATTAACAAGAAAATCAGCACCGCGAGCGCGGCCCAGAGTATTTGGTATTGCACCGCGAACGCGAGCATGAAAATAGCCACTAAGTAGGTGAATGTGTCCATGTCCTAGTCCCCTTCTTCCTGAGTCACTTGTCAAACACCCCAATCTTGGCGAAAATATCCTTTCCGAATGTAGCGAATGCCCATAACGCCACGAGCAACCAAACCAAATCGGGGAACTGGTAGAAGGTGAGGAACATGATGACTATCGCGGTAACAAGGGCGAGCTTCGCACTCCCCACATTTCCTTTGGCCCAGTTGTATATCCATAGGAAGATGAAGATGGTGATGGCCAAATGAATGTTATCCGCCAGGGCATCGTAGAGGAGCATACTAGTATTTCGACCCTGAACCCCTATTTAAGCCCGATTTCGTACGGGCACTCCGACAGACAACTACCGGGGATTTACTATGTAAATCCCCACGTTGGCTTTTGATCAAATTTTTTGCAAAAATTTGTTTACCGGTCGTATACTCTTCCTAAAACTTTCTGCTGGTGCCTAAACCACGCATCTTTTACCAGCGCGCTTCCCGTGCGAGTAGGATATTTTCCATTCAAGCACGCCATGCAGAGTTGCGTGTCCGGAATCTGCATCGCGCGCAGGAGACCGTCCATGGTTTGATAACGTAAAGAGTCCGTGCCTAATTCATGTGAGATGCGCGCGATTTCCTTTTCCTCGAGTGTAATCGTTTCGCGTCCGTCGTGCTGCGGACCATGTTTCGCCGCCACGAGTTCTCCAAACGTCGTCATGTCAATTCCATAAAAACACGGATTCAAAATGGGCGGACACGAGATGCGGCCGTGCACACTGGTTGCGAGTCCTTCTTCTTTCAACTTGTGCACGAGTTCACGCAGCGTGGAACCGCGCACCACCGAGTCTTCCACGAGAATCACATTCTTTCCTTCAATCGCGCTCTTGTTAATCGTAAATTTTTCTTTTACTTTGTCCTGCCACTTTCCCCCTTCGATGAATGTTCTCCCAACATATCGGTTTCTCAACAACCCTTCTTTTGCTGGAAGTTTGAGCGCGTACGCGTATCCGTCCGCGGCCGGCTTGCTTGTGTCGGGAACGTTGACCACGACCCAATCTTTTGCATTAGTTGAGAGTATTTCCGCGCGCGCCAATTCTTCTCCCAACCTCCAACGGACGTCATACACGTTTCTCCCTTGAATCGTGCTTCCCGCGGAGGCGAAATACACCCATTCAAACATGCAGTGCGAAACACGTTGCGTAGAGGGAGCGAATCGTGAGCGAATGACTTTGCTGCCGTGGATGCGTATCATTTCCCCCGGGTTCAAGTCTTGAATCCCGTGCTTCACAAACGGATGCAACGCGGCACTCTCACTTGCGGCGAGAAAAAAATCCTCATTATCCACGTAAACGAGGGGTTTGAATCCCTGCTTGTCGCGCACGATGCACAATTCTCCTTTGGCGTTCAAAAAAGTAATCGCATACGCTCCATCCACTTGCTCGGATAGCGCGGCAAACGCATTTTCAAGCGAATTAGGGGAATCCGTTCCGAGTTGGTGCGCAATCGCGTGCATCAACACTTCCGTGTCCGCGTTTGATTTGAAATGATAATCTTTTTCTTTCAAATCCACGCGAATGTCCGGCGCATTGGCCACATTTCCATTGAACGCAAATGCGAACCATTTCCAAATGCGGGAATGTGCACGTTCAAACGGCTGCGCGTCCTCGCAACCCACGGAGCCGGATGTGGCGTAGCGCGTGTGTCCGATTCCAATTCTCCCGGCGTGCTCGTCAAATAATTTCAATGCTTTTTCATCATCGCTCAATTGGAAAACTTCATTCACGAGGCCATTCGCTTTGTGCGTTTTCAGCAAGTCAGGCTTTTCCTCGTTGTAGATGGTAAACCCCGCGGATAATTGTCCGCGGTGCTGCAATTGCAGCAGCATTTTTTGGAGAAAAAAGAGCGCCCCTCCCTTGGGATAGTGGGAAAGGTCTTTTTTGAGGTAAACCGCGGCAATGCCGCATTCTTCCTTAGGTTTATCGTCGAGAAGAGGAAGGCTCATTCTCCTACTACGGTTTTGAGATTTTTAAAGGTTGCAAAAGTAACCCTATTTCTATTTTCGTCGGACGGTCTGCACCGAACTCACTTTTCGCAGAACCATGAATGAGGGCCCTCTTTCATGCAGATTGCTTCCAAGCAAATGGTGATAGGCATGTTCGACTTCAAAACCGTGAATGCGAAACAGGAGTTGATATCGCGAAAGCTCCGGAATCTCATGTGCGTGTGTGCGTGTAATAACGACCCTGCCTCCTCTTTTCATGATGCGATTGAGTTCCGTCAACGTGTCTTCGCTGCGGGAAATACTTTCTTTGTGCTCTTCAAATCCTGGAGGTATATAATCTTTCGAATAACCCGAAAAAAGAAAGTGGTCGCACACAATGTAGTCGAAACTATTTGTGCGAAATGGCAGGCCGGTGATTATTGTATTTGGAATGAGAATTCCGCTCTTTGATTTCACCCATTCTGGATTACCCTTCACTGCACTATTGACAGCACTCGCGTGAACAGGGTATTGAGCTCCTCGTGTTCTTCCGATGTGCAGCGCGTCAAAATCAACATCAATTGGAACGGCCATCGCACCATAATGTTGCTGTAGAAATCGAGCGTACACTCCGGTTGAAGCTCCCAGTTGTAAGATTTTTTTTTTGGATAATTTTCCTTTCGAAACCATTTCCAACAGCGCATGGGTTTCAATAAAATCACTCAGCACGCGAGATTGATTGTGATAGTTAAATCTCTCACCGCCGGGAAAATATGATTGAGGATTGCGCCCGTGTTGGCGGACATGTTCCCAATTTTTGTGCAGAGTATCAAGCTGTTCGAAAAATCGTGCTACTCGATGTGCACGCTCTTCAAATGTTTCAGAAGAATTACGTGAAACGGACGATTTTCGTATTCGCCGCGGAGAAGGTTTTGGCATTCAGTTCGAACGAAAAGAAGGTATTTATTTGTGCGTTCAAAAATGCAATTTAGTTCCGCTCGCCGCCGATTCCGGCCGCTTCTTCTAAGCGGTTGCGTTTTCCTCGGAATTCGCGGCGCTTGCGTTTCTGTCCTTGGTCTTCGACTTCGCCGTCTTTTAACGGGTATTCGAATTCCTCCAAAGTTTTAGGGAATGCTTCATCATTGGGAATATTTCCCGTAATTTTGAGGTATTCTTTGGCGAGCAACCAGTATACGAGTGCGAGTGACTTGCGTCCCTTGTTGTTGATGGGAATGACAATGTCAATGTTCGTGAGCAAATTGTTTGTAGACGCAAGAGCGACAACCACTGACTTGGCTCGAGCCGCTTCCGCAATCGCTTGCGCATCGGATTCAGGTTCGGTGATGATAACCACTTTCGGCTGAATGAATTCTTTTCCTTGTGGATTGGTAAATGTTCCCGGAACGAATCTTCCCGTGAGAGCGTGCGCACCAATTGCTTTGGCGAATTCTTCCGCGGGTGTTTTTCCATACACTTTGCGTGAGACAATCACAATGGATTTGGGCGAGTATTTGGACAAAAATTGTGCGACTTGCTTCACACGAGCGTCAATGACTTGAACGTCCAAGACTTTCAATCCGTCTTTGCGCTGTTTGTAGATGTAGCGCGACATGTCTCCGGACTTGAAGCGTGTTCCGATGTGCGCTCCGGTAGTGAGATATTTTTCAATCACCGGATTGACCGCAACGGCCTGTTGAACATTTTCATCGGTTTTTTCGCTCATATTTTTCCCTCATTTTCATTCGTTAAACGTTATACTTCAGCACATCTTCCATGACATCGACGTGCGCGAGAAGCATGCGTCGGCAGCAGTAGCGTGTTACTCCCATTTGTGTGAGGACTTCTTCCATTTTTTCCCCTTTTTTCAAACGTGCTTTCATTTCTTCGTAGTGGCCCGCAATGGGTTTTCCGCATGAAAAGCATCGTACTGGGATTATCATGGTGTTTCCTCCGTTTATCGTTTCGAGTGCTGCTTCTTCTTTCGCGCTTTGGGTCCCAACGGCTTCTTGGGTTCCACGCGTCGCGGGTCGTCGACCAACAGCATTCGGTCGTATTCTAAATAGACTTTGCGTAAT
>CAZGES010000012.1:0-25776 GCA_964524375.1 uncultured archaeon
TCACAAAATGAAAATAAAATACACCAGCGGGAAGAACAGCGCTGCCCACACTATCTTGTTCCACGCAAACACTTTTGCTCCATCCAACACGAAGAATGGTATTAAGTTAAACAGCGCCAAATAGAGATTGATACTTCCCACCACGCTCGCGACGTTTCCAATCTGCGTTTCCGCGCCGTACGCGCCAGCAATTAGAAATGAAACAATTCCAACAACGATATTCATCGCCGGTCCCGCGACAGAAATGATGCCATTTTCTTTTTCGGTTACGCGTTTCCCGAAAATATATACTGCTCCCGGCGCGGCGAAAATAAATCCGCCGAAAATAGCAAACGCGAGTGCGATAACCAGTCCTAAATTCCACGCTCTATACTCTGCTTTCGCTCCGAAGTGAATGGCCACATATTTGTGCGCTAATTCATGCAGTAAAAACCCCGTTCCCACCGCGAGAGCGGCAATCGCAAGGGCGTTTCCAAAACTCGTGACGCTCAACCCTCCGTCGGAGAAAACAAATGCAAATGCCGCGGAGAGGGAAATCCAGCTGATGAGTAAGTCTGTTAATTCTTGATTTTCGAGGCTCATACGTGTTAAACGTGCGAAAAGCCTTTTTAGGGGTTTGTCTGGGTTCCGGCGAAGCGGGACCCCAAACTTTTGCTAAAAGTTTGATCAAAAGCCTACATGAGGGGTCGAAGACCCCTCAATAGTAGTCTGCCGAGCGACCCTATGGAATTGGGGCAAAATTTTCCCTACCTTTTTAGTCGTTGCCATCAACTCAACCCCTTTATGTCAAAGGGTTTTGTCTCATTTCTTTTCTTCCTCGTCCTCGTGCCAATTATCGCACTCTCATCTCCATCCATCTTCCAGTCCCCTGATGACTCTTCACTGCGCCACCTTTCCCTGCGCCGCCTCGAAATGGAATTGAACGTGGATGCGCTCATTCGAGAGGAATTGCACGCGGGTTTGCGCGCCAACCTTCCTCCTGAAACGATTAAACTGAATATCAACCGCCGCATCTTGGATTATTTATCGGCATTCTCCTCTTTACACGGCGATTCGTTTACGTATGAAACGGGTTTCTCCACTCTCACGCAAACAAATTATCTTTCACTCTTTTTTTCTCCGCAAATTCCTGCCAATTTAATTCAATTCCACTCCGCATCGCACGTGCTCGTTCTTCCCGTCTCGCAAACCGAGCGCTATGGAGAATATTCGTACACCGGAAGCGTTTTGGGTGTGAGCGTACTGCACACGCGCATCCGTTCGCGCGACGCGAACACGCTGTTCGCACTCCCCATCCATTATCGCATTTGCACCACGACTTTTCAGAAAGATTGGCCGTGTTTGGAGAGTGTTTTGCATGCAAACACTTGAATTTATTTTAATTTTTTCCGCGTTGTTGAGCGTCCTTACTCTTTTAGCTGGAGTAATGGATGAACATCGTGAACAATTGGAAAACGCGCGCGATGAGTTGAGCGAAAAAGGCTTTGTTTTGCGATGCAGCGCCCGCGCGGATGCCGCGGTAAACCATTACGCCCCCGCCCCCTCTCACGCGTGCCTCAATTACGCCTACGCGTTAAACTCGCCCCATTCTCCGTTTGCACTCGTTTTAGGAGGGGATGCCAATCATTATGGATAAGGGTCACGTCTTAGGAGCGGAGGCTTTTCTCGTCTTTCTCGCGTGGATGCTTGTGTTGAGCGTCGTGTGGTTGGATTCTTCTAACTATATGCACGCTCAATTAGAGGATTGGAAAAAATCCCGCGCCCGTGAGTTAAGCGTCGCGCTGAGCGACGCGCTCATTCTTACTCATCACGTTGACGCGTGGAAAGGGTGCGCGGTGTTTGATGAAACACTCCAACGTGTTCGTGCATACTTAATCGAAGAATCGTGTTTGCAAAAACTTTCACATGCCGCGCCCCCTTCTCCTCTCATTGCGCGCGTCTCGTTGCACAACCATTCGTTTGATGTGAATTATTTTTCCCGCGACGTGAACGCGGATGAAACGTGTGCGAGTGTGCGCCGACCGATTTTTCTTTTCCCGGAGATGGATATTGTTTTCGTGGATGTGATGGCGTGTGCGTAAGGGCTTTTTTCTAGCGTTTGAACTTCTAATTGCTTTTTTGCTTTTTTTGAGCGCGTGCGCCGCGTTCAATGCTTCGTTTGCGTTTGAAAATGATTCTAAAACCATTCCCGAAATGGCATGCGTTGATTTGCTGAGCATTTGGCTTTTTGGAGAGAATAATATTTCCCCTGTTGCGCGCGAAATCCTTTCCCATTCCGCGGTTTCTTTTTCGAGTGAACCCTTGTATCCTCAAAAAACCCATTCGGTGGCGTGCTATGCCCAGCGTTTTCGCGAGGGGGAGTTGGAAAACCTATACATTCTCATTGAATGGTAATTCTTCCTTCTTCGCGCAGCAGGGTAATGGTTTCTCCCGCTAAAATTTCTCCTTCGATTGGTGTGAGTGTGGTAATTGTTCTCGTTTTTGGATGCGAAAACGATTCATGGTCAAAAATAATTTCAATTTCATCCACGTAGACGAGGATTTCCATCCGTTCAAGTGCGGGCACGCGCATTTGCAGTTGACTCCCGGGCGCGGAGAAGGACAACCATTCCACATTTTTTTCTAGTGCGTCTGAAAATGCTGTGTATTGGTTGGTGTGCGCCAATAACGTGTATGCGTCCATCGCGTGCGCGAACGCCGGCGTGAAGAGTGCTAGACTCGCAGCGAGCGCGGTCCAAAGCAATAATGCTTCAATCGAAACCTGTCCCTTATTTGCCATTTTTTTATTTTTCATCCTTAATCAATCGCGTCAATTTGTTCAAACACGTCCTGCGTCTTCTTGGAGAGTTTGTTGATTCCCTTTTCACTGGAATCTTGCAGCTGCGTCACGAGCAGTAGTACAACAGCTACCACCGCGGCCATGACAATAATGAGTTCAATGGAAATTTGTGCGCGGGTTTCGTGAAATATATTCGTCATGCTTTTTCATGCGACCAAAAATGCTTTAAAACTAGGGAAAAAAATGGAAAGGTGGGTTGGAGGGGCGTGAGCCTTCGCCCGCTCCGAGAGTTATATTCTAACAAAAGGGGTGAACTTTTGTAAGTGCAATTCGGCCTTTTTGAGAAAAAGCCCGGCAGCCTTTTTAGAAAAGGCTGGCGAAAATGGTTTTCGTGAACCTTTTTCTAAAAGGTTCCGGGGAAAAACATTCAAGCAATCATGGGCACGCCGAAGTTGTCCGCTACATTCGCGACGAAACCTCGTTTGATGTGGGCCATCTTGCTCAGCGTATCATAGAGTTCCGCTCGCTTCCCATGGAAGTTAGGGGTTTGCGTCAGCTGGTCAAACAGCTTCTCCGTCTTTTCATTAAGCAAAATCATTTTTCGCGTATTCATCCAGTTTTCTAAGCTCATACATTCCACCTCCGTGGGGGATACACTCTCATGCGTCGGGGTCGCTATATGGCTGTGGGGGGAGACGCCGCTCCGCCGTGAAAAACGGGAGGATTATAACCTACGGCGGCCTTTGGTTCCTTATGGCCTCCTCCAACGTATTCGCCCGCGTTGTTAAAGAAAATACTATTTTCAAAGACGAAAGAGCACTTTCCCCGGATTTCATTCCCGATGTCCTTCCTCATCGCGACCCGCAGATTAATTCCCTAGTATACGCCCTCAAACCCCTCGCGGAGGGAGGCAAGGCGAGTAACGTGTTTGTTTTCGGTCCTCCAGGAGCGGGAAAGACCGCTACATTAAAGTATGTGGTTTCGCAGCTCAAAGAATTTTCAGGTCGTGTGAGGCCGGTCTACTTGAACTGTTATGGGTACAACACCCGCCAATCCGTTCTCGCCGAACTCACGCGAATCGTTGAGCGTCCCGTTCCCGCGCGCGGCATGAGTACGAGTGAATTGTATCAGAAAGTCTTGGAAGGATTAAAGTTTGCCAATTTTGTTCCCGTGCTTGTCTTTGATGAGTTTGACCAACTCATGGAAAATGATGGCAATGATTTGATGTATGATATTTTGCGCATTCCCGAAAATGGCCGCGTTGGAATTCCCGTGATTTTAATTTCGAATGATACCAGTATTCCTTCGCGCCTCGATGCCCGTGTAAGAAGCAGTTTCTCGCATGAGACGGTTGAATTTATTCCTTATTCTCCCGCGCAATTGAAAGATATTTTGCGCGAACGCGCTGCGCTGGCATTAGTGCCCAACGCTCTCTCCGCGGATGCATTGGGACTTATCGCCGGCCACGCTTCCAAGCGCGGGGGTGATTGCCGCGTGGCCATTGAAACATTGCGCAAAGCCGCGCGAAACGCCGAACGCGGAAATGCAACTGAAATTACGGAAGAACACGTGAGAGCGGCGTTTGAGGACCCGGAGACGCACGCCGTGCAAAAATCCATTCCCTATCTTTCCGACTCGCACAAGCTCGTGTTGAAAGGTCTTTTTCTCCTCGGTGGAAAAAACGTTCCCTCAAACGATTTGTATGTTAAACTCGCCTCGCAGGGCGTGGGGTTGAGCGACCGCCGCATACGTGAACTACTGGTGGAATTGGAAAAGCGCAAGGCCGTCACCACCACTACCGATGTTTCCGGCCGCGGGAGGACGAAACGTATTACCGTGAATTTTTCCGAGCAGGTAATGGAGAATTAATTTTTTTTATTTCATCATCTTCTTCAAGTCAATGTTCGCCGTTTCTTCCACATCTTTTGGCGTGTTGAGCGGTTTCCAAAACCCATCGTGGGGGAACACGCGCAAACGGAGCGAGGGGAAAACGTCATATTCTAAACTTCCTTTCCGCGGGAGCAGCGCTTCAATGTGCGTCCGGTGGAACACGTACCACCCGCACGAGACGCGTTCTTTCAATAATGGTTTTTCCACAAATTCCGCGTAGCCGTTCACGGATTTGACTAGTCCAAAAGGAAGGCGCGGGTGGCAGATGCAAATAGTATTCTCTTTTGCTTCGCACAATTTTTTCAGCGGAATGTTCGTCAAATCATCTGCGTTCAATACAAGAACAAAATCGCTTCGTGTTTGCGTGAGCGCGTTGCGCAGCGCCCCCGCCGTTCCCAGCGGACCATCTTCTTTCGTGCATACAATATTCTTCTCGGGATATTTTTTGCGTACAAATTCTTCCACCATTTCTCCTTTGTATCCTGTCGCAAGAACAATTTTGTCTACGTGGGGGAGGATGTAATCAATCTGCCATTCTAGAATTGTTTTCCCCTGCACTTCCACGAGTGCTTTGGGCTTGTCCACGCTCATGCGTGAACCTTTTCCCCCGGCGAGAATGACGGCGTCCATAGTCAAGTATGCGTGCGGAAGTTAAATGTCTTTTTGGTACGTTATTTGGTTCGTCTGAATTTATTTCGAATGGCAAGCACCCATTTTTTCATGGGCCGGTATGTCGCGCGCAATTTTCGTTCGGCTTGGATGCGCGGCTCATACCATGCTGAGCGTCGCACATCATCGTGTCCGGCACGGCTTCTCAAGTTTCGCATGATGCGGGACATTTTTTGGTCGTGCGTCATGGGAACATGCGGCACTCCCACTTCTTTTCGTTTGGGAACGGGGGCCATGCGAACGTTCATATTCGTCCGTTGTTCATTTCCATTTCGCGCAATCCTGTCCAGTTTCACGGTCGGTGAGTTTCGTACCGGTCTTCGCAGCGCAGCTCCTCTAATTTCATGCTGGATGGCGCGTGTCGCTTTAGCACGGGAAATTTTTCCATTGGAGTAATCTTCTATCGCCTGCGCTGAGAGCGGGTAACCTTTCAATATTTTTTCGCGTGCAAGTTCTTCTAGTATTCGTTCAAAAGCATCTTCATCGCTTTCGGGGGAATGTGTTACAGTTGGCTTGGGAGCGGGTTTGTTTTGCGTCGCGTGTTCTAATTCGCGCGAGATTCCCTTATTCATTCGTCGAATCGTTTCTTCTCCTGGGAATGGGACTGGTTCCCGTTCACGTGTGGGATTTACGAATGGAACAAGTGCGCGTTCGCGCGGAATTGTTTGCGCTTTCATTTCGGAAATGATTCCGCGCACCACGCTTCGCATGTTTTGCAGCTCAATCATTCGTTCCGCGCTCACTTTTCCTTCGCTCACGCGGATGTTTTCCGCTAAACGATTTTCGCTCCGTTCTAGCTCTGGAAGAATGTTCTCCCTCACTTGCCGAATCGTTTTCTTCTCATTTCCCTTCCGGCGTGAAACCGCTTGCGTTTGCTTCACGAGTGTTTCCATTACCATGCGTCGGTAGCGTTCCTTTCGCGTGTCATTCATGTCTTCCCATCGTTTGGAGGAGCCGCGAAACAGCACGCGCAGTAGTTTTCCTTCCGATGTGAGCGTGGCGCGGAGCACTTGGTCCCTATTTTTGGGATTCCGTTTCATTCGGATGAGTTTCGAAATAGGCTTGCGTGTTTCTTCAATGGTTTGTCGTGCTTTCTGCGGGGAAAGGTTGAGTTGGTTTATTTTTTCTAATTGTTTAAACCGCCGGTTGATTTGGAGCCGCGCCACGTTGGAGTACGTTCGTCTTCGCTTGACTTTTTTTCCTCCGGAAAGAAATGTCAATACGGGTTTTCCCGTGTCGCCGCTATTGCTCCCATTTTCTCGTTTTGGAGTGACCATGGTTCTTTCATCGTTTTCGGGTTTTTATAGACTGCCTCGTTTGCTCTATTCTTTCCTCAAAAGAGGTCGCTGCAGTCCATTTTGCTTCCGCAGTTGGGGCAAACCGTCTTGCACTTGTTTTCGTACATTTTTGTATTGCACGTAAGGCAGGTGTGGTTCATCCTCCTTTTTTTCCTTTTTTTGCGCTCTTAAAACCATCCGCCGGCGCTGGCTTTAAAAGTCTCAAAAACACTTATCCCATGTAAGAGGTTTTACTATGGCCAAAAAGAAGTCCAAACGCGCGGTTAAGGGTCCCGGAAAAATTGCAGGGAAGCAGATTCGAAAGCAAGTCCGCTCGTTGAAGGGCGATGTTCAAGACGTGAAGAAAGGCGTGGCGAAAGAAATGGGCCGCGCGTCCAAGCGAATGGCGTCGCAAACCAAAGACCTCAAAGCCGAGTTTGCCAAACTTTCAAGCGAAATGAAAGCCATGAAAACAAAGGGAGCACAGCCCAAGCGCGAGTTGAGTATGTACAATTTATTCGTGCGCCAGCAAATCAAGCAGGGTAAAACATTCGAAGCCGCCGTAAAGTCCTGGAAGTCTTCTCGCAAGATGATTGAAAACCCCGAGCTCGCGAAAGTCAAACCTAAGACGCGGACGAAGACCATTACTAAAACCAAAGTTGTTGTGCGTAAAGTTCCTATTTACTCACCTGGTCTCACGAACAAATCCTCGTCTGAAACCAAAGAATCGTTGAGTAAAATGATGCGCGAACTCAACGCCTTAAAATCTGAAGTGAATTCCATGGAGAAGGAGGCTCACCCCATGACTAAAACAATTAAACACACCCCAACCACATCCATGAACGCAGGAGAATTGCCCGCGGAAGAAGTTGCCGTGCGCTTAACGCGACTCTATTTCGAAGAAATTGCGCGATTAGGTTTCAAACGCCGCCTCGATTTTGATGCCATCATTAACGCGTACTATTACTGTATGCAACGTTTGCAAAACAAGGATAAAGAATTGGAAGTCATGCGCAAAATAGTTGAGCGCGAAGAAAATAAAGTCAGCCACGAAAGCAAATCACAGTTGTTTCCGGAGATGCGCGAATAGTTTGTTGAGCGTAATGGGGGTGTGAAGCGGATGCAATTCAAATATTGTCCTCAATGCGGTTCCATGGATTTTGCTTCCTCTCCAAATGGTCCTGTTTGCCGAAAGTGTTCGTACCACGGCCCCCTTCCCGAGGGTTCGATGGAGAAAATTAATGAAATCAAGAAGCGCGCTCCGAGGAATGTTTCCGTTCCCTCTCCTATTCAAAATGAAAATGCCTCTCAATCCATGAAAGAGTTGGCGGCGAAATTAAAATCATTGAAAGGAAAATCCACCGGAGACGTGGAGTTTTTGTAGGGCGGTTGTTCACGTATGCGTTATCCTTGGCTTGATTGGGTTTTCATGGGCGCGATGGTCGTGGCTATTATTATCTTTTTCTCGTTCGCTTCTCAACGGGCAGCCAATGCAAATGTAGTGGGGGGAAACATTGTCGCTCCCCCGCAGGATTGCGTTGCCAAAACGGGTTTCGAAACCATTCCTCTTTCGTATTCCATTCTTTTCTGCCCCAACACCGTGAATGATATTGACCATTTTGAACTCGCGGATAGCGGCCTCGTGATTAATTGTCAAGGTTCAACGCTCCACGGTCGTGGCGGTGCGTTATTTGTTGCGCAAACCGTTCAGCCTACAATTACTTTGCGCAACTGCGTCGTGGAAGGGTTTGATGGCCTTTTTACGGCAACGAATCCCGTGAATGTGGTTGTAGAAAACGATTCCTAATTTTTTCAAATAAAGTGCGCTAAATTTTTGATGACGGCGTGGCCGACGTGCATGAAAATATCCGGGTGCTGGGCGAGCATGCTGACCACTCCCTTCGGCGTTCGTTTGGCGAAGCGGCGGTTATACTCTTGCGTACTCATCACGCGCCACACTATTTGTTTGGTTATTTTGTCCTTCTGTCCAAGCAGCACTTGCTGGTCTTTTGAGTTTCGACTGTTTTCAATTTTCTGCACACTAAAATCGAACAATTGGTTGCTCGCGTGATGAACTTTTCCTATTTTTCTAAATCGGGGTTGAGCACGCGGGACTTGTCGCGGCACAGCGGGTTGTCGGATTACGCGGGTTGATCGAACCATTCGCGTGGCCGGTTGAATCGCTCGGCGCGGTTGTCTTCGTAAGTTGCGTGCAGCCATACTCTCTTTTTATGCTGTTTTGAGATATATAATGTTGTATGTGGGTCGAAAAATACGTTCCAACCTCATTGTCAGGTTTAGTGGGGAACCCGGAGGCGCTCACTGAATTGCGCATGTGGGCCAGCGGGTGGCGTCAAGGACAGATGCAGAAGCCCTTGTTATTAGTAGGGCCTCCCGGCGTGGGAAAAACAACGTCCGCGCACACGCTGGCCAAGGAGTTCGGCTGGTCGCTCGTCGAATTCAACGCTTCCGATACGCGCGATAAAGAAACCATTGAAAAGGTCGTGAAGGGCGCGGCGGTCAATGCCTCTTTCACGGGAGCATTGAGACTCGTCCTCCTCGATGAAGTGGACGGTGTGCACGGTAACGAGGACAAGGGCGGTTTGTCCGCGATGCTGGACGTGTTAAAGGAAGGGCGCAATCCCATTATTCTCACGGCGAATGACATTTATGGAGACAAGCGTCTTGCGGGAATTCGAACGTATTGTAAAGTCATTCAACTGCGAAAAATTCCCTATCCCACGATTGCTAAACTCCTGCGCGAAGTCGCGGAGAAGGAAGGGATGGACTACGACGCGTTATCCATTAATGAGTTGGCCAAAAATTCTTCCGGGGATTTGCGTGCCGCGCTGCTTGATTTAGAATCTCTTTCACGCGGAAGCAACAAGATTACCCTCGAAGACATTCAACAGTCAGGCTACCGTGAACGAACGGACAATATTTTCAATGCCATTCGAACATTATTCGTCTCATCTTCGTTGAGTGAAATTCGCCGCACGCGCAACGCGGTAGAAGTCGACCCTGATTTGCTCAAGAAATGGGTGGATGAAAATATTCCGAGGCAATTTCCCATGCCCGCCTCGCTTGCAGGTGCATATGATGGCCTCTCTCGTGCGGATATTTTTGACGGAAGAATTTTTCGCCGTCAACACTATGGTTTTCTCAAATACTCTGGGGATATGGTCGCAAGCGTTGGTCTGCGCACGAATGAAAGGGCACACGGTTTCATTTCGTACCAATTTCCTGCCATTCTAAAGCGTTTGAGTTTGATGAAAGGCTCTTCCAAGAAAGCCGCCATCGCCAAAATCCAAGAGCACGTGTATGGTTCGCGAAAACGTATCGCGCAGGAACTTTTTTACTGGCCCATTTTTCTCGAAAATGACGCCCATCCCGAGCAATGGGTAAAAACATTCGAGTTTGACGAAGACGAGTTGGGCTTCCTCCTCAACACGTCTCCTTCTTCTGCGAAAGTAAAGAAAATAATGAGGTTAGTTGAGCGTCCGGAAGCGGCGGAAGCACTCTCTCCCATCGCAAAAGGAAAAGGTTCGCGCAAAAAGAAAACCGATGCACCAGTCGTTGTCGCTCCTCTCGCGTCGCCAGTAAAAGAATCTCCCGCTCCTGAAGACGAGGAAGAAGCAAAGAAGCAAACTTCCTTGTCAAAGTTTTTTGGCTGATTATTTTTCTTTCTTCTCTTCCTTTCTCCTATTTTTTTTAATGTCTAAATTACGCCACTGCATCCGGAATATACTGCGAATTTGTTTTTCGTACGATTATTTTTCCCGCGGGGCGGTAGGCTTTGCGCAAGTAGAGTAAAAGTCCCACCGCTCTCACATTCGGATTCGTTTCCGATAATTGCAACAAGTTTTTTTTCCATTTTTCGTGCGAGCAATTGGCGTTTACAAACTCCACAAAATCATTTTTTTGCAATAATATTTCCGCGAGAGAGGGAAACTGCATGGATACTGACATCGCGGCTTCTTCGACTCCTTTTTCGAGAACGGTTTTTTCTAATTCGAACAATGTTTTTCGCGGCACGCGTTCGGAGGAATTCACCACAATGCTCAAATCCTGGTTTTCACTCGTTGAGCGTGCGCGGGCCGCTTCATCCGGCATGCGCGAGAGTCGAATCATTTCGTTAAACGCGGACACCTTCGGGTGGCGGCCGTGCTGCCGTACTAACCATTCGGTGCGCCTCTCCACGTGCCCCGTGTTGAGCGGGCGTCGAAAGTACGCGCGTATTCTCCCCAAAACCCCTCTTCCGCGAGCGGAGGAGGCGGTTATTCGTGCATTCATACCCTAGAATGGGGTTCCGTATCGGCTTTAAGGGTTTGCTCAGGGAGCCTTTCTATGAATCCCCGCGACAAACAGTGGCTGGCCGAGCTCGCGCGCGAACATCCTACTCCCTTCTGGGTCATGATGCCCCGTGTTGCACAGTCGCATTTCTTTGAGCTTGCGGACGCATTGCAAAAAGTGGCTCAAAAAGTGAGTATTTGTTATTCAGTCAAAACAAACCCTCATGAGAAGATTTTGCACGCGTTAAACGGAATGGAGTCCGGCTTCGAGTGCGTTTCCGGGCGTGAATTATCCGCGGTAAAAAGTTTTTCGGGACAAAAAATTTTCAATAGTTGTGCCTCGTCTGACGAAGAAGTGATAGAAGCCCTCTCTCAAAATGCATTAATCATCCTTGACTCGTTATCCCACGCGGAACAAGTCGCTCGACTCTCAATGAGCAAACCCTTGCAAGTCGGCCTGCGCGTTCGCATGGACAACCATCGTTTTGGTTTTTCCACGAATGAATTACGCAAAACTATTGAACAACTTGCTGTGATGGGGTTGCACGTGACAGTGTTGCACGGCCATCCAGGTACGGGGTGCACTCTCAATGCGTACCGCAGTTTTATTTCTCGTTTTGCAACGGTAGTGAAAGAATATCCTTTTTTGCAGGGCGTGGACATTGGGGGAGGGTTGCCCGGCCGTACCAGTTTAGTGGAGCGTAAAGAAAAACTCGAACAATACGTCTCGTTGATTCGTGAACACTTGGGAGAGTTTCTCGCGACGCGCGTGTTATACGTCGAATCCGGCCGCTTCCTTTCGGAGGACACCATGATCCTTGTTTCACGGGTGGGGCATATGAAGAATGTCGAAGGGCAGTCGTTTGCGTTGTTGGACGCGGGCATTAATGTTATTCCCCGCGTCACCATGAACCCGTATCGTTTTTTTGCATTAGTTGAGAGTGGAACCCGCAAAACATCCGTGCGTTTGGCCGGCCCATTAATGTTCGGCTCCGATGAGTTGGGTCAGATTCATGCCGCGTTGGAAAAGGGAGACTTCATCGCGGTGGAGAATGTGGGCGCGTATTGCACGGAGATGTCGTGGACCCTCTCGCGCGAAGCGCCAAAGATTATTGTGGTGGAGTGAACTTTTTAGCAAAAAATTAAATAAAAATTAATTTAGGTATTTTCGAAGAACTTTTTCAAATTGTTTTCGTTTGCTTTCATTCTGCTTCCATTTTCGGTTGGCAATTTTCACCCATTCTTTAACGGCATCTTTTCCAACCAATAACTTTCCACGCATAACAAGGGGAATGCTCATGTTTTGCGTCCCAAAAATTTCCATCAATATCTTTTCATTCTCAAAATGGTGCACGCCGTAGCGCTTAACGCCGGCTTCTTGGCACGCGCGAATGATTTGTTTAACGTTTTCCCATGTGTGCGTGCCAATGACATACACAAATGCATCCTGTCGCAGCCACACGTTTCCTTTGTTTTCATACGCTTCAATCGCGTTCCACACATCCGAGAATTTCACGGTGGAGTGCCACTTGCGGTAGAATACATTTTCTTTTTTGCTCTCATCCTCGTTCAAATCCATGAGCGTAATGCGCCCCGAGCAGGTGCTTGTTGTAAAGTAGTGTTTCGTTTTCGCGACGAATTGCGAAAAGGGAATCATGAGTGGGTCGATTTTTTTCTCGCGCACCGCCACGTTTAACGTTCCAGCCGCATTCATCTTTATGGCAGTGAATTTGAGTGAAATATCCTCTTTCATACGTGGTTGCGAGTGTTTGATTTTATAAGCGGTTTCCACGCAAACATGCTATGCCTTACCGCCCCGCCACCGCGCGCAAGTCTGAGGACAAGAAGGATTCCGTCTACTGGGACTATTGGGAGGAAATGGTCAAAGCCTCCATTTGGAGAGAAACGAAGGAACTCCCCGCCATCGCAGAGGCTGCTCAAATCAAGGGAAAGCACGTCATGGATGTGGGCTGCGGCCCCGGCCGGCTCATTTTGCCTTTTTCCACGCTCGCGCAAACGATTACGGCCGTGGATGAGAGTGATTGGGTCATTAAAGTCGTGAGCAAACTCATCAAGGATAATCGTTTGAACAACGTTCAAGTCGCGCAAGCCCCGTTAGTGGGTTTGCCTTTCGACGATGCGGTGTCCGAGTCCACGTATGCGATGGGAGTCATTCATCATGATAAATCGCGTTGGGATAAAATTGTGAAAGAAATGGTCCGTGTTACACGTACGGGAAGTCCTATCGTCGTGGGCTTCTCCTCCGGCGAAGGAGAAATGCCCAAAATGGAAGAGATTGCCAAACCTATGCACGTGCAAAAGTGTAAAGAGTTTGATGCCGAGTTTCCCAAGTGGTGTAAAGAACAAGAATGGAGCGTTGAGATAAAGAAAGTTCCCCTTGTTTTCGAATTCAAATCCGCGGAATGGGCGTTTGAAGTTTTTTCCAATACGTTCGTGCGAAGAGATATTACTAACGAGCAGAAAGCCGCCCTCATGACGTTTCTCAAGCAGCACGTGAAAAATGGAAAGTGTGTCATCACGCAAGAATTGCGCTTGTATGTGATTCGCGAATCAAAATAGTTGAATTATTCAGTTAAATTATTTTTTTTCGAGAATTTTTCCCATGGCCCCTTCTTCAATATCAATTGGCGCGACACGAATGTCTAAAACGTAATGCCATTTTCGCGGGGCCATGCTTTTTACTTGCTGTGCGTGCACCAATTCCACGTTCCATCCTAATGGGGTTCCCTGCGCGCGAACGTCGCGAAATAATTCTTCATATTTTCCTTCCTCGCACACGCCCTCATAGTGCAACATTCCCCCTCTCGGGTTGAGCGTGTGAAACGCCGCCGTGAGCGCGAACACGGGCGCGGGAATGTATCCTAAAATGATTCGGTCCGCCACGTGTCCTAAACTCACCGCGACTTCTTCGCATTTTCCGTGGATAATAGTCATTTTTTCATCGGGGATTTTGTTTAGTTTTTTGTTCACTCTCAATGATTCAATGGAGTCCGGGTTGGCATCAATGGCATACACGTGCTTCGCTTTCGTGAGTTTTGCGATGGGAATGCTCCAGTATCCTATTCCCGCAAAAAAATCCACCACTACTTCATTCGCTTGAACCATTTCGTACATCCGTTTGCGTTCATTCATGTTTCCCATCGACCACATGAGTTTAGTCACGTCAAACCTAAACACACACCCGTGTTCGTGGTGGTCGACTTCCAAATGTTTCTCTCCCGCCAAGTATTCCACATTCGGCTGGCGAAATTCGGAGTCAATTTTTCCCGTGTTCAAGCACGCCGTCTTCGTCCCCGGGGCGCATACCAGCGCAGCCTCTCCAATTATTTTTTTGTAAGGATACAATTCACGGTGCAAGCGGAGGATGACAATGTGCCCCAACCGTTGAAAGGAGGCTGGGAGCAATTCCAATTCGCCTTTGCTAAGTGTGTGGGCGAGTTTCTCCTGCATTTGTTTTTTGAACGGAGGCATACTCCTTCCCCATCCTTAGCATTTATGAACTTTAACTCCACTTCTTGAGCGTATGAACATCCTCCTCGATTCCGCGGTTTTCATCAACGCCACGTCGTTTCCCTTTTCCAAGTCGCATGTTTACTATATTACTCTTGCTTGCGACGCGGAAGTAAAAGAAAACCTTGCTCGTTTGCGTTTAGAAGCGGCCGCTCACGAATACGACTTTCATTTTCAGGACCCGTGCATGGCTACCATTCAGGCCGTTCAATCTCTCGCGCGAAAATACGGGGTTAAACGCCTCTCGCGCGCGGATGAAAGCCTTATCGGCCTCGCGCTCGAATTGGTTGACCGCGGGGAAAAGGTGAAAGTCTACACGGATGATTATTCCATTCAAAACCTCTTGAAGTGGAGAAAAATCCCTTTTGAAGGGGTGCTTCAAGAGGGTATCAAAAAAGCAAAGACTTTCGGCACCAAGCGAAGTTCTACATAAGGTTGTTTTAAGCATTTGCCAGCGTATATAATTCATGATTCAAGGCATCTTCGGCTGGTCCCTCATTCTCGAACTTTTCGTCTTGTACTTCGCATTAAATTTATGGTTAACCAACGTGGACAAGCGCTGGGTCTATTTGCTGTTGGGCATCATTGCACTTATTTCCGTTTCCGATTTGTCAGGCGCGCGCTGGGCTGAAATTTTCTCAGGGCACTATGATTTGTTTTGGCGCGAAATTTTGGAGCAATTTGGATTTTATTAATTTTTTTATTTTTTTCCAGTATTGTAAAACGATAATAGTAATCCCATCGCAAACACGTTGGCTAAAATCTGCAAACCCAGCGCGGGATGCGTTCCTAAAAATAATTCCGGGCGGAAGAGAATACTTTCCCTCGTTGTGAGTTCGTTTGTTAATTCCAATAATAGTGCGCCCAGCACCGCAAACAGTATCGCAGACAAGTCTGTTTTTTGTTTGGGGTAAATCGCATCGTACGCCAATACCACTACCGCGGCCGCGAGCCCCATTCCAACCATGTCCCAGAGTTCAATGGAATTCACGAGGATCCCGCTCACCACACTCGTTCCCACTCCCACGACGATTCCCGCTTCCGCGTTGTGCAGAATCGTTGCGAGTATTGCCATCGGCACCGCCAAAAAAAAGATTGGAATTCCTCCCACATTAATGGGGGAGAGGAGCGCGGTTCCGAGTCCGCCTAACACCACCAAAAAGAGCGGGCTGGGTTTGGCATCCATAGGTGTTTACGCCTCATCGGCTCCTAAATCGCCGTCAATATCCTGTTTTGGTTTCGTCTTGAATTCCGAGTGTTCAATCACATAATCTTCAATTTTTTTGGAAAATGTTTCTCTATTCAACGCGATGTAAACTCCCACTATCGCAATCGCCGCGATGACGAGAATAAACAGCGGACTCTGCTGAAAGTCCTGCACAATCTTTCCTAAGTCAATCGGGTCCGCAATCGGTGTAAACAGCAAGTATTCGATTCGCAGCGCATTCGTTTGAATATTTGTTAACGTGACTACTCCATTAACTGCGCTCACTCCTTGTGGAAGAAGCGTTGTGTCAATGACCGAGCTGCTCGGAAAATGAAATTTGATTTGCGTGTTCGCCGGAATGCGGATGTTGGCGCTCTCAATAAAATCTACGAGTGCAATCTCACTCACTTTCCACCTGGTTGAGCGTCCCTGCGACTCCACATCCATTTCCTGCACGAGTCCAGTAGGATACGCATACGACATGGTTAACGTGGGTTCTCCGTTGGATGTGCGATTGAGTAAAAATTCCACGTTTCGTACTTGTCCTTCCGAACCGATGTGCGGTCCCACGAAAGCATAATCATCTTTCCAGTTGCTTAAACTCGGAGTGTTTTCCACAAAATCTTTTTCAAATTGCGCGGCTTCTCCGGCTAAAAAATTGAAGAAGAATCGTTCTTCCACGGTTGCGGCGCCGTTTTCGGTGACAAACACATCAATCCCATGAAACCCTATTCGTTTTTCGGTGACACGGAAAACGGTTTCTTGCGCCCAAACACTCATTCCGAGGAGAAGGAGCACCGTGACTATTCCCGCTATTCCCCATGCGTTGCGCGCTGACATATAATGTATCATAACAGTGAACTCGTTTTTAATGCGTGGGGGTGCCGTTCTTTTTCGTGCGCGGTTTCGTTTTCATTCCTCGTTGATTTTTATACTTGAAACTCGTTAGCGTATTACATGCACGTTCGCTTTCTCGGTCATTCTTCCTTTCTCCTGGAGTTTTCCGATTCCACGGTGCTTATCGACCCCTGCGTCCACTGCGTTTCATTTGGTCAAAGTGACCGAAAAGTTCCTTCTCCCATCAAAATGGAGGACTTGCCCAAAATTTCCCTCATCCTTATCACGCATGAACACGAAGACCATTTTGACAAGAAAACAATTGAATTTCTCGCCAACCGCGATGGTACATGCGTCGCGGCCCACGATTCCGTTCTCTCCGAATTGAACATTCCCGCGCGCTGCAAGCGTGCGGTGAATTCGGACATGTTGTTAAACGTGCGCGGCGTCCACGTTCGCGTGGAAGTGGCACATCACCCGCAGGCATTCTATCCTATGGCGTATGTTGTCACCGGCGATGGCATTTCCGTCTATCACGCGGGCGATTCAGACTTGATCGAAGAATTTTCTCCCGATTTTAACGCGCACGTGGCATTGCTTCCCATTGGGGGAAATATTACGATGGACATCGTGGACGCCGTGAAATGCACCAAAGTGTTGAAGCCTGATGTGGTCATTCCCATGCACTACAACACGTTCGACATTTGTCAAGCCTCTCCGGAAGAGTTTGCTAAAAAAATTGAAAAAAGCAATTTGAAAACGCGCCCGGTGGTGCTTGCGCCCAATGAACGATTCGAATACACGCTTCCTAAAGTCATTTGATTTTTTTATTTCTTTTTAGTTTTTTTCGCCGCGGGCTTGGACTTTTTTCCTTCAATGGGATAGCGCTCCGGCACGCTCAACACCATTAAATCGTGTGCCGCGGTGACATTCTTGAACACGTGCGCGGCTTCCTTCATCATGTCCTTTCCGTTGGGATAGCGTGCCGAAAAGTGCGTCAAAATAAGTTGTCTTACATTCGTGTGTTTGGCCACTTCCCCCGCCATTTTCGCCGTGGAGTGTTTCACTTCTCCCGCGCGTTCCTTTTCCGTTTCCAAAAACGATGCTTCGTGCACCAAAACATCTGTTTTCATTGCTTTCACCGCGTCCACGTAATGGGGATGCGGGAACGTGTCCATAATGTACGCAATTCGTGTGCCATTCATAGCTTTAGAATAATCCATCACCATGTTTGGAGTGTATTTTTTTTCGCCGTGAACAACCGTTTCTCCTTTTTGCAATTTTCCCCACAGCGGTCCCATGGGAATCTTAAGTTTGAGTGCTTTCGCTCGCTGGAATTCCCCCGATTTGCTTTCCGCTTCGAAGAAGAATCCGTAGCACAGAGAAGAGTGGTTTAGTTTCACCGCGGAAATGGAAAATTCCTTTTCTTCCACTAACGTTCCTTCCTGAATTTCATGCGGAATGATTTTGAACGATGGAAAAAAGTCCGCGAGCTGTACGCTCAACGAGACAAACTCTCCAATTCCCCGCGGCCCCCACACGTGCAAGTCCGTTGCGCGTTCCTGCGACGTCATCGTGGCGAGCAAGCCCGGCAACCCTAATGTGTGGTCGCCGTGAAAGTGCGAGATGAAAATATGATTCAGTTTCAAATAACTCAATCCCGCGCGCATCAATTGCTGCTGCACTCCCTCCGGCGTGTCAAACAGGAACCAATTTCCGCGGTATGTAAGCGCCATGCTCGACAAATTCCTCTGAGGCGTGGGCATGGAACAAGACGTTCCCAAAAAGGTCAATTGGATGGACATATGACTATCCGCTGTTCGAAAGACATTATAAGTATGGGGGCTTTTCCCACATTATGTGCTCCCGATAGCGCCTTTTGTGCTGATGCACTACCTTCTTGTCGCTCTTTCTTTTGCGCGCCGGGCCGATTTTTCTAACGTTCTTCGATTTTTTTTCTCGTCTGCTAATCGTAACTCGTATCGTATCAAGTCGTATCGGCTGGCTAATCCGCTTTCTACTATTTGTTTTAGTATATCAAGTTCGGCTAGTTTTTCGTTCGCATTTCTAACATTTCGTATTTGCCTTAGTCGAATGGCCGCACGCGGCGAGTGAATAACGCGAATGAGCCCTCGGATTCCTCTCGATCGTTTTTTTCCATATTTTTCCCATGCCTTAAGTTTTCGTTTCATTCCATTGATCTTTTCTTGGAGGGCCCTCTCTTTTTCTAAATCACTCACTCCTTTGGCGAAATTTTCTAATTCAGTAACAAAATCGCCCCTCGGCGTGTTGAAAATATGTTGAGTATTTGCTCGTGCGATGGTTCTTAGTTTTCCTCGTTTTTCGGCGTATTCTTTTTGGAGTTGCTGGACTTCGAGAGGGACCGGCTTGGCGTGCTGTGTAAATAGTCCTCGAGACTTTCGTTTTGGGGAAATGGGCATTGTTTCAGCAATGGTTTGCCGGTTTATTATGCTTGTGTCAACTCTTTGTTTGGGGTTAAACCCCCATTCTATCGCGCCTTTTCCCTTAACTTTTGGCTTTCCTTTTTAACCCGCAAAAGCACTAATAGTATAATGCCTCGTTCTCCCAAAAAGGATGTTTCTGCACCCGCCCCTGCTTCTGCTCCCGTGGAAGAAATGACCATCATTGAGCGTGCGGAATTGGATATTCCCTTGAATTTCAAGTCCACCGAAGAAGTGGACGTTCCCTCCTCTTTAGTTGAGCAAGTCATCGGCCAAGAAAAAGCCGTGGAAATTATCCGCAAGGCCGCGGCCCAAAAACGAAATGTTTTGTTAATCGGCGTTCCCGGCATCGGAAAGAGTATGCTCGCCCAAGCCATGAGTGAAATCCTCCCCGTTTCCCGATTGTATGATGTGTTAATGTACCCCAACGAAGAGGACCAAAATAATCCACGTGTACGCGTTGTGCGTGCCGGCGAAGGAAAGCAAATCATTTACCGCACTCGTTTAGAGGCGCAGAAAGCAGAAGATAATATGCGTTTGATGGGAATGCTCTTCCCCATCGGCTGGTTTTTGATTTCGTACATTGCGTGGACCCTCGGTTGGGTTCCTGATGTGGTGTATGCGGCAACATTAATCCTCGGCGGTTTGTTAATTTTCGGCTTTGCGGTGGGAACGCAGATGAACCGTCCAAGTGTGAAGCAGACGCCCAAACTTCTCATAGATAACTTCGGACGAAAAGTCGCCCCCTTCGCGGAAGCCACGGGCGCACGAGCGGGTGCGTTGTTGGGAGACGTGCGCCACGATCCGTTACAAAGTGGAGGACTCGGAACCCCCGCGCATTTGCGTGTGGAACCGGGTTTGATTCACCGTTCAAGCGGCGGAGTATTATTCACGGATGAAATCGCAACCTTAAGCATGAAGTCGCAGCAAGAATTGTTAACGGCGATGCAAGAAAAAAAATACGCTATTACAGGTCAATCTGAAATGTCCTCCGGCGCGATGACGCGAACCGAACCCGTTCCGTGTGATTTTGTTTTAGTCGCCGCGGGAAACTATCACGATCTTGAACACGTTCACCCTGCACTTCGTTCACGCATACGAGGGTACGGGTATGAAGTGTACATGAATTTGGACATGGACGACACCGCGGAAAATCGAAAGAAAATTGTTCAATTTGTCGCGCAGGAAGTGCGCAAAGACGGAAAGATTCCCCACTTTTCGAAGGAAGCCACGGAAGTAATTCTCTTCGAAGCCAAACGCAGAGCGGGGAGAAAAGGAAAGTTGACATTGAAATTGCGCGATTTAGGTGGACTTGTCCGCGCTTCCGGAGATTTGTCCAAAGAAAAAGGTCATGTTTTAGTGAGTGCGGAAGACGTGTACGAGGCCCGCCTCACTGCTCGCACACTTGAACAGCAGATGATGAACAAGATGCTCGAGCAGAAGAGAGACTATGAAGTGTACAAGTCCGCCGGCTTCGCCATAGGCCGCGTCAATGGTTTAGCCGTTTCAGGAGACGGCGACGCGGGAATGATTCTCCCCATTGAAGCGGAAATAGCCCCCGCGCAAAGTTCAAGTGAAGGAAAGCTCATCGCCACCGGAAAGTTAGGAGAAATTGCAAAAGAAGCCGTGCAGAACGTGTCTGCGTTAATCAAAAAACTCTCCGGCAAAGACATCACCAAACACGATGTGCACATTCAATTTTTGCAAACCTACGATGGAGTGGAAGGCGACTCTGCCTCATTGAGCGTTGCCACGGCTGTCATTTCCGCGCTGGAACAAATTCCCATTAAGCAAAACCTCGCGATGACAGGCTCGTTGAGCGTTAGAGGAGAAGTTCTTCCGGTGGGTGGGGTTACAAGCAAAGTCTACGCCGCCGCGCGCGCCGGTTTTGCGGAAGTAATCGTTCCGCGCGCCAATTTGGCCGACATTGTTCTCTCCAAAAAAGAATTGAATGGCATCAAAGTCATTCCCGTTTCCACGTTAAAGGAAGTATTAGACAATGCCTTCGTTCACGACAAAAAGTCCGATTCGTTTCTACATGGATTAGGCAAACTCATTTCATTCAGCGTCGCCGAGCCCATCAACAAGATTTTAGAAAAAACCATTCCGCGCGTGTAATTTTTTAGTTCGCGTTTCCATTCACAATTCGTGCTTGTTATTCGCCCCACCTGTATCGCACGTCCTCTTTTTTATTTATCCATTCCTCCACCACATCATCGAGTTTCCATAGTGTGTGCAATTGCTGTTTGCTTAGAACCGTGGTGAGTTGCCACTGGCTGCCTAGCGCGCTTTGATACATTCCAAAATTGCTCGTTTCGGGAGCATCGTAGAGGAATCGGCTAATCTTTTGGAGCCCAGTCAGTTCTTTTGTCAATTGGTTGATAGTATCGGTCAACTTTTCTTCCTGGCGCCTATACACCTCCTTTGTTGTGGCACTGCTTTCTTTTTTACTTTCGCGTATCACCCGCCCCCGTTGTAAGCGCAACGCATCAATGAATTCGGTGCGTGCGGAAATAATACGTTTCAGCGGTATGGGTAATCTAGTGTGTGCTGTGCTCGCCATGACATGTAACCATGCGCGTGAAAATAATAATTTTTTTAGTTTTTTTCGCGCATCTGGATGAATAGATTCAAGCTGCAGTAATCGTGAATATGCTACGTTCCACATCCGTAATTGTTTGTCCATTTTTGAAAATCCCTCTGGAAGTCTAAAATATTCTTGTTCGAGCAAGACAGGGACATTAATCTGTCGAATTATTTGTTTCGAAATCTCCCCCCGCATTGCCATTTTTTCGCCTAGGAGTTCCGTGTTTTTTCGCACACCCAAAACCTCTAATATTGGCGGTTTTCGTCTGCTTTTTTCTTCTACTAACTTAAGACGCGCCACGTTTCCGTGCGTTGGAAATCGCTGCGCAATTATACGGCGTTTTTGAACTTTTGATAGTGCGCTCCATGGCTGACGGCCCGGTCGTTTCATGCTGGAGGAATGCGTTAAGCGGTATTAAATGTATCACGACTATTCGTGTTAACCTTTACTTTCCCGTCATCTGCGCCGCACTGCGTTGAACGAGAATCTTTCCGTTTTCCAAATTAAAATCATTAATACCTAACTGCACCTTCTTGCTTTTGAGGGTGAATTCAAGTACTCCCTTTTCTTGCGAGATTTTCTCTACTTTTCCCAACCATTTTCCTGTTTTGGAATACACGGGAAGTCCAATCAACAAAGTCGTGACCTTTTTACGAATGTCAAATACACTCGTCGCGCGGTACGCTCCGAAGAATAAAATGAATGAAACAATGAGTAAGGCGAGGAACCAATTCAGGGTGGTCGTGCCAATCAACACGCTCTTCGCCGTTCCCAAGAGGATAGCCCCCAATATCACCGCGACCGCGGAAAGCAAGTACGTGTGCATCAAATACGCTTTCTTCAATTGTACCGAATCGGCACCCTTTCCCACCAAGAATGCTATTCCCGTGATGGTTCCAAACATGAGGATGAAGTCCACTCCCACTCCAATGCTTTCGATTCCCGTCTGATACAATCCATTTTGCACCGCGTAATACGCGTCAATCGCGTGCGGCGCGGCGGAGAATAATCCAAATGCCGCAAACATCATCGCTCCCACGTAGAATGGAAAACTCACGCGTTGTGCGGAAATAGATGCGGCCATTTCTTTGAACACGTTAAACAACCGGTCTTCCCATCCGAATCCTTTCAGCACTAAATACACGCCGAAGAATCCTGCCACTAATTGCAATCCAATCGTGGGGAGTAAAAGGTAAAGCAAAATCACTAGGCCGGGGATTCCAAACGCCAATCGCGCGAGAAACGGGTCGCGCAGCGCTTCCTTAATCGTGTAGAATGTCGATTCCACTTCCTTCGCTTGCTTGATGATAACCGTTCGTTTGGAAATGATGGGTGCGCGGCTCTGCAAGATGGGTGTGATTTGGTCATCCTCCGCTCCATCCGTTACAAGTACAAATGCTTCCGCATGAAATGTTTCCAAAAACGCATCCAGTTGTTCATTGATGCGCACGTCACTTTCGAACCCAAACTTTTTGCTTCCAACAAGGGTAATGAGTTCCAGCGTCTCATACTTTTCTTTCAACTCATCATACTGCTGGATGGCCATGAATAAGCAGTTGGCATCCGAGTCTTCCGGGTCCGCGAGGGCCAATTTGACCGCGGCGCGGAGGTTATCCTTTCTCCCAATGATGGGCCCGTCAATCCCGGCTTTGCGACCAAAATCGTTGTCTCGGTCGACGCAAACCACGGCAATAGCTTTTTCAGGCATAGATACCACTACTTAAAAAGGGGAAAATATTAACCTATGCCGGTTATGCCCGCTATTTGGAGAACAATCCCATGACAAAACGCTTTGGAAAGGTGGAAAGTTACAAGGTCAAGCAGGCCTTCTTTGCCACGATTGTTCTTGTACTCATCGTCGCGGCCTATTTCATCCTGACGAACGCCTTCATCATCGCCGACACGGTGTTGCTGATCGGGGGCTTCGTCCTCTTCCTTTTCCTCGTGAAGCAGTATGACTTCCTTATCACTTTGAAGGAATACGAGCGCGCCGTCATTTTCCGCCTCGGTCGCGTGAACCGCGTTGGGGGCCCGGGCTGGACGTACATTATTCCCGCGCTCGAGAGTTTCAAAATTGTGGACCTGCGCACGCAAACCCTGGATGTCAAACCTCAAACCATCATCACGAAAGATAATGTCGTGGTCACCGTGGATGCGATTATTTATTTGTACGTGAAAAAGGACCGGCAGTCCATCATCAATTCCGTGATTGAAGTGGATGATTACCGCAAGGGCGCGTCGCAATTTGTTCAAGCCACCCTGCGTGATGTGTCCGGTGGTTTGACGTTGCAAGAACTTATTTCCGACATCGGAAAGTTGAACGACCAGTTGCGCAAACAGCTCCTCCAGATTGCTGAAAATTGGGGTGTTACCGTGGAGAGTGTGGAGCTGCAGGAATTAATTATTCCCAAAGAAATTGAAGAAGCATTTTCTAAGCGCGCCGCAGCTGAACAAGGTAAGCTCGCGCAAGTGCAGAAAGCCTTAGGAATGCAAGCAGAGATTGATAGTATTCGCGAGGCCGCGCAAAAGTTAGACGATAAATCATTGTCATACTTTTACATTAAAGCACTTGAAGTCCTCGGTCAAGGCGCCTCTACGAAGTTCATTTTCCCGCTCGAACTATCAGGTTTAATTCACAAGCTCTCCGAGAAAACCAGCGACGCTCACTCGAAGAAAGATTTGGAAAACATTTTCGAACAATACGCTCCGCAGCTTTATCATGCGTTGCAAGCGGGAAAAGAACCTCCTAAGCGAAAGCTCGCGGGAAAGAAGAAAAAGAAAGGGAAGAAATAAGAGTTAGTCACGTAACTATTTTTGCATGACTTCCGCGTGGAAACTGCCTCCCTTAATCAAAGTCTTCGAGGCACTGGGTTGCGTTGCCGATGACCGAATTGAAGTCAATGGTAATGCGGCCAAAGTCTATTCTTCTAGTCGAGGAAAATTTTATGATGTGAAGTATTTTCCCGTTAAAAATGCTATTAGTTCGAATGACAATGCTACGTATTACATGGGTTATCTTGGTTATCCTGCAGTAGCATACTTGTTGAAAATTGGTAAATTAACATATTCGCCTTCTCTTGCATTGGCATTCAAAGATGTCAAGTGGAAAGACCTTAACGTTAAGTTTCGAAATGATTTTTTCAAAACGCAAGAATACGTTTTGCACGCTGCTGAAGAAAAAGGTTTTTCCCAATTGGAACTTGTGAACGAAGCAGAAAATATTTTTGCACAGTTGAAAAAGATTGCTCCGAAAAAAACGGGTGAAAAAATGACACCGCCTGAAGGATACTAATCGTTACTCACGCTGTCATCCAAAGATAACTTTCCACCATCGCACCGATGAAAAGCAACACAAGCGCAATCACAATTAACCCCGCCGCGTCTTTGGCAATCGTACGGAACTCGTCTTTTCGATACGCTTGCTTCGCCATGCTCGCGGAAATAATTCCTCCTGCAATGGCACCAATGTAATACGCTCCAATCTCCGGTATTCCGTGCGGAATGAATCCAATTCCATGATACACGCCGTATGCCAGCGAGTAAATGATTGAAAAAATGTCGTGCGTTGAACTTGCAGCCATCGCTTGCGCAGAAATTTTCCCCATCACTGTACCAATAATGCTCGCGTTCCACGAAATCAAAAATAGTGCTCCTTCTCCAAACAAAAAAGAAAATAATATGGCGAGGAGAAGAACCGTAGTATTATTCGCGAACAAAAATTGTACAATTCCCCAAAAGTCTCCTTGAATGTTGGGCGGGGCAGCATAACCAGTAAATGGAAGAACCACATTTCCCGTTCCCAAGTTCGCACTGTCGCGCAGTTGTGCAATCCCGCTCAACTGCCTTTCCTGCTCCGCAAAAATACTTGTACGAGTTGGAAATTCTCCGCACAATCCGTTGGTTAAGCATCGTTCCGGCGCGGATGCGGGGAGAATAATATACCACGCCATAAACGCAATAATGAGCCCGACAAAAAACCACGAGTACATGGCAATAATATCAAAGTGCCTCTCGAGAAATGTCGCGGTCGGACCGGGAGCGCGCGCCTCCTCATCTTCTTCCTGCAAAAACGTCCTCCTCATGAGGGGTTCGGCTGCGATAACAATGAATGCAATCGTCAAAATGGACGCGGAATGGGGGAAAATGAAGTACGCCAGCCACATTCCCACAATGGCAAAAAGGAAGGCAATCACCATCATGTAATGGGGTTTTTCCCTCGCAATACTGCTCGGAAGCAGGGTTTCC
>CAZGES010000013.1:0-24155 GCA_964524375.1 uncultured archaeon
GGAAGAGAGTCTCGTTGGTGGCAATGGAACACGTTTCGCCTAATTCATTGTTAGGAGTGGATGTGGATGCGTACGTGAACACCTCGTGCTCGCGCATTGCGACGGACGATTTTGAATCGTACAAGAAACCCATGCTCACGCCGATTGAAGTGGAAATTCTTTTAGGAAAACGCAAGGCCGAAGACTATGTGTTTGATGAGATCAAGCATTTGGGCACGAAAGTAATGTAATTTACCACAAGAGTGGTTTTTTCTTTTTCTCTAAAATTCGATTCGTTGCGCGAAGCAAACGATCATACCTGCGCCACATTGTTTTGTTCATTGCACCCACATCGCTCTGCACAGTGGTCATCCCGAAATCAGGATGTTCATATACGTAAAATGAATCGAAAAGTGCGCGCAACACTTTTCTCCGGAGAGGGCTTTTTTCATTATTGAGAAGCACTCGTCGCATGATCGGAAGATTGGTATTGACCGCACGATGGATTGGCCTACTTTTTTCAGTATCAATATTCAAAATAATATTAGCATCAAACTTCTTGCGTAACTCTTCTTCAGAAAGACGATGCTGATTCTTTATCCACTCAAGTGGTTCCGTCTTCGGTGGTCGATGTAATTTATTGAGACGGCCAACATAAGTCTCCAAATTAGGCCCTCTCACATCCAACGCCACGTACGGGCGATTTATTGTTCTCAACTGATAACGGGTATTGCGTACGGGCTTTCGTTTCCGTTTTACATTACTCATTCGCGCCCCTCTTTTCAGAGGCAGCGCTCGAAACCCACGTTCCCTCATTGGATTGCTTATTCAAAATAGATTCGAGTTTTGAAACGTGCTTGTCGGACAAAAGAAGGGTTTCCACTTTGGAGCGGGCCATTACCAACGCGGTGAGGGGGTCCACAATGAACTGCTGACTCGTCTTGAACGCGGCTTCGCTGGCCATTTTTGAAAAGCGGCCGTGGTGCAATGTATTCGAAGGAATGTCCATGTCGGAAAACAACACTAACTTGGCGCCGGCGTTTTCGGCGAGCATCGCGGCGCGGGCTTCCATGGATAAAGAGTCTTTTGAACCCAACATGACGGGCAACGTGTCGCTTTGCAACATGGAAACGGTTTCACTAATCTCCTCGCACACTTGAGGGTGGGCTTGGGAAAGGGTGCGCAGCACGAGCGAAGCGTTCAGTCCTGAACTCGCGCGCATCGCTTGAGAAATTTCCGCGGGATGCAAACTCAATTGGTGCGCGGCACGTGACGCTACTCTCACGTCGGGGGATTCTCCCACAACGACGGCAATTTTGGTTCCGGCAGCGCGCAACGAATCAATCGTTGTGGCGAGACGGGAAAGCCACGCGAGTTGGAATGAATTCCCGCGCAAAATGGTAGAGCCGGGAATGGCGATGATGAGTGAATTTGAAATCGTTTCACGCGACGCGGGAGCGAGAGTGGAAGGAAACGCGGGCGCGTTTTCGAGCATCTCGGAAGGAGGAGAAGACGTGTACAACCCAGCCTCTTCGCTGGATTCTTCAGAAGCGGAGGATTGAATTGGCGGACTATCCGTTTCAGGGGGGCTTTCAACCGTTTTCTTAGCGTCGGCTTCGCGAAATAAATCAAACATATCCATAAGGCGCCCCGCCTATCCAGACAGCTGCTACACCGCCGATTCGTTTAGAGTGACCAACTATAAAAACGTGGGGGTTCATGGTGGAACATGCCTCTTACTTCCCGACAGAAAAGAATCATGAAAGGAATTCTAGCCACTCACGACAAACGCTCGTGGAAAGCCATCGCGGGAAAGGCCCCATTCCTTATTCGCATGCGCGGAAAAAAAGCCTTGAATGAGTGGAACGAACGCATGGAGGCCGAGCGGTATGGAATCCGGCTCGAACTGCATCTTTATGGAAAGTACATGGTCAATGGGGAATGGGACCGTTTTGACGGCGCCCAAAAAGAGTTTTTTGTCCGACTCTTTGCACGAATGGGGGGACATTTCCTTCCGAAAACGGCAGCGGAGAGGGAGTGGAATAGAATTATTCTGACCACCGTGCGGGGCGTCGTGGGAAAGCTCCCAAACTAGCCTCAGCCGTATAGCGCGTTATAAAGGATTCGATTCCCATTTGTATTATGGCGAAAGAAACCCTCCTTGAAATAGACTCGGCTGAGCAAGCCTTATTCAAGAAAAAGCTCAAGGAGCTGGCCAGCTACAAAGGACGCGGGACGGAGTTAATTTCGGTGTACATTCCGTATGGCACGGACCGCGGTTCCGTTATGAACCAGCTTGCCACGGAAGTAGGGCAGAGCGGGAACATCAAATCGCCTCAAACACGGAAAAATGTGCAGTCCGCGCTCAAAAAAATTTCCAATTATTTGAAACAAATTGACTTTGCATTGCCCCCAACGGGACTCGTGGTGTTTGCGGGAAACATTTCTCCGATTGAAGGGCGGAATGATTTGCGCATGTTCCCCGTGAAACCACTCAAACCACTGCGAACGAAATTGTATTGGTGCGACTCGTCTTTTCACTTGGCTCCATTAGAAGAAATGATGGTCCCGACGGAAGTGTACGTGTTCATTGTCATGGATAAACGCGAAGCCACTGTTGCATTACTGGTGGGAAAACGCTACGATATCATTGGACATTTTACCTCAAATGTGGCCGGAAAGTTCCGCGCGGGTGGACAGTCAGCGCAGCGATTTGAACATTTACGCGAAGAAGCCGCGAATGACTTTTACAAAAGTGTCTCCGGAAAAATTAACGCCACGTTAGAAGGGAAATGGGACAAGTTGAGAGGAATTATTGTAGGCGGACCCGGACAAACGAAAAAGGATTTTTTGGATGTGGGAGAATTGGATTATCGTTTGAAGGATAAGATTTTGGGAATCATTGATTTATCATACACGGATGAATCGGGCATTCGAGAAATCATTCAGCGCTCGGATGACATTTTACGCAATACTGACTTGATGCGCGAACGCGTGGTGTTGGAAAAATTTATGCAAGCAGTGGCAAAGGATGGTTTGGCAACGTATGGGCAATTCGATGTGGAAGCCGCACTCGCCAAGGGACAAGTTTCCTTGCTAATTCTCTCGGAAGGAATCACATGGAGAATCATTAAGGTAAAATGCACCCATTGCGGAGAAGAAAAAATCTTCACGTTGAAAGACCCCAAACAAGAGTTTGACGATACGAAAATAAAGTGCGAAAAGTGCCAATCCCCCGTAGAAGAAGTGGAAGAAACGGATTATTTGGACCACCTTCTTGACACGGCGCACGCGATGGGAACGGAGACGCATGTCGTGAGCATGGACTCCGATGAGGGAGCGCAATTCTATAATGCGTTTGGCGGAATTGGTGCGATGCTACGCTACAAGTAATTGGCTCGTTTTCGATTATCAATCAACCATCCCATTGCTCTAAAAACGCCTGCACCCATTCTCTAGCATGAACCTCCCCTATTTGACGAAAACACCCGCGTTGGGCGGGGAACTCAAACGCCGCATTGAGGACTTTGTGGTGGAGGAGATTCTCGAAGACGGAACGGTGTGCGAGCTTGAACAATTGAATCAAAACCCTCCGCAAAAAATCGCGCTGGAAATTCCAACGAATCCTAATCCCACGAAAATGGACCAGCTCCATGTTAGGATGGAAAAATTCAACATTGAAACTACTTTTGCCATTCGAACATTATCACGCGGAACGGGGGGAAGCGTGAAGAGAATAGGTTACGCAGGATTGAAAGACAAGCGCGCCCTCACGTGCCAGCGCATCTCACTCTGGCGACCCGACGTGGCCAAATTGAGCAAGTTTTTTGTGAAGGGGTTAGCATTGCACCATGCGCAATGGTCCGACAAGCGAATTGATTTAGGCATGTTACGAGGGAATAAGTTTACGATTTACATTCGAAACATTGATGAAAACGAAGAAAATATTCGAAAAAAAATAGACGAATTCGCATTGCAACTCGGACAAGGCGTGCCAAATTATTTTGGCGAACAGAGGTTTGGAGGGTATCGCGAAATTACTCATGTCGTGGGAAAACTTTTGTTGCAAAATCGCACGGAAGAAGCGATTATGGAATATTTATGCAAAGAAAGCGAGGGGGAGCAGGATAGTTTACGCGATGCACGCAAACGGTTGCGTGAAACCAGGGATTTCGGTGCGGCGCTAAAGGAGTTTCCCGATTCGGCGCACTTTGAGATAGCGATGTTAAACCACTTGGTGAATTCACCGAGTGATTTTGCGGGAGCATTCCAACGATTGCCCGCGCAAACACGATACTTATTTACGCACGCATACCAGAGTCACGTTTTCAATTTGATTGTTGCGGAGCGTGTGAAGCGCGGGCTGTTTTACCCCGTGGAAGGGGACGTTTTAGAGAGTGGGATTCCCACCGCCATATTGCCGGGCATTCGCTCCAAATTGGCCAAAGGAATTCCGGGAGAACTTGAACAGCAGGTCATGACGCGCGAGAAGATTACTCCGGGATTTTTTGCCAACCCCAACATGAATGAATTAGCAAGCTGGGGCGGACGAAAACCTATTTTGTTGCGCGTGCACGATTTTAGGTTGAACAAAATTGTTCCCGACGCATTTTATCCTGAAAAAATGGCTGCGAGTGTTTCTTTTTGGCTGGATAAAGGAAGTTATGCAACCGTGGCATTGCGCGAATTGTTAAAGAATGAATGAAAATAAAAAAAAAATGTTGAACGAAAAAACGAATGAAATACGATAAAAAAAATATTTTTTGTAAAATTTTAAAAAAAAAACTAATTGGTGTTTGTTCCACCCACCGTGGTGTTGGCAGCATCAATTAATTTTCCCGCATCGGAAAACATTCCGCGCAAAAACAAAAAGTTCACGCCCGAAACATCATTTACTGAAACAGGTTTAATGGTGACCCGATTGGACGAAAGTTCAACGATGGGGCGTGCTTGTGTTGAGCGAGGAAAATCCAATTCTAAAATAACCGAATTTTGCGTGTTAAGGAGGTTTGAACACTCCTCCATGGAAATGGTCTCATTGCTCTGAACCGAACCATAGTCGGTTTGGCAGGAGACCCATTTCGCGGAAGGAGTGTCATTTTCAAAGACACGAATAACAGTAAGAGTGGTTTTCAAGTGACCCCCTAAGACGATTTGGTCCTGAACCAACATTGCCGCGGCCGCCGAATTAAGGGCACTATTTCCCAAAACCATCCGCGGAGAGAGGATGAAACTCTGCTTCGCGGCCAAAATGTCTAATATTTCAGCAGGGGTCGCCTCATTTGAACCGAAGAGAACTCCCTGACTACTTTCCGCGTACGCGTACCCCTGCGAAAAAAGACTATTCCAAACCCCTCCCGGAGTGACTCCGGAAAAATACGCCACGGCGGCGAGGCCGAATAAGATGACAAAAATAGCGTATAGTTTGGCATTGCGCATACACGTTAAACGTGAAAAAAGGCTTTTAATTCGGGTGGAAAGGAACGAAAAAAAAATGGGTTCAAAATGAATGAGAAAAAAACAGTAAAAAATGGTGAGAAGGGGCTTTCGCCCCTCCTCGTGAACTCAACTGACTTAGATGGCGTCCAAGGCTGAAATAAGCTCTTGGGCTGCGGCACCGGTGTCGGCTGCGGTGTATCCGGCCACAATGATGTTGCTACCGTATACTCCTGAAACCTTGTCTCCGGAGGCGTTCAACATATCGGCAACTTCGGCTGCCAATGCGTTAACCGCGGGTCCGCCGACCACAATCTTGGGTCCGGGAACTGACTGCGCGTCCGTGTAGACCATCGCTTTACCGTTCAAGGGAGCGGGGGCCTT
Source organism: uncultured archaeon (assembly GCA_964524375.1). Lineage (GTDB taxonomy): Archaea > Iainarchaeota > Iainarchaeia > Iainarchaeales > VGJJ01 > VGJJ01. The sequence continues at coordinate 5,800 of CAZGES010000013.1, forward strand.
ATACGTGAACGAGCCGTTCGTGACCACTGTGGAACCGTCGGCAATCGTGGCGGTGTAGGTAATGTCCTTCACCGTAACGGCTGTTCCGGTCGTGAATGTTCCGGTCTCGCCTTCTTCGATTGTCATTTCTTCGCCGTCTTCAACCGTAGTTGTTGAGGAGGCTCCGGTGACAACGAACGAGAGGTTCGGTCGGTTCTGGGGAATCCAGAATTCGGCTGAAACGTGGTCGTCGATCGAAATCTTCGTACCCCAATCCGTGTAGGCAGCCGTCAAGCTGTCTGCGTCTTCGAATTCCATGTTGAACGTGGTGCTGTTCATACCGAATCCGGTAGCCCAGCCGTAGTTAACATCCACTGTGGGAACAGTGATATCCGTATTGTCGGTGTCCGAAATATCGAACGTCATGTTGTCGATGTAGACGCGAGCAGGATAATTTCCGCCGGCGTTTTCATCCACTCCAAAGACCGAGCTGAAGACTGTCGTCGAACTATCGTCCTGTCCCAAATCATCGATTTGCGGGAGGAAGAAGTTCAAATCAACCGTACCGTCTTCGGCGGTGTCCGTTCCGAGGAACGCCAATTGCTTGGTGTTCTGGATAGCGGTGGCGTTCGGAATTCGCTGAACTCCTGTGCTGGTCGTGTGCATCGAGTTGCCCGGGTTACCGTACAACATGAAGAACACACCCTCATCGGTGCTCGCTAATCCGGAAACCTGTGCGTTTCCTTCATCAACGAAGTACGAATAGGCTACATTGTAGTTGTCTCCGGCCAACGGCATCAGGATAGGTGCTGTTGAAATTCCGGTGATTGTTCGCGTCGAGCTACTAACGTTTGCATCGTCGTAGAAGAACACGTTATCACAAGACGTCGCTGTACAGTCTCCTGTTGAGGAGGCGTTAACGTTCGTCTGTCCTGACAATCCAGCCAACAAATCGCTTGTCGAAACGGAAGTAGTTAATTCCGCGTCGGCAATTCGGAGATATCCATCGGCGCTCAATCCAACTGAACCAGCGGCTGAAGATCCTCGAGGGACGTTGTAGTTAACTCCGTTGATGGTGACAGATTTGGACGAGTTTACGGATGAGTTGACATCAACCATACCATAATCAGTCTGAATCTGAACCGTGGGCGTTGTGATAATTACAATAGTCGCACCGTTCAAAACTGAACCGTTGACCACGTTAAAGTCTGTAGCCTGCGAGTTGACATCGTACCAGATTTCTTGTGAGTCATCCCACGTGAACTTCTTTCCGGTGTCTGTTCCATCATTGAATGCTGAACCGCTCGTGAGCGATGCAGATTCGTGCCACCACATGGGGACGGTGTGCAATGAGTCGGATGCGTCGCGGAATGTAACTTCGTTGTTTCCGATTGACACATACGTTAATTCTTCATCGTTCTCGAATCCGTTGAACGTGACTGAGAAGAAATCCTCACCTAATGCACCTGTTCCGCCCAAGAAGTCGAACGAATACTGTCCGTCGTCTCCGGCTGTCGTCAAGGCGTTATTCTTTGAGTAGAGGGGGTGATCCTGGTCAAAGACCGAGAAGTCCCATCCATCAACAACATCTTGCGAGGCGGAGTCGTCGTCTGTATCCTTCTGTATGTTGGAGATGACAATTGAAGTCAAGCGGTTAGCTGAAGCCGTCTCATTGAGCGTCACTTCGTAGGGACCGTCAACACCGTCTTCGTCAATTTGCTCGTCGTACGGATAGTTTTCTCCGTCCAACAATCGCAATGAAGAGGTTCCGACCAACACATCAACCGAACCTTCGTTCGTTCCCGTGTTAACCGAGGCAGAGTCCAAGTAAATGGTTCCGCTCACGACTTCGTCTCCTTCATTGTCTTCAAATTCGACATCGTTTCCGGCAGCCACTGTTTGAGTGTCAACCACGTTTCCGGCTTCGTCTGTCAAGTTGAATTTAGCTTGATACGATGAAGCAGCGGGTCCGGTGGCAACCACAGAGACTACGGTCACTGTCAATGTCTGTCCGGTATATGTTCCTTTTCCGGTGACATTGAATGATTCTCCAGCGACAAACGTCTGCTTGGCTTTATCTTCAATTAATTTGACTTCTGAAACGATGTTTGAATCGCTCTGGAAGACTTTCTGCACCAAATACGTCTTTCCGAAGAAAGGGATTCGGATGTTGTCGTCCGATGTGTCTTCAAAATCCGTTGTCGAATTGGCTGAAGCGCTGGTGGGAATTCCCGAACCGAGAGACAAAACATAGTTGATGTCCCCTTGTCCGATGTTGGCAACCAAATCGCGCACATCAGCATCGGTTTCGAACTTGGCGTCGAATTCAACTCCAACTGTTTCCTTGACATCAATCGAAGTCGAGGAGCCGTTGAACTTGTACGACACTGTTTCGTCTTTCAAGAAAGACAAAGGATCTTGGGTAATACCTTGACCGTATTCGACTTGTCCTGAAGCAGAGTTCAATGACGTGTTGTCGAAAGTCTTTCCTCCGGAAACCGTGACGGTTCCGCCTAACGATAAGACTGCGGCCAAATCGGTAACCGTGACTGTGCCACCGGCTCCGCCTGTACCTGATTTATCCATGACTGCTTTTTCAACAATCTTTCGGGCAATGTTTCCGGCCCAGACACCATCTGAAATGTTTGCGGTGCTTCCAACTACAATGTTTACTACAGGGCTCATAGCCGAATCGTAGACATTTGCTTTTGCTTCTGCGCTAGTAATGGCAGAAACCATCGGGGCTGCTGCAGCTCCCAATAATGCTCCACCTGCTACAATAGCGGCGAGTTTGCGTACTTTCAAACCATTCATTTGTGTTCACCTCACGATCACAAACGAGCATTCCGCATCAATACAACATTCAAACGAACAATCGGTATCGATGACTGGCTCATTGAGTCATACCCTGGGTCAAGCCCTTTAAATATGTTTCGAGTTTTGTCCGGCTCCTGACGTAATAATCAGATGCTTTATAACCAAACAACCCCCCAAACCACGTACAATCATCGAATGGGAGTAAGGCAATCCTCGAAAAGAAAAGGGAGGGCAAACCGCCGAAAGGGAGAATTGAATGACGAAGAAGATGGGGGGATGGGGGTGAAAAGAAGGAGAAAATGCTCATTTTATGGGGGAAAAGAAGGAATTGAGAGTTGAACGTGTAATACTGTTATTCACTATATAGTGGGCAAATCGTCCGAGGAAAGAGGGGGTTTTTCTGCGCTAGGTGAAGAAGGGGGGATGCGGCCCATGCCCTTGAACAACTTGGTATTGAACTCCTCCACTTGCTTGCGCGAAAGAATGCCCATGATGTAATTGGCGTACGCGTGGACCATGTCCGTCATGTCCACGAGACCATCTTGGAAGTCGTTGAGCGTAAACTCTATTTTACTCGGCTTAACAACCTCAATCGAGGAGGGGCCGTAGAAAAACATTAAACGTACCATTGCACGAAAGTCGCGCACGGACAAATTCACATCGATGAATGTGGAATATTTATCATCCACTTTCGTGGTTTCCTCTACCTTTTGAGCGTAAATCTTGTAGAATGGCTCTTTGCGCAAGTTTTCAAGAATTTTTTCCGCTTGCTGTTTGACTAAGGTTTCTTCAATTCCTTGAACTTCAATCAGCATTTGGACGCGGAACTTGTTATCGTCATCCTGCTCAATAGACTTTCGCCGTTTTAATTCTGCGGAAACATCTTCCTTCAGCGCATACTGGGGAGGCGTTCCCTGCAGGGAAACGAGTTTGAGCTGCATCAAGAACTTCAACTCTTCCTGCGCCTCGCTCATTTTCAAGTTGGTGCGCTCGGCCAATTGGTCAAGGGAGAGGGGGCCACTGATTAACGCCGAGGAGAGTTTCTTCTGCTTCTCATTAAATTGGAGGGCCATAACGCACAACGTGGAGAATTGTTTATATTCTAAGACGTAAAACACGCGCAACGTGCGCAGGAATATAATACACAAACGCATACTACCGGCATGCTCGCACTCCTTCAAACGGCTCCGCTTGAAACCGTCACGAATACTATTTCGGGAAACGTCTCGTGGTTAGTGATTGGAATTATTTTCTTCGTCGCCGCGGCGTTAGTCATTCACTTCTTGAAAAATTTGGTGGCCAACGCCGTGCTAGGTGTTATCGGGTGGGCGCTGTTAACGTACGTGTTCCACGTCTCCCTGCCATTCTATCCTTCGCTGTTCGTGTCGGCGATATTTGGTTTGGCAGGATTGGGCGCGATGGTGGTGTTAGCGTTCTTGGGAATTGTTACGGGATAATTTTTTAAAAAAAAAAACTATCGAACGTACGGCAAATCCAACTCGGCCTTTTTTCTTGCTAGAAAAAACCCCGGGGAAAAACTATCGAACGTACGGAAGGTCTAACTTCTTATTCCCGCCAAACTTTTTAACAAAAAGTTTGATCAAAAAACGAATCAAAACCCTATCGAACGTACGGAAGGTCTAACTTTTTGTTTCCGCCTTCTTCCGCTTGCATTGTATCTGCGAGTTTCTGAAACGCTTTTTCAATTTCCATGGACTCGGCTTCGATTTTGTCCATCTTTATTTTGAAACCATATTTTTTGATGAGCAAATCGAGAACACTTTTGCTCGCGCCGGGGTCCCCGTATACTAATCGCGCGGAGGTTTCTCCCATCAAGCAAACGCCAGGAATACCCTGCGTCTTTCCAATTCCTAACAGCAAGCCCGCGTGGCCCCAAATGGTTCCTTCCGGCTGGTCGGTTTTCGCACCGGCTTTTTTCCATTCTTCTAAGGATTTTTTATCCGTGGCCGCGGCAATAACGTGCGGCGTAATCTTCATGCGTTCCTCTCCAATGTTCAATCCTGCGATGGTGCAAACTTCATTGATGCCTAACTCTTTGAACGCGGCTACGAGCGTGCGGGAGAAATCATATTGGTCTCCCGTGTTGGAAACATTCTGGTCCCAGTTTGGAATGACGGGACCCGCAACAAAATAGAATGCTTTTCCTTTGTGATTCAAATAATAAATGTGGTCGGAAAACATTTCCACGATGCCATTTTTGGTGATTACAGCGGGAGGAAATGAATCGCTGAAAACTTCGGCAATTTTTTTGGGCTTCAATTCTTTGACTAAATAATCCACGACAATTTTTCCCACTAAACCAATTCCAGGAAGTCCGATGAAAACCATTCCGCCTTTTTCTTTGGGTTTTTCGGTAATGAAAACTTGGGTGGGCATGCGTTCAACTCACTTCCTGTCGCGCGAACGAAATCGTACCATTCTGCCCTATATATTTGTGCAGTTTTTCCTGAACGCCCGCCAACCCTTTTTCGGCGAGTTTGAAGTCGTATGATACCACTTTCAACAAATATTTTCCCCCGCCCAAATAGGAGTAATGAATGTTCGCGTTGGAAACATTCTTCGCGCTTTCGAGCAGGGCGGTTTTCACTAACTCTACACCATTAGGAGCGGTGCACGCAATCGTGAGCGTGCCTTTCACTTCTTTCTCCGCGGGGCGAACGTTCTTTTTTACGACTTCTACTAAAATAGGAATCCATTCCTCTGAAACACCTTCAATGGCGCGCTCGCCATCCATGGCAATGGCTTCAAAGGCTTGGGGGATGTTTCCGTACATGGAAATTAACGGAGGAGCGATGGCCGCCCATCCTTCTTCTTTTGTTTTGTTGAGTGTTTTCGCCATTTGTTCAATGAGTTTTTTGTTACGATCCAACTGCTTGTACTCTTCAATGCGCAAACGCTGTTGTCGCTCCGTGACTTTTGTAAGAGACAAATCGATTTGCAATTTTTCTTTGTCGATTTTTTGCACGAGCGCGGCGCGCATCTGTCCTTCGCTCACGTAATTGCGGATGTTCTTGATCCATGAACTTTCAACTTGAGAAATGTGAACGAAACCGGTGGCGTTTTCATATTCTAAGAGCGAGCAGAACACACCATAGTCCAACACTTTGTCGATTTTCACAACAACTATCTCATTGATGTTGGGCCATTTTTTTACGTTTTGATTTCGCATCGACGCGGCACTCGATTGAGGACGTGGAGAAAAACCGCCCTGTCCTTGTCCGGGAGTACTTGACGTGGTGCGCCCATGATAGGGTTTGGAAGGTCGAGCAAAATGCGGACGATTAAAGTTTGGACGGGGAGGCATGGCCATATAGAAGAAAACGGGGGCAAATGGTTCTTAAATAAAGAGCCTTTTCGCGCGAATGCGAATGGCACTAGACGTTTTCGCCGAGTTTGCGCGAGAGAAACAGTTGCGCAATTTTCTCCGGAAGTGAAACCACGTCGCCGGGTTTGTAGGGACCATACTCTTTCAAATCGGTTCCCACAAACGAGGGAATGTCGGAAATAATTTTCACGGGAGAAAAAGTTCCTTCCGGGTGCGCGGATGATGAAGTGTGGGCGGGAGATGTGTTTGATGAAGAGGAGAACGCATGCGATGGGGGAACGGTTTCCATCACTTTTTCCACGGGAGGACTTTCGGGAGTAATGTGTCGCAGAGAATCCAAACGCTCGTTGATAGGAGAAGGGGCTTGCGGCACGGAAGGAATTCCAATCGCGACAAATTCTCCGTTGGCATCCAAGACTTGCTTCGTAATCGCACGATGCTCCATTAACGCCGAATAGACTTGCGCGACCATTTTCTTTTCTTCCGCAGACATGTGTTGAGAGTCCATTTCTTCTAAACGCGCGGCCATGAGAACGGCGTTGAGAAGTTTTTTTTCGCGCACGACAAACCATTCATCAACGAGTTTTTTCAAATTTCCAAAATCTCTTGCGCGCGTTGTGTTCAAGTCTTTCAACGAATCAAAATACTTTTTGCGCTCTTCATCAATGAGACCGTGCAACAAGGTGAAAAAATCGTCCGGAACATCCACTAAACGAGCGGTGCTTTTCTCGAGGCGGTATATTCGCCGCATTTCTTCAAAATCGATTGCCATACGTTTCCCAATCCCTATTTTACTCCAACTTTCTATTGCTTAGCGCAGCGTGGCAGCGCCCCAACCGACTAAATACACGCTCAACGGGCCAGGAACCACCATTTCGGTAGGTTCACGCACCTCATCGAGAGTGTATTTCCCAATAGTAATCTTGGGGGCGTGCGCGACTAAAAGCCTTCGCTCGTTTAGAGAGGAAAAGGCGGCCGAATCGACGAATGGATTGTACGCGTTGAGCGTGGAAATGGGAACGGTTTGCGCCACTAAACCAGTGTTTCCGTGCAGCGTGTCGGGGACGCGAATCAGCTTGAAAACATCCCCCGAGGTTTGCCGGTCAATGGAGAGGCGGAGTTTATCGGCGAGAGCGGACAACACGCTGTTCCAAAAGGGTTCGGTTTTTTTCCCGGGCAACGCGGGCAAGTATCCGGAATGAATTTCCTGAAACCATTGTTTACGTTTTTCAACGTCGCCTAAATACGAACGGATGCTCCGCGGCGCGGAGCCGGACATCAACACCCATTCGTCTTCGGTTCCATTCTCAACGAGGCGCAACAATTCTCCCAACAAGCGTTTGGCGTGACCGGAGGATTTACTAAAACGAGGACAGCGGTACGCTTTTCCATCGAACGAAAAGCCGGCGAGTTGTGTGTCAAAATCGTGCATGGAAAGATAATCCATGAGCTCAACACGGGCGGATTTGGGGAGCGTGAAAATACTTGTTGAACGGACGTAAACATGATAGCCTTTGCTCCCGGAGAAATTCACGTGCAAACTTTTCTCGTCAAAACCAAAATCGTCCTGCAAAATTTTGAGCATGTCAAACGTCTGCGTCTTCGTCGCACCCACACACTCATCACAGACCCACTCGTCCAACACGGTGCCTTTTCCGCACGTGGTGCATTTTTTCACGCGACCTTTTCCCGCCGCTGAACAACTCGTGCACTTCCACGAATCATGTTTTTCTTTGCAACGCGTAACGAGGTCATCCGCATCAAATTCATAAATTAAATCGCTTCCCAACAAACCTTTCTTTTCCATGGGCTGAATCGCGGGATTCATGAATTCGGAAATGGACGCAGACACAAACAACGGTGTTTGATTCCGCAAAAAAGAGTTGAACTCGGAATTATTTTCCACGTGAACGTGGCGCTTGTCAATTTTTCCTTCGATGCCCCATCCAAACTCTCGCCGCGCAGGGTCGTAGGGCAAGTTGAGCGTGTGCGTGTCGTAATACTTCTGAAAAAGCCCTCTCAACCAGGTAATTTCATTGGTATAATTCATGACGCACAACCCACAAATACCACTTACGTCGGGGAGAGATATAAAGAAAACGAAACGAAATGGCCGTTCGGCTTATATGCCCCCGATTCCCCGTCCAAGCATGGCAGAGTATTATCAGCAGGACGTGAATGAGGTTCTGCGTTCGTTAAAAACGAGCGCGAATGGACTTTCCAATGAAGAGGCAGCGTCGCGGCTGAGAGAAAATGGGCCCAACACCATTCAATTGGACAAAAAAATTAATGTGTGGGGCTTGTTAATCGGACAATTTACCGAATTGTTAGTCGTTGTGTTAATCGGCGCGGGCATACTCTCGTATTTAGTCGGGGACCCGCTTGATACACTCGTTATTTTTGCAATTGTGATTGTGAATGGACTCTTGGGATTTTTTCAAGAGTACAAAGCGGAGCGCGCCATTGATGAATTAAAAAAAATGGGAGCGCAGCGCGCAACCGTGAAACGAAATGGAAAACTCGTTCAAATTGATGCGAAAGATTTAGTGCCGGGAGACGTTGTACAACTCGAAGAAGGAGACAAAATCCCCGCGGACATTCGATTTATTGAAGTTGTTGAGACAGCCGTGGATGAGGCCGTGCTCACGGGAGAGAGCAGCGCGGTGAATAAGAATGTAAACACGCTCAACGGTATTCTTGCGGTGGCGGACCGGCTCAATTATGGGTATGCCAATACTTCAATCGTGCGCGGGCGCGGAACGGGAGTAGTAATATTCACGGGGTTGAAAACGGAATTTGGAAAAATTGCGGAGAAATTGGAAGAAGTGGTGGACGAACCCACGCCGCTCAAGCAGAATTTGGAAATACTCGCCAAGCAACTCACGATTGGAGTTGTAATAGTTATGGTCATCTTGTTTGTGATTGGGTATTTCATTCAGGGAAGAGAACTGGTGGAAATGCTCCTGCTGGCCATCGCATTAGGAGTGGCGGCAATACCGGAAGGTCTGCCCGCGGTGACCACGATTACACTCGCGTTGGGCGTGCAGAAGATGGCCCTGCGCAACGCACTCATCAAACACTTACCGAGCGTGGAAACACTCGGCTCCACGAATGTTATTTGCTCCGATAAAACGGGAACGTTAACAAAGAATGAGATGACGGTGGAATACGTGTACGCGGACGAACAAATGGTTCACGTCACGGGAGTGGGATACGCGTCCGTGGGGGAAATTCAATGGAACAATCAAACGCTTGCGATAGAAAAAGAAAGTGCATTAGAACTAACCATCCAAAATGGGGTACACAACAACAATTCACAATACCATTCAAACGAGGGAACCATTTTGGGAGACCCGACAGAAGGATGCATGCTCGTGCTCGGACACAAAGCACACGTGGCAAACACCCTTCCGCGCGTGAAAGAAATTCCATTTACGAGCGAACGGAAAAAGATGAGCACGATTCACACGCTCAACACGAACACAAACAGAATTTTCATGAAGGGCGCGGTGGAGAAAGTTTTGGAAAAATGCATCCTCGTTTTGGAACATGGAAAACGCATTCCGTTGACAGTAGGAAAACGCCAACAGATATTGCAACAAACAGAGACGCTTTCCAAGAATGCGTACCGCGTGTTAGGCTTCGCCTACCGCGATGCGCAAACGTACACGGAGGATGCGGAACACAGCATGGTGTTTACGGGATTAATGGCCCTGCGCGACCCGCCGCGAGAGGAAGTAACGCAGGCGATTCAAAAGTGTTTGGACGCGGGAATACAAGTCAAAATGATTACGGGAGACCACCCCGTTACCGCATCGGCGATTGCGGAGAAAATTGGACTCAAGGGAACGGCAATAACAGGAGTCGAATTGAATGAATTGGATGATGCGCAATTCAGCGACGCGGTACGAACGCACAACGTGTTCGCGCGCGTGGACCCGGAACACAAATACAAAATTGTTTCATTTTTGCAAAAACAAGGACACGTGGTCGCGGTCACAGGAGACGGAGTGAATGACGCCCCCGCGATTAAGAAAGCGGATATTGGAATTGCGATGGGAATCAAAGGCACGGATGTGGCGAAGGAAGCCAGCGACATGGTGCTGCGCGACGATAATTTTGCGAGCATTGTGAACGCAGTGGAAATGGGGCGGACGGTGTATCAAAACATTCAAGCGTTTGTGCGCTACTTGTTAGGGGCTAATTTTACGGAAGTATTAGTCGTGTCGCTCGGATTCTTTTTCCAATTGGGAGAAGTGATTACGCCCATTCAATTGCTCTGGATAAATTTAGCCACGGACGCATTGCCCGCGCTTGCATTAGGAGAAGACCCGCCGGGAAAGCATGTGATGCAGCAGAAGCCCCGGCCTAAAACATCAGGCGTGTTAGACGGAATGGGCTCGTTCATCGTCATTTCAGGAATTTTAGGTACGGCGGCGACGCTGGGAATGTACATGTATGGGTTGAGCGTGGACCAAGATTACGCGCGCACGCTCGCCTTTACCACATTGGTCGTGTTTGAATTGGCACTCGTGTTTAATGCACGCTTAGCAGGAAAAAGCTGGCTGCAATACGGGCCGTTCAACAATGTTTGGCTGATTGTCGCGGTGGCGGTTTCGTTTTTGCTGCAAATGGCCGCGGTGTATGTGCCATTCTTGCACCCTATTTTCAAAACGGAAAGCATTCTGTTGAACGACATGATCCTCATTTTCGGTGTGTGCATGAGCGCAACGCTTGTGCCATACTTGGCAGCATTCTACAATCGCTTTACGAAGAAGAAAAGCGACGAAGCGTATTTGGATAAAGCATGGCCGGCGGCGCCGGCACACTAAATTACATTCGCATTACTGCTTGAAATGGAATTATTTTCGCTTGCTGTTTCACTTTCGTCTTTCTTTTTTGGCGCGGAGAGTTCGCGCTGGTAGAATTGCAAGGGATGAGTAACATTGCACGTGCGGGAGATGCATAATCCGTGTTCGCGCACCTTCGCGCACGCGGGAGAAGAATATTTTTTCCCGCTCGTTTGGCCGGAAAGATTTCCCACATGATAACGGGTAATTTTTTCATCATAGTTAGAGGCTTTGGCGAAAACGGAAATGATGTCTTCAAAGGGCATGTTCACATTCACGAGAAATGTCGCGAGGTCAAAGCGCGCCATGTGGGGGATGTTCATCCCGCTCGAAATGTCCGTGTATAATTTATCCATGCACGGGGGAAACGCTTCGAGGACGAGGCCGGAGGAGATAGAGAGTTTGGCTTCCTGCGCGCGCAACGCTTGCAAGCGTGATTGGGCGATTTTTTGAATGTCCGTAAACAGAGATGGAAGACCCTGCACATCCACGGGGAGGGAACGAAGCACATTCGCATGCACACGCTCGGCCATCCAGCGGCAGGCGACATTCCATTCAAGTTTAACGTGCCCTTTCTCGAGGGGCTGGTGAACCAAATGAAGCTGACCGTCGCGGAAGGGAATGGACAAGTAGGTTGGGAGAGACATGGATACTATTGGTTGTTCATCCAGAGAAACATCCACTTGCACATTCATGTCGCGCGCGAGGTCAGCGTAGGCGCCGAGCTTGTCTTTTTCCGCGTTCAAGTATTCAAATGTCAAATCGCCCATCAATTGGGCGAAACGCTCGTACAATTGCGGGTGTCGGAGCTGCGAAAGGATTATTTTCGCTAACGGATAGGCCAGCACATCATTTTGCAAAAACTCCGCGTAGGAGAGTTCGCGCTTCGAAAAATGACTCTCAACGAATTTTCTCCGCACTTTGGGAGTGGCAGCCGAACAGGCGTCCACCATTGCGAGGGCGGTCTCAAACGATGCAGGATCGATTTGCGTGAGATCAGGGACGAGCTGCTTCACTACACTCTTTGAATGGGTGGAGAAAGGGTATTTCCGCGCCAACTGCAGCTGGGAGAGGGGAACCATATACACTATGCTGCGGCGCAGACATTAAAACGTGTGGGAAGGAGCCTGCCACGTTCCACGAGGGGAAAAATCGAGAACCATTTCCAAACGATCCGGTGAATATTCTCGCACGGTGCGAAAGCCGTACGTGGAATAGTACTTCCCAAGGGAACGATTAGCAACCAGAGAAATGCGAGAAATTTTCTCGGCGCGCGCCACTTTAATGCACGCTTCTACTGCCACGCGAAAGAAATCTATTCCTTTATCTTTAATAGTAGATGAAAGGCCCATCGAACGATAAAACGCAGAGGTTTTTTCCAACCAAGTGAGTACAACGGATGAGTGGTCAGGAGCTACTTCAAAAAAAGCGTTCCCCACATCGGAAGGTTTTCCATTGGCAAACTGAACCATTTTAAGCGACCATGACCCTTTTCGTTTCTCGGAAGTCACCACGGACTTAAACAAGTCACCGCGCGAATTGTGAAAATAAGAAACATTTTCACTCGTAACTAAAGGAAACAACCGTGTCCGGCGGAGAGAAAGGGCTTTTCGACGCTGCGCTTGGCGATGCGGACTCGCGCGCCCGCGGTTTTTGGAAACGGATTCGCTCATTAACTCTCACAAAATCATGCGGGCTAATAATACCACATCAAACTTTTGAGGACCAAGCAAACTTCGTTTGCTGGCATGATAAACCACAGGTTTGCCATGAAGTTTAATCAAAAAGAGTGGTGCCACTCATTGGCACCACGACACCGAACGACCATATGGATAATTTGGTCAGAGGATCATGTGCGCGAGATAATACTGCATCTTCGCTTTTCCAATGGGATACGTGACACGCATCGGGGCGTCGGATTTGAATTCGAGAAGAATGGGGGCATCATTATCGGCTTCTTTAATTACATTCGAGAGAAAATTAAGGGAATATTTTGAGGTGACATTTGTTTGGGTGTGCACCGAAATCATGTGAGATTGTTTGGAAACCGTTTTTAGAATTCCAGGAGAACCCTTCGCTTCAATACCAAATTTTCCATCTTTGACTTTAACAACGACGCTTGAACCGAAAATTTGCGCATCCTTGAGGGCCTCTTTGAGCAAGCGCGCGTTGACTTCGACTTTGGCATCAAAGTTTTGCGCCGGGAGTTTGAGTTCTTTTTCACTCTCGGAAACGTCAATTAATGGGAGTTGAAAGGAACGCGAGAAGTCTCCTTCCAAGTTTAACGTGATTTCACTCTCGCCCACGTCCAACAAGAGCTTGTCGTTGGGAAGGGAGCGCGCGAGCATGCGAGAGAACTCCACCACATCCACTCCTACAAATGTGGGTTCTAAATCGTATGAGGAGAACGCTCCTTTCTCGATGAAACAATCCACTAAGACAATTTGGGAAGGGTCCACGGCGCGCAAACTAATACCCTTTTCGGAGAAGCGAAAGTTTCCCTCCGAAATGAAGGAGGAAATGGCATCAATGGCCTTTTTGAACGAGTTCACGTCTTGGGTTTCAATCATCTAAGTTAAATATGCCCTCGATGTTTAAAGAAATACCGGGTGAAAAACACATGGCAAAAAAGGCTGAAATGGAATTAGGACACCTTCTCGCGTGGGGAATACGGGGAATTTTACTCTTGGGAATGATCGGATTTTTGGTGCAAGGAAAATTCGTTCTCGCAGGAATATTATTGATGAGTTTTGCGGGCAGTGGTTTGATTTACTACGTGTGCAAGCACTACTTTGGAAAAACAGGAGAATATTTGGACGTTCTTTTTGCTTTGCTTGTTTTGTTCAACAATTTCTTTGGAGTCGTATTAGACTTTTATCACACCGTTCCAGGATGGGACATTGCGACGCACTATACCACGAGTGCGTTCTTGGCCGTGTCCGCGCTGGTATTGATGCAGCGCGCGTACGCAGTTGTTTTAGTGGAGGCGCCGCAGATTTTGGTTGTGATAGCAATGGTTTTGTTTTCGCTTGGATTGGGAGGGCTGTGGGAAATTGGCGAGTTCACGTCAGACTATTTGCGCGGGACGAATTTTCAACAAGGACTCGTGAACACGATGCAGGATTTGATCGTGGATATGATCGCAGGACTCGTAGTTGGGATTGCGTGGGTGAAGACGCGGAGAAAATGAGAATTCTATATTTCTTTTGCAATAATTGCGTCTAGAAGACCGGGATACCATATTGCATTAAGTTGAAGATCACCGTGTTCTCCGCTGTTAATCCCTAAGAAGAAACTGTTCATTTGTCCAATATTCATTCCTTGATTCGTTAATTGAATTGGGCTTGGCATTGAAAGCACCGGGCTTCCGCTTGTTCCCGGATGTAGTTTTGCATCGACAAGAAAATATGGATTCTTTTGAAAATTTGCACCGTATAGACTGGCAATACTTCCTTTTCGCACAATCGGAAAATTTAGATTTGTATCATGAAATCCACGTGGATAACCAACTATAACAACTTCTTGTCCTAGTGGAAAAAGCTTATCAGCAGTTGGAAAATCCGTTTTAGAAAGTGACCTAAATACCCAATCTTTCTCTACAATGGCGGTTATATCAAGTAGTGCAAGATCAATGGATTTATCCCTTGCCTCAAGCCAAAGTTTTTTTTCGCCATCCATCAAAGGTAAATCGATTAATCGATTTTTTTCAAGATCAGTCATAGTTATATGAACCTTAATGGTGGCATGATCGGGAAAAAATTCGTTTTCTTCTTTTACAAAAACATGGCGATTTGATACAAGATAAGTTTTGTTATTTGAAGAATAAAAAAATGACGTCGCATTGGAAACCTTACAGTTACCTCGATAAAGGGTTATTGGAGTTGCAATAATAGCATTACTATCGACTGGGATAACTGGTCCTGTTTCTGCCATCTTATCACGCACTCTCAATTCGCGGCGCGAGGAAGTAACGCAAACGCGCTTCGCCGATGTGGTAATTCAATTCCACGGGGGCGTTGTCTTTGATTTTGACGGTGACGTCGGTGTCTCCGACCGCGGCTTTGAGCATGTCGCTCAAATAATCTAACGGAAACATGGAGGAGCAATCCTTCTTCACGCTCAAATCGGGCAAGGACTCGCTGCCTTTGGATGTTTCGTTGAGCAACTCTCCCTTTGACGAGGTGGCTTTGACGTAAAACATATCCATCTTCGCTCCTAAAGTCAAATGGGTGGAGAGGAGGGAGGCGTCTTTGAGAGCGTCCTGCAACAAGCCGGCTTTGATTTTTACTGTCGCGTCGAATTCAATCTTGGGATTGGGCAATTCTCCGGAAGAAATGTCAATCAAAGGAACGGAAAATGTTCGCACGGAAGTTCCGCGGAATGTGACACTCAACTTTGAAGAATCATCATCGAGTTTCAACTCGACTTCATCGCTGGGCTTCGAGCGGGACATGACTTGGTTCAAGTATTCTAAATCCATTCCAATACGAATGGTGCCGTCCACGTGAAACTTTTTGAAGGCTTTTTTTTCTAATTCAAAATCAACCATAGAAATTTGAGAAGGGTCGGTGGCTTTCAACGACATTCCTTTGTCGGAGATTTCAAACTCGGCCTCGTCGATTAACACGGCAATCGCATCGACGCTGCGTTTCAATACATCGGCACGTTCCAAAACGATATGCATCATAATTTCCAACCCCTATTCCAACCTAATTTGATATACGGAGATACGACGCCGAGAGATATAAAACTACGC
Organism: uncultured archaeon; assembly: GCA_964524375.1. GTDB lineage: Archaea > Iainarchaeota > Iainarchaeia > Iainarchaeales > VGJJ01 > VGJJ01. The sequence goes on from CAZGES010000013.1 coordinate 21,548, forward strand.
TACACTCGGACACTTTGCCACGAATCCACGAGGAGGAGTTTAATGTACCCCACATACGGAAGCCACACGAGGGCTTTTCCACGAACTAAGGAAAGGGGAACCGGATACGGGGAAGGGCAGGATTTGGATGTGATGATTTGAGGAGCGGGGTTGCCCGGAAGCAATAACTCATCAACGGAGCCACAGTCCTGGTCCAAGTTAGGATTGTTATCCCCCTTCGTCAAAACGAAATATTTCCCATCCGCGCGGATTTTGACTACAGCGCGATGAATAATTTCCAAGTTTTTGTGCGTGGAATTGTACACGACAATATCACTCGCGCCTTGCTTGGGCACGTTCACCGTTTGTTGAGTTTGGTTAAACGTAATGTTCCACCCGCCCGCGCCATCCGGAGTGTACGCGGCCAGTTTTTCGAGCGACGTGTTTCCCACGTCCACGCCGTCTAACACCACTTCAGGAGCATTGACGTGAACGCCGTCAACCCCTTGTAAAATAACCACATCCCCGCGCGCCATGGTGGGAAGCATGCTGCCGGAAACAACAATTACAAGAGGAGATTGCGTTTGCAAAATAAAACCGAAAATAGTGTACAACGCGTACGCGAAAACGAATGAGAAAACAATGTACACAGCCCAATTGATGAACTCATGATTTCCGGGGTTGATGCGCGGGAGAATGTAGTCATCCACGTACGTAAACGGATCAAGTTTTTCTAAAAAAGAACGGTCCCGCTTCGAGTTTGAGTTCGTTGCGCGGGACTTGGGAGACATGTTCAAAGTCAAATGAGAACGACATTAAAAAGGCGCGGGAATGATGCGGAAAAAAGTTATCCATATACGTGGCCGCGGTCGTCAATCCAAGCAAACTGAATTGTTTTGTTTTCAACCGAGTAGATTATTCGAAGGTTTTCCACTCGCTCACTCTTATAATGCTGCAACGGGGCGTGCAATGGTTTTCCCAAATCAGGATTTTCGGCGATTTTCAAAATCTTTTTCTTGACTAATTCCTGTTGACGCGGGTCGAGTTTCTTATACTGTTTCTTGAAGCGATCCGAATAGAAATAGTCGAACATCTTTATCTATCCAAGTCGTTAATCATCGCTTGAACAGACGTAAATTTTTTTCCTTTTCCGCGCTGGACTTCCCCAACGGCTTTCCAAAAACCGGGCTTGGTGAATAATTGCAAATCTTCCAAATAGGACTCGAATTCATTCTTCAAACGCGCAGCTTCCTTCTTCAACGCAGGAATCGATTGGGCTTGCAGTTCAGTAGAATTCATTTTGGAACGCTTCATGCAAGATAGGGGTTGGCGCTATTTATATCTTTTTAGGCCAAATCGCCGAGAAGATTAATCAGTGTCCTTTATATCCAATAATTTGACCCATTTTTCATATTCTTCCTTTCGCATCACGCGATGTTCCAGAAGGTGCATTGCTTCATATACATCGCCGGGCGTTACTTTATTTTTTTTAAAAATATTCACAAATTTTTTACCAAACTCACTATTTTGATTATCGAGTATTTTTCGAAGAGTTTTATACACACTATCCGACATTGTTTTTTCGATTCGTGCACGGTTAATCTCCATACCTTCGGAAAGGCTTCGTTTTTGAAAATACTTTCGAATCTTATGCAAGCGAGCTATTTCAGCATCAATTTCTTTTTGTTTTTCGTGAGATGTAGGGCCCCTTATTTTATTCACTGTCTGTTGGATGGGGGTTAATCTAACCTGCCGATAAGTCTTTCTAACGGCCATGCAAAATGAAGCGCTGCATCGTATAAAAAACTACTTCAGCGCTTTGTCCAACGCAGACTGCAACTCTTTCACATCTTCTTGCACGCGCTTCGCGGCTTCAATGAGAACAGCCTTCGCGGGTTTGCCTTTGGTTTTCAACACGAACATGGCGTCTTTGTCCATAGGGTGTTCGAGTTTGTAGGCGACAAATTCAACATTTGCGTCGTCAACGAGGTGCGATTTTAGCAAATTGGCAAACGTGTGCGTCTCTCCCAAAATTTTGAACTCGACGTGGTTGGCTGTTTTTTTTATGAATTGGATTTCCATGCACTATCACTCCTGCTCCGTGTTGGTTTTCTGCGGAAGGGTTTCGGTTCCGTCGCGCATACTTTGGATAACATCATCTCGTGAAAGGATTTTTCCCAATCCTTTATCAGCGGTCATTAATTCGGTTGAATAGCGTGTAACGGACGAAACTTTCGCACGAACAAAATCGCCGATTTGAAATAAATCATGCATCGAGCGAACAAAGTCGCGGGATGCTCGCGCTACACCGATGGCACCGGTGGCGTCGAAGATTTGTCTCTTTTGACCATTCTTTTCGGCGTAACCTATTGTCATGAGTGCAACGGCGTCTTTGACTAAACTGATTCGACCTACGACGATCGAACCCACTTCCACGCCTTGCGCATTGTGGTGCTCGTTTTGAACGTGCACTTCGCGCGCGTCTTCGTTAAAGTTAATGTGTCCAGCCGTTGAGGAGATGACGTTTCCTTCCTCATCTGTATACGTGTTTTTGCCGGGCTCGTATTCTTCCTCTACGGTCAATCGTTGACCGGGCAATGCAATCTTTTTGGAATCAGCCATAAGGGGT
>CAZGES010000014.1:0-11426 GCA_964524375.1 uncultured archaeon
GCTAATCGCCGCTGGAAGTAAAACCTGCATCGTCATCGGCCCCGCGAACGAGATCTACTTGAAAAAATACACAGGTCATTTAAAGCTCTTGTAATTTATTTTATTTCACATGGAATGGTTTCTTTTCGCTTTACTTTCAGCTCTATTTGTTTCAGGCGGCGATTTTTTTAGTAAGCATGGGATTAAACGCTTGAATGAAAATGTGATGGCTTTTTGCGCTTCCTTTTTCACATTTATTTTTGCACTTATTTTTTTATCGTTTAGTTCAATTCCTCTGCTTGGAGAATCGTTTTGGTTGGCATGGGTTCTTTCAACTTCGTTGAACGTGATGGCGTTAACACTTTTCTTTCGCGCGATAAAAAATTCAGACATTTCATTGGTGGTGCCTCTTCTCATGCTCACACCCTTGTTTATCATCGTCGTCGGACCTATTATCACGGGAGAGTTTCCTACCATATTTGGAATAGCCGGCGCTATGCTCATTGCCGCAGGCGCTTACGTGTTGAGGGCTTCTGCCATCCGTCACGGGGGAATTTTGGAACCATTTCGCAGTCTCGCGCGTGACAAAGGAGCGCAATCCATGGGCGCGGTTGCTCTCATTTACAGTGTGACCGCTTCCATCGATAAAGTGGGTGTTCTCAATTCTTCGGCCATTTTTTGGCCTGTTTCAGTTTGTGGTTTTATGGCGGTAATTCTTTTCTTTCGTTCACGCGCCATCATTCGAAAAGAACGAAATATTATTGCTGCTCACCTTCCCATCTTAGCTGGAATAGGCCTCATGGGTGCTCTCGCGTATGTTGCGCAGAACATTGCCATAAGCCAAGCGAACGTGTTGTATGTTAATTCGATTAAGCGTTTGAGTGTTGTTCTCACTGTTCTGCAGGGTCACCTGCTATTCAACGAAAATGGTTTGATGGAGCGCCTCTTAGGGGCACTCATCATGTTTGCCGGCGTCCTTGTTATTCGTTTTTTGGGCGCATAGTTTAGCGCGGTCATTTAAAGTTGCTTCAGCAAAGAGTCATAATGTCCTCCCTCTTTCGCCACGCGTTTGAAGCCGTTAAAGATGCAGACTTAGTGTTAGAAATCGTCGACGCGCGTTTTGCAAGTTTCATGCGCAACGCTGAAATGGAGCAGTTTCTCGACCGCAATAAAATTCCGTACATTGTGGTGTTGAATAAAATGGATTTGTTGCACGGAAAAAATCCCGCGTCAGATGAGTTCAAGAAAGAAGAGATTGATTCCATTCCAATCTCTTGCGCACCCAAAAAAAACATTAACCGTTTGCGTTCGCTCATTTTTTCCCGTTTGAAAGACGGTGGAAAGATTGCGGTGATTGGTTATCCCAACGCGGGAAAGTCCAGCGTCATCAACGCCCTTTCCGGAAGGCACGCCGCTCCCACTAGTAAACAGGCCGGTTTCACGCGCGGTAAAGCATTTGTAAAATTGAAGGAAGACGTTTACCTCATCGACACGCCAGGAGTGATTCCCATTTCCGAGCACGATTCATTCAAGCTCATGATTTTCAACGCCAAAAGTGTAAATCAATTGAAGGATGTTATTACCCTTTCCATGGAATTGTTAGAATGGCTGCCCGACCATCCCTATTGGAAAGATTGGCTCGTGCGCACGTATGGAATTGCTCCCAAAGGGGATGGGGATGAGCAGTTAGAAACCCTCGCCAAACACTGGAACAAGATTCAGCGCGGCGGTGTGCCAGATGTTCATGCCGCGTCCATTAAGCTCATTCAGGATTGGCAGCAGGGCATTGCTCCTTCGGAAAAAAAGTAGCTGTGAACGGCGCGTCCTTAAATACGAGAATTTCATTTTACGTGCATGAACGAAGCTCGCCGCAAAAAAATTGTTAAAGTCATGGCCGTCGTTCTAGTGGCGTTTGGCGGAAGCCTCTTGTATTTTTTATTTTTCAATTCCGGTTTGAACATTGTTCCCGACCCTGCCGACCAGCGAAGCGTTTTAGTTGTCAATGATTCCGTTCACGCGATTCGCGACATTACATTCGTTTATCAAATTGGAAACGAGCACGCGGGTGCGCAGACGATTGATATTCTTCTCCCCCACGAAAGTACTTCCATAAAATTAGATACTCATTACATTGAGAATAACGCCTATACGCTGGAAGTTTCCGCGCCCTATCATTTGTCCCGGCGCTTAATTGTTCAAGCGGGACCAAACACGAATGCTATTCCCGCTATTTCCGTCACGCTGGAAATTGACCCGGTGGGAACGCAGAATAAACCTGTTATTGTTCGTTTGACCGGAAAAAGTTTGGATGTTCTTTCACACCTTGTGAATGTTTCCCTTGAATTAACCGACCCCGCATCTGGAATAACTCCCCCCGTTTCGGAATGGGGCCTTTCCCCGGATGGGGAGAGTTCCACCACCCTTTCCTTTACTCCCATCGTTGCGAGCGACAACCTCTCATTTAAAATACGGGTTTTCACTCCTTCGAACGTGCTGGTGGAGCGGGAATATTCTATTCTCGTCCTCCCTGACACGGATGTGAATGTCATGACTCCCCCTGCCCCGGATGTAAACGCCCCCGACACGAATGCGGTTTCGGACGTGAACGGCGTTGATGCCAACGGAAGTGTTTCCTGATGCCCGCTCCCGTTTCAACTCCCCCATCTTCTTCGGGTGCCGAACCTTCGATTATTGAAATTATTCAAACCATGGTTCGCGAGGGTGAATCCGAAGATAAGATTCTCCAAACCTTGCAGCAGTTGGGTGTCGAACCCCAGAAAGCGCAGCGTTTGCTCCTCCTCGCGCAGGCGGATACGTTTGCCTTGTTGAGAAGTGAAATTTCTAAAATCGTAAAACAGGATGTGGATGCTGAGAAGCAAAATCTCAATGCGTTCGTCCAGCAGCAGGTTCAAACCGCCGCGCAGGGTGCTACCAAAGGAATTGCTGAGACGGTGAAGAAAGATTTGGAAACGTATGAGAATCAACTCTCCATGCAGCGCCGCAATTTTGAATCTCAAACCAGCGACACGGTGACTAAATTCACCGACCTCGCGGAAAGAATTCGCGTGCGCGTGAATGAATTAGGAAAAGACGTTCAACAAGTGAAGGTTGATCAAGACGAAATAAAGTTGAGAGGCGTGGGGAACCAAAATCGAATGATTTCCATGGCCTTGCTCGCGTTTGGTGTTCTCTTCGTTCTCGCGGATTTGTTCTTGTTTATCGTAAACTTTGGTTCCGTTCTCACGATTGATTCCGTGATTATTTTCATCGTCATGGCGTTAATTGGTGTCGTGTTGATGTTCGTTGCAACCTTGGTGTGAGCATGCCTCGTCCCCGCCGAATTCGCCGTGCGAATCCTGCTGTTCTCAGCGCTAAGAATTTTTCCAATATGGGGCACCACATTGTCAATTTTTCATTTCCCGTGGTGGTAACTGGTCTCCGTGGCAATCGTGTTGTGACCGTTAACATGGTTGGGTTCCGCCATGCGGACGCCGGTTTCCCAACGTTGCCGACCGTTAAGCGGAACGTCAGGAGGCTTTTGTCTCAGAATAAGTCGCCCATCTATTCTGAGTTTCAATCAAATTTTATTAACCACGATTTCACCGGGCGCGTGAGAGAAATAGAAGCGAATGCCCTGCAGTCTTATTTGATACGCGCCATCACTCGTAAAGTTCCGTTTTCGAAATTGTTTTCGTATATTGCATCCCGAATTGGGTTGCCGCTACGCTACAACCATTTTGAAAAAGATTAAAGCGAAACACGCGCCGGGAGACGTTGCGGATGAACTGTACAATGCTATCTTAGTTTTCAAGTCGCAGCTCTAACACTACTGCTTCTTGCTCTTGTTCACAATCCCTTCGACCATGTCGAGGGAGTGGAATTTTTTCAAGTTTTCAATGGCCCATTCTAAGTACACTTTCGCACGGTAACTGGGTTGTTTCGAACGCAATTGTTCGAGTTCGGCGATCGTCATTTCTAGAGGCTGGTTCATAGGTATACTACGTCCGAATCCCATTTAAGGCTTAGTTTTCAAGGTCCAATTTTGAGGGGCTGGACCATAAAATGCTCTATTTTCTTTCCCACTTCAAACGCTGTATCGCGGTGAATCGCATAGCTTTTATCATTCATATGGAAGTGTTCTTTCTTCATGAACCGCCATCCTTGACGGGGTATTTTCCACGCAATCACTAATTCTGCGCCCGCAAGGGAGCACCATTTTTCCAAGTCATTCATTTGCGTATGAGAAATGCTCAAGTTGTCCGCTTTCCACGCTTTGCATTCGAACGCGTAAATCTTTCCATTCGTAAGCGCAATCGCATCAGGGGTGGGAATCATATCTTTTCCTTTTCCCGATCCCGCCGCGCGGCATACGGCCATTCCCGCGTTGTAGAGTGTTTGCAAAAGCTCCCGTTCGGCATTTGCTCCCTTGTTGTAGTGGGTCATATTTATCCCTCTCGGTTTTAGTCCTATTAAAGCTACTGAATACATATATTGTCCACCATCGAATAACTCAAATGCTGAATAAAAAATGGGGAATCCTCATTCATTATACTCCTTCTCATTCTCGATCGGGGGGTGGAGGATTAAACGCGCAATTCGAAATAGCCTATCTTGACTCCAAAGACGTGGGGGCGAGAGCATTTCTCACTAATCCAAAAATTCATGATGCAATTGCTCGCGGAAATTTTTCCGAACGAGGGGATATGCTTGGAAAAATAAAAATGGGAATTAATCGTCAAGAATCCATCGGGGATTGGGAAAGCTTCTTTCCCTTTCGCGATGTTCGAACTCATTCTGGATTAGAACGTATTGGAATTGCACAGTTGCTCGAATACCGTTTTTTACAACGTATCAAGGAAGAGTTTCCTTTTGTGGAATATATCAAGCACAGCATTACCGATTTGAATCGTCTTGCCCAGGTAAAAGACCGAAAGCTTTCTTATGAAAACTCCCTGTCGTATGCTACCATTCCGTTGAAAGAAGAAATGAAGAAGCTCCGCGAGAAGATCGGCCGCGACATGTGGAAACACGTTCCACCCAAACTCAATTCTCTGCGCGATCGTTCGCCCGCGCGTATCTGGACGCATCAATTTCTCGTCCGCCGCCCTAAAACCCGTTAATTCGCCATTTAACGAGCTTTTAGCCCCTCAACCCCATTTTTAAACACATTCACCCCTATTACCTTCATAGAGTCCGAGATTCGGGCTTTGTTCAATTCACGCTTATCACGTTTGTTAGAAAAGAATGCTCGCGCCAGGTTGGCGCCTACTGAAAATAAGTTAGATCATTCTTCGCTCAGGAAAGTCTTGAGTACTCGTTTCGCGTAAAAAAATAATTGAACAAATTCTGCAACTCTCGTGAACTCCTTACAAAAAAAGAGAGTGATATTACTATGGCTAAAACGTATGTTGACGCAGTCAAATACATGATCAAAATTCAATTTACGATCAAAGGGGTTGTCGACAAGCCCGATATTGTCGGTGCCGTCTTCGGACAATCGGAAGGATTGTTGGGCGAAGAAATGGATTTGCGCGAACTTCAAAAGAAAGGACGCGTGGGTCGAATTGAAGTGAATGTTCATCCGGAGGGCGGAAACACCAATGGAGAAATTTTCATTCCTACTTCCATGGACATGGCGGAAACATCTGTTCTTGCCGCCGCAATGGAGACCGTGGACAAAGTGGGTCCGTGCGAATCGCAGTTTCGCGTCGTGAATATTGAAGACGTGAGACAAAATAAGCGTGCCGACATTGCGAAGCGCGCGAAAGAATTGCTTTCCCGCTTGAAGATGGAACAAACGCCTGAAATTGACACCCTCACGGAAGAAATCCGTTCGGATGTGCGTGCCGGTGCTTTAGTTGAGTGGGGCCGCGACCGATTAGCTGCCGGACCCGAAGTAGAGTCGAGCGATGAAGTGATTGTCGTGGAAGGCCGCGCGGACGTGGTCAACATGCTCAAACACGGAATCAAAAATGTCATCGGAATGGGCGGTTCGCGCATTTCGCAGGACATTGTCAATCTCTCACGGAGAAAAACCATCGTATTATTCGTTGATGGAGACCGCGGTGGAGAATTGAACGCGCGCAAGTTGCATCAAATTGCCATCGTTCCCTTCGTGAGCGTTGCTCCCGACGGAAAAGAAGTGGAAGAGTTGCAACAGAAGGAAATTATTCAAGCACTCCGACGAAGAGTGCCCATTCAAACCTTTTTGGATTCGATTGGCGTATCCGGACGCGAAACACAGCGCGGTATTTCGCACAGCGACCGAATGGATACTCGAATGGACGCACATTCGCAATCGCGCGGACGCGATGACATGCGCCGCCCGATGCGCGGCCGTATGAGTGATGAGCACGGTGATGACATTCGTTCACGTATGGACCCCCGTTCACGTTCCCGCGATGAAGGATTTTCTCCTCGCGCGGATCGTCCGTTGCACAGTGGAAGGGAAATACCCCGCGATTTTGAACCGCGTATGCGCGATGACATGAGCGCTCCCGCTCCTCGTTCCGCGGCGCAGGGTATTCGTCCGCGCTTCGGCGCGTTGGGAGTGAAACCCTTGCCCACGTTCGAAGTGCAGGGCGGTGTGGACGCGGTGGCCGAATCAAATGTTTCTTCGGCGGATTCCAAAGAATATTCGGAATTGATTGACCAAGTCAAAGGAAAGAAGCTCGCCAAATTTTTGGATGCGAACAAGAAAGAATTGGCTTCGGTTCCCGTGAAGGACATGGTGGAGAAACTCTCCTCCAGCAAGAATGTTCACACCATCGTGTGCGACGGAATTGTTACGAAACGATTAGTCGATGCGGCGGAGAAGAACAGCGTCCAATTGATTGTGGGCGTCAAGAAAGGAAAGCTCGAGAATAGTTCCGTCAAGATTATTGTTGCGTAGCGCAATAAAATCTGTTTGCAAAAGGAGGGAGTTTTTTTCTCCCTTCTTTTTTCCCAAATAATTAGTCGGGTTTTGATGAAACTTCATGGCAAACCAAAAGGTTTGTCATGCCAGCAAAATTGTTTGCTTGGTTCTCAAAAGTTTCATCGTCTTCGTTTCCACTTGGGCGTTTTGATGTTCATGATGCTTTCTTCAATGGGGATGACTATTTTCCACGAACGATATAGCACCAATCCCACGATGAATCCGCCGACCCAGAAGAACACGTTTGCCACGTACGGCAGAAGCCCCGCAACCACTTGCATGTCGGTCAAGCGGTATTGATTCGCGCGGAGTAAAATGTCTAATCCATAATACGCGAGCGTTTGGCAGTCTTGGATGGAAACCGTTCCTGAGTTCGCGGCGTCAATGCACGCATGCACGGCGCGCACATTCTCCCATGAGTCGAACATTCCTGCTAAACTCTGCACGAGCATGAGTGCGGCGCCCAGCATGATGAATGCTCCAAAGAGTTTGGGCAAATGAACGTCGCGCGTTCCTAGTCGAAATAGCATGATTCGGTGCATAATGAGTTTCTCCTTCTCTCGTTGAACAAACTGCGCTATATAAATCTGAGGTGAAATAGCGAAATGAGCCGTTATTTGCCACTTTAAGCGTCTTTTTGATTGATTTTTTTTCTAAAAAGGTCGGTTGGTTTATATTGAAGGATTTTTTCGTTTTTCCGAGTATTATCATGCCCCCCAATCTCCCTGCGAAAGCCAAGCCACCCATTTCCGAAGCTATGCCGGCACCCCTTCCTCTTTCAAAAATTTCCGCGACTCAAACGGAGATTCCCGCCGCTCCGCCGGGGGAAAACATTGATGAGTTGGTGCGCAAAATCAATGCGTTGCGTTCGAGTTCGGGCAACACGGGGTATGTTCCTCCGTCTGATTATTCTTCCTCGGGCGGAATTCCTTCGTCTTCTCCCGCGCCTCGTTTAGAATCGCGCGTCGAAACGCCTTCAATTTCCATTCCTGAATTTGTTCCCACTCCCTCACATGATTTAACTCCACGTCCCGCCGCGTCAACATTTTCGTCTCCTTCCAAAGTTGTTCAGCAGCTGCAGGAATTAAACAAAGGTAAAGTTGACACGTTTGAGCAGCTCATGCAGGAAAAACCCAAGACATTAATTGAAGAGTACGGCGATGCCAAAATTTATCGCGTGCAGGGCGAACCCTTGATGTATTACACCATTCCGGTTGCACGTCCCACCGTGAGTGAGCGTGCCATTATTAACACGCTCAAAGAGGCAGCAACACGGCTCATTAGCATTACTCCCTATCGTATTCGCGATCCCGAACAAAAAAGAAACGTGTACTCGCAGCAAGTCTTGGAAATTCTCCGCGCTTCTCCCGAGTTGAAAGTTCCTTCTTCCAAGTTTGATTTTTACGCGCAAGCCGTTGTGGCCGAAATGGTTGGGTATGGATTAATTGACTCGCTAATCAAGGATGATAAGCTCGAAGAAATCATGGTGATTGGTCCAAATGTTCCCGTGTACGTGTTCCATCGAAAATACGACATGATGATTACGAATGTGGAATTCACAAACGATAATGAAGTCCAAGACCTCGTGAATCGTATCGCGCGCGAAGTAGGGAGGCGTGTGGATATTTCGTCTCCCCTCCTCGATGCACGCTTGCCCGATGGTTCGCGTGTGAATGCAACCATTCCTCCTGCTTCCGTTTCCGGTTCAACGTTAACCATTCGAAAGTTTCGCTCGGATCCTTACTCTATTATCGACCTCATCAAATACAAAACCATCTCGCTGGAAGTCGCCGCATTTTTGTGGTTGTGCGTCGATGGTCTGAGTGTGCAGGCTGCGAATTTGCTCATCTCCGGTGGAACATCTTCCGGAAAAACAACCCTGTTGAATGTGTTGTGTTCGTTCATTCCTTCGAATGAGCGTATTATTTCCATTGAAGACACGTCCGAATTAAGTTTGCCCTTGCGTCATTGGATTCGTTTGGAAGGACGCCCGCCCGGGTTGGAAGGAAAGGGGGAAATTACGCTTGACATTCTCACGAAAAATAGTTTGCGAATGCGCCCCGACCGAATTATTGTGGGTGAAGTTCGTCACGACGAAGCATTCTCCTTGTTCACGGCCATGAACACGGGTCATCAAGGTTGTATGGGCACGATTCACGCAAACTCGGCGCAGGAAACCCTTGCGCGCGTGACTAGTCCTCCAATGAGTGTTCCTGAAATTATGCTTTCGGGTTTGAATTTTGTGGTGGTGGAAAATTTGTTTCATTCCGCACAGAAGGGCACGTTTCGCCGTGTCATGGAGATTGCCGAAGTCACGGGCGTGCTGGAAGGAAAGCCTCGCACGCAAACCGTGTTTGAGTGGGACCCCGTCAAGGATGAGATGGTCCGCACCGCTCTTCCGTTAAAGTATTTTGAGCGTTTGGCGCAGTTGACCGGCCGGACGCAAACAGAGTTGCACGGGGAGTTAAAAAGACGCGAACGTTTTCTCCAAGGTTTAGTCGATAGGAATGTGCGCGATATGAAAACCGTTTCCCAGCTTTCGCGAGAATTTTTGGAGAGTGCCTGACATGCCCAATGAAGATTTTTCCGGCATTCGTTCGCGCATTGAAGAGAAGAAAAAGAAGTTTGCCGCGGGAGAAGAAATTCAGGAAGAACTTTCCGACCGCGACATCGATACAATCGTGGATCGAATGAAATCCAAATATCGTAATGAGGGGCTGGAGTTTAATGAAGCCGAAGGAAAGTTGGGCGAGTTGAAGGGAATTATTTCCGGGTCAGGTCAAAAAAATGTGGAAGTGCAGGGTGTTGAAGCCCTGCGCGATGGAAAATCTCCCTACGTTCGAATTTTGGGGCACTTGTATTTTTCCCTGCACGGTTTGTTTGAACGCATTGGAAATTTCATGGAAGGTCTTCCTCAGATGAAGACGCTCAATTATTATTTGTATTCGGCCAACATGCCCTATTCTCCCAAACAATGGGTCGCCATGATTTCGGTGATTTCAATTTTGGTTCTCATTGCTTCTTTTTCATTCGGAGAGATTTTCTTTCTTATTTTACGCTACATTGCCGATCAGCGCCAGCAAACGCTTGCTCCGCTTGTCGTGGCCCTTTCCTATATTCTCCCCGTCTTCGGAGCGTTTTTCATGATGCTTCTCACTATTTTTGTGGGATTCCTCATTCCGCAGTCCAATGCGCAGAAGCGCGGAGACTTATGTTCGACTGAACTTCCCTTTGCGCTCCGACACATGGCCACCGAATTGCGTGCGGGAATAGGATTGTACAAAACCCTTCAAACGATTGCGAAAGCCGATTATGGGGTGTTGAGCGAGGAATTCACGCGCACCATTTCTGAAATTGAAGAAGGAACGGACACGAAAGATGCGTTGCATCATTTTGCCGCGCGTACGCAATCAAAGCCGCTTGCGAATTCGTTGAGGCATATCATGCGTGCGCTGCGCACCGGTGGAAATTTGTCTGAAATCATGGGCACGATTGCGAGTGATGTTTCATTTGATTTGCGCATGAAGGTTCGCGACTATTCGGAGAAGTTAAATTTCTTCGGAGTTATTTTTATTTTCATGGGAATTGTCATGCCCGTGTTTGTTGGCGTCATGGCTGCGATTGTGAACGGCGGTCTTCCATTGGGAATTTCCATCCCTCTCACTCCTCCTATTGTTCTCATTTTTTATTTTTTGATTATGCCCTCGCTCTTAGGAGGGCTGGCGTACTATTTGTACATCAGCCAGCCGCGCGTGTGAGGAAAAGGTTGTGCATGCTATGAGTGTCTTCGACAAAAAAACCCCGCTGGAAAAGTACGCATATTACATGCAGCAGGCCAATTTGGACGTTCCCCCCATGCTTTGGCTTGCCGGTTCCTTAGTCGCCGCTCTCGCGGTGGGGTTGCTCGCGTTTGCCGGTTCGTTCGTGCTCAAAATAAACGAGCCCTTGCTAGGCGTCCTCGGCTTTGCCATCGTTTTAGACGCGATGATAGGCTTCCCCTACATGAAGGGCCGTTCCCGCATTGAGGCGATTGAGGAGGCCCTTCCGGACGCGTTGAAGCAAATTTCCGACACCCTCAAAACGGGTTCCACGTACGAGTATGCGCTGCGTGAAGTGGCCACCGCGCAATACGGCCCTCTCTCTGACGAAATGAAAAAGGTTTTGCGCAAATTGGAAGAGGGTGAGAATTTTGAAAACTCCTTGTTATCGTTGACGCGAAATGTAGACTCTCGTTTAGTTGGACGAGTCATTACGATTATTGTAGACACGGTTCGCGCGGGTGCACAGCTGGCGGAAATTTTGGATGATATTTCTCAGGATGTGCGAGAGATGAACCGCATTTCCGCGGAGCGAAAATCCAAAACTATTTTGCAGGTTATTTTTATGGTCGCTGCCGGCGTTATCGTGGCGCCGTTTATTTTTGGGTTGGTTTCGGTTGTCATTGATTTTCTCATCAGCTCGTCTGCCAACACGGGTGCGGTTACGGGTGCGGATTTGTCTAAAGTCAAGGGCGCGCGCGACCTCATTATTT
>CAZGES010000014.1:11436-23889 GCA_964524375.1 uncultured archaeon
GCCTTTTATACATCCCTTTGTTGCTTATGCTCGCTTACACAGTATTCTTTGTGTCACAACTGCTGGTGGGCACCATCGTGGGGGCTGGTCTCTGATGTGGAATGAAAATCGCGGTCAAACGGCCATGGAAGCATTGTTGGTCGTTGGAATTGCGATTGTCATCGCCACCATTGCGGGACTGATTCTCAAAGGGGTGTTCAGCCAAGTCCAAGTGGACGTGCAGAATCAATCGAATGCTGTGGTACATCAAACAAACTAGTGAGGAGGGAAAAAACATGGATAATAAAGGACAAGGAGCGCTCGAATATCTCTTGTTAATCGGGGGTGCGGTGCTCATCGCGACGATTGTGTTGCTAATCATCATCGGTTCGACCGGCAATACGAATAACATCATCAACGGCAACCTCAACAATTTCAATACTGAGTTGCAGAACGCATTGCTTCACACCTGATTGCACATTTTTAGATGGTGTGCAATAAGGTTGTGTAAAATAGGATTTGTGTAATAAAGTATGGAACAGCGCGCGCAGATTGCATTGGAGTACCTCCTCACGGTGGCTTTTGGAGTAGTCCTAGCCACCGTTGCTGCGCTGCTTGCATTTCAAGTCGTTGGAATTGCTCAAGTCGCAGAAAAAAACATTGAGCAGTTCCGCATTGCCACGGTGACCAGTTTCCTGGGGGACTAGTCCCGTGTTTTCATTTTTTTCATTTCTTCTTTCAATCGTGGGATTAGTCATTGCCTCCTACACGGATTTTAAACAGCGCATCATTCCGGATTGGGTTTCCTACGGGATGATTGTCGCCGGCCTCGCGCTCGCTGCGTATGAATCCTTTCTCTCACAATCCCTTACTCCCCTTTTTTGGTCCGCTTCCATTACTGCAGGGGTGTTCGTTCTTGCGTATGTTTTCTGGCGCGCGGGGGCGTGGGCGGGTGGGGATGTTAAATTATTCACCGGCCTCGCCGCGCTAAACCCATTTAATCCATTTAGTTTGGGGGATTTTTTCCATCTTTCATTCGTGTGGGGCGGGAAAGAGTTGCTCTTCGCCGGAACGTTGCCTTTTTTCATGCTTAATTTGTTCATGGCCTCCGTTATTGTTCTCATGCCCTATTCCGCGTTTCTCGCATTTACGGCGCTCCACCAAAAATCCAATCGAAAAGAGTTTTTGACTATTTCACGCGATGCGCTCATTCGTTCATTAGAGTGGGGTTTGGTAATTATTTTGTTCACGCATGCGTTGAATTATTTTTCGCTCTCCACGTTGCTAATCATTCCTTTCCTTTTCGCTGTGGGTTTCATTCACTCAGTATTACGAAAAGGTCTTGCCGTTCTTTCCGTGGTTGGAATTCTTACTACAATCATTTCTTCGGATTTCATTCCATCTATTTTGGGCGTGCTAATTTTCGTCAATTTTTTGTTCGCGTGGTATGGTTTTGCTCAGCGCCACGTACTCACCACACGGAAAAAAATTTCCGATTTGAACGATGGAGATATTCCTGGCGAGTGGATAGGGTTGAGAAATGGTAAGGTCGTTCGTGAAGATGGTGTCTCGTTCAAAACCATTATTAAGGCAGGTGTTGAGCGTGATTTGGAAACCATTATGCGCACCTTCAAATCGTCCGGCGACGCGTGGGCGGACCCGCGCCAGGCAGCGGGAGTGTATCCTGAAGACATTGCCAAGTTGCAGCGCGCCGTGAAAAACGGTCAGTTGGAGGATGTTATCAAAATCAAAGCCTCTGCTCCTTTTGCTCCCGCGGTGCTGCTCGCGTATGTTTTGTTAACGGTTCTCGGCGATGGTCCGTTGGCGTGGAGCTGGTCTTCATGAACTCGCGGAGTTTTTCACCCGTGAAGGGGCAGGCTAGTTTGGAATTCATTTTGGTCCTCATTTTCATGCTTGTCATCATGGGTTCCGTCGTCGCTCCATTAGGACAGCGTGCGCAGTTTGCACTAGATGATGTGAGCAAAGCCGGTTTTGCGGATGCGGGGTTGAAAGTCATTCGTTCGGTGGTTGGAAACATGACCCTTGTTCCCGGCAATTCGCGCCAGCTGGTGGATGTCTATTTGCCTCCTGGAAGTTTTTTTGCGTGCAGTAACAAAGACAATAATGTCGGAATCATTTTTCCGCTTAACTCAGATGTGTTCGATGCCACCGGAAATGCTCCGGTGAATTGTGTTGAAAACCCCGATCCTTTGCTCACGAGTTCGGCCATGCTTTGCTCCAAATCGTTTATTTTTCCTCCCTCTGCCACGCTTCGCTGCCAGGGTGATCCGCTGCTGCTGGGTTCTTTTGTCATTCAAACTGGGCAAGTTGGTTTTTCTCAGCATTTCAAATTGGAATCGCGGTATGATTCCTCCAGTTCCCCGGCATACATTATTGATTTTAACGCGGTGTAATCATGCGTGCTCAAACCGGTCAAACCAGTATTGAATTGCTTCTCGTTCTTTCGTTTGTAATCGTCGTCGCGCTCGCTATCGTTTCGCCGTACATTGAAAATCAAAATAAAACGAATGCCGCGTACGTGGCCAAGCTTACTCTCCTTCCTTTCGTGGAAAAAAACGGTCTTTCAGTAAAAATAAACCATGTTATTCCTCAAGTGACCCTGAATGGAATCACCGTTCACATTACCACTTCCGGCACGTGGGATGCGGGGGTGAGGCGTGAGATTCAATTAGGCGTCAACAACCACCCTTCCGGCTGTATGCAAGTGTGCACCGCGGTCAAAAATCTCGGAACGTTTAACGTGGTCACCATTGACTGGCAGCATACTTCTTTGAGTGGGGGAAGTTCTTTTTTCTGTCCTAATTCCCCGGTTGTTTGTTAATTTTTTTCCCACAGAAATTTTCCCTAGTTTTTAATTCGTTTCGCGTGCACGCGCTTGCATGGATCCTCGTTACACCTGGTCAATATGGCTTGTTCTGGTGGTGGCTGCCGGTGTTTTCATTGAAATTCTGGACACGCATTCCGCTTCTACTCTTTCTTCCGTGTCGGAGGCGTACGCTCTTCCCCTTCCGCATCGTGTTCAATTCGTTGCCGCTGCGGAAAATCCTCATTTGTCCGGCACGAGTTTGGTTTTTGTGGCGTCGAATAAGGGCAGCATTACCTGTTACTTCCGCCACCCTCCCCAGTTGTTGAACATTTTTTCCGGCGAATCGTTTTCCATCCGTGCTACTCTAGTTCTCACGCCGCGCGGCCGTCTGTGTGTGGTTGATTCGATGACATATTTACCTGCGGGGCGCGATTCGAATGCTTCTTGACCTTTTTCTCGGCGTCCTCTTCGGTGTTTTTTTCCTGCGTGCAGGCCTTTCATCTATTTTTCCATTGTTGATTTGGATTCCTGCCCTTCAAAATCATGTTGAGTTTGGTTTTGTCCTCGGCATTGCTTCTGCGGGACTTGCACGTGGCCTCAACCAAAATGAATTTTCTTCGCGGGAAGACTTGGTTATCGGTTTCGCGTCAGCTGCGGTTGGTTTGCTTGTTTTTGAACATTTTATTTCAATGTTTCCGTTAGATAGTTTGATTTTTCCGCTTCTTTTATTTGCTCTCGCCGCTGGATTTGTGGGAATGCTTTTGTTTAACCCGCGCGACGTGGCGGGAGGTTTGTTCATGCTTGCCGCGGGGTGGTGGCTTTTGCACGAGCGCACGGTTCCAATGGTTCTTCCTGCATTTTTTTTGGGCTGGTTTGGTTTTGCTTGGAAGGGCCACTCTATTTACTCCCATTCCTCACGCGCACAAAAAATGCGTGATGCGTGCATTGGTTGCGCCTCCGGTTTTCTTCCGGGTTTGGGTCCCGGTTTGATTAATGCGGCATGGGTTTCCGGTCAGGCATCATATTCCATGGGGGTTAGTAACTTAGTTTTCAGCCTCGGCCTCCTTTCGCTCACGGGGAATGTGCGCAGCGCTGTTGCCGCGTATGTTGGAAATGTTTCAACCGTCTCGTGGGGGTTTCTTCTTCTATTGTTTGCAGGGGGAATTTTTCTTTCTTTTTTTCTCCATGAGTGGTTTTCTTCTTTTTCGTTCATTCTTCCGGATGAGGCGTGGATCGTGTTTCAAATCGCTGGAATTTTTCTCCTCGGAGGGTGGATTGCCGGCGCGGTCGTTTTAGCCTCCTATTCCCTCCGCCGCTTGTTTGAATCGTTGAACGTTTCACACTCCACGGGCATGCTTCTTCTCATTCCATCCATTGCATGGTTCTACGGCCCTTTTTGACCTATTCGGCATCGCGCCCTCTCTTTTTTTCCCTATTCAAAAGTTTGAATTAAAAACGCCAAACCGGTGAATGGCCTATATGCATGTTCGCGGTCAATCGGGTTTGGATTTGCTCCTTAGTCTTCTCGTCCTGCTGATTGTTCTAAATGTTTTCTCTTCTGTTCTTGTTCGTTTTGAAGAAGTTCAAAAAGAAATTTCCATTCGCCAGCAATTAAGGGAAAATATTTTTCTGATGGGAACCCTTACTGCGTACACCAGCGGAAAATTTAGTGACATACGAGTGTATCCCCAAACGAACAACATTCCGCGCAGCGTTGATTTGACGGCGCGTCTCAACGCTTATTCCCGCTCTTCCGGGATGATTGACTTGGAAAACATTCGCTCGCCAGGAGTTCAATCTCGCGTTCCGTGCACGTTTGCGTGGGACATTAATCTTCCGGTCCTCAATTATTCTCTCCTTGTTCTCGCTGCTGACGCGGGGACGCCGTATGACATTGACATCAACCGCTACGTCCACGTGGATGAAAACTATGACCAAAATCATTCGTTTGTTCCGCAGGGCTGCGTGGATGTATTTTCAGTGGAGGCTAAACCATGAATTCCCGCGGACAGTTTTGGTCGTTGGACATCGTGGTCGCGGCCGCCGTATTCACCCTCGCTATTGGCCTCATTTTAAGCAGTTCCGAATTGTCTATTTTTTACAGTCAGCAGGAAAAAAATTCCCAGCAATTGCTTTCGGCGGCAATCCTGAGTTCAAATAATCTCATGAGCCGAAGCGATATCATCCTTCAGTTTACGCCCCCTGAATGCAATCCTGTTCTGGGTGGAGATGCTGATTTGTGCACGATTAATCCTTTTTCATGCGGTCCTGGGTGCAATAAGCTTGATATTTCACTCGCCAATCTCAATGCGCGCTGCGGTCCTAACCCAATTCACGTGGCTTCGTTTCCAATCCCCCTGCCTCCGCCCGCGCCGCAAACTCTTCCCACACTTTCTTCCTACCCTCGCGGCTGGGTTGCCGATAATGAATTGTCGGGCTTGGAAAACTGCATCGTGGATTACAACACGGCATTTCGTCGAGGCCCGTTGGGAATTTTCAGTGAATATAATTTTGACTTGAATGCCATTCTTTTCAACCAAGCTACTATATCCTATTACATGTCCAAACTTAAAAATGAGGAATATTTTTCGATTAAACGCCGGGCGCTAGTTTTTGACACGGTTCCAACGGCCTCAAACTTGCGCGAATGCCTTGATGGCGGTTGCGCTGCCTATTTGACGGATGTTAACTTGAACATTTGGAGGATTTAACGTGCGCGGATTCATTTTTACCATTGACATGATTTACGGCGCGGCAGTCGTGATTTTCATGCTTTCCATCCTCTTCCATGCTACTAAACCCACGATGGCACCCCAGCAACAATTGCTTCAAATTCAAGCCAAAGATGCTGTTATGGAATGGTTTTATTCATCTCCCGTCGCAGTAGGAACGCTTGCCACCTCGTGCAGTGCCGCGTCCTTCAAACCCTGTGCGTGCAGCAGTAGTTTTCGTCCGCAAGTCACCACGGTATTACTTGACCCTGCAGCCTCGGGCGCGTGGGTGGAGCAGAAGGTTTGCGTGGAGTCCCCATGAATTCGCGAGGTTTTTTTTCGGTATTTGTGGGCGCCTTCGCCATTATTTTTCTCATCGCCACGTTCTACGCGCAATCCATTCATTACGAATCGCAGACCCGTGCAGCAGAGTTAGGGGTGCTGCAGCAAGAGTTATCCAAAGACTGGTTCCTCGCTCGAAACGCGCTTTCAAACTTTGCCGCTGACGGAATCATTTTCAGCATCGAGCGCCAATACAATGCGCAGCACGCCCCTGGAATTCTTTCTGCCGCAAATTGCATTCCGCAAGACATTTTGGGATACGACTACGCGGTAGATGTGGACGTTTATTGGGATACTGCCCTGACGCACATGAACAATAATTTTGGCACTCATTGCGACGCTAACTTGAGCGGAGACGTTCAGGACCTTCTCGAAGGAACCTCTTTTGGACAACCCCGCGTAATGAATGGCGAGCGCGCGTATGGCCTTCTCTCCTGCACGCGATCCTCTCCTACTGCCACTCTCACCGTGAAAAAACCTTTTGTCATTCGAAAAAATGTCACGGTGTCGCCGGGGACAACATGCCTTATCAGCGTATTTGACATTCTCGGCTCCAACGACGACCCGCTGCTGGGCCCAGCGTATTCAAAACTAGATGTTTCTCACGGATACCCTTAATTTTAATTTTTGCGCCGCAACACGTTGCTCGCACCGCTCCCATACTGCATCGCTTTCTTGGGCGCGCGCACAATCACATCAGGAACGCCCATTCGCTCCGCTAGAATGCGAAGCACATTCTTGCGCACCTTTCCGTATTTTCCTCGCAAATTATCCCGGGATGGGACGCGCATGGCCTGCGCCGCAAACCCCTCATCCAAATAGGGGGCGTGCAGCGTAATTCCATACTCGCCCGCGCACCTCACTTCGCGTTTGACATCGTGTGCGTGTACATTCTCCACTTTCTCCGCGCGCATTTTTTCGCACAGCGCTTCATCATCGCGACATTTTTCAAAAATTCCATAGCCGCAGAATAATTCATCCGCTCCAGACCCCACTAAAACATGTTTTATTTTTTCATCATGCGCGGTGCGTGCGATGGCCAAATTTACCGATCCTAATGTGCATTGCAATTTATCTTGCGTTTTCAAAATCTTCTGCGCGTGCGCATAATTTTCTTCAATTTCCTCTTCGTTTAACGTGCGCACCACTATTTTCATTTTCATTTTTTTGGCTAATTCGCGCACGCGAGTCAAATCGCTGCTCTCGCGCGTCCCCACACTAAGTAATATCGCATCCTTCGAGAATTTTCCCGCGATGTATGCAATTGTTCCCGAATCCAATCCCCCTGAAAATGCGATGCCAAATTTCTCCCTCTGCGGAATGCTTTTTTTTACGGCATTTTCGAGTTCGGTTTGCAGTGCAGAATAATTTATTTTCCCCGCCGCGTGCCCTTTGCTTTTCAATGTCTTTTTTTTCATTGACATTCCTATTTTGCATGAAACCCCCTTAAAATGCTTTATTTCGCCCATCTCTCCTTTTTCATGCGGGTATGAAATCCAAACCATTTTATAGAATAAGTTTGTTAATTTTCTCATGGTGACCCTCGATAAGATTGATTTGCTCCTCCTCGGCCGCTTGTTGGAAGATGGCCGTTCCTCGTTCTCTCAACTCGCGCGTGAAACAAACTTGACGGACGTGGCTATCAAAAAGCGTTTTGAGCGACTCAAGCGGCAGGGCATCATCAGTACTATCTCCGCGGACCTAAATCTTGACGTCCTCGGTTTCGCCAAACCCGTTTTCATTCTGTTGAAGACCGAGCCTGGGAAAAACAAAAATATTTCCAAGCGTTTGAGTGAAATGGAGCAAATTGTCGAGTTTCACGAACTCATGGGCGAGCACAATTACATGCTCAAGTTGCTCTGCCCCGACACCACGCACGTGAAACGTGTCTTAGACGATTTGGGCACCATTGATGGTGTGCGCGAACTGCGAAGCATGCCCGTGCTTTCCGTCATCAAAAAAACCAACGCTCTTCCACCGACTTCATTTCAGAAACGATTCTAGTCTTTTCAATTATGCACCTCATCATCGCCGAAAAGAATCTCGCGGGCCAGCGCATTGCCGAAGTATTAGGGGGAAAGACCACGCGTTCGCAGGCGAGGGGTTTTGCCAAGTATTACACGTTTGCGCGCAACAATGAGGAAAGCATCGTCATCCCCCTGCGCGGACACATTGTGGAAGTGGATTTTCCCAAGCAGTATTCCTACTGGAAAGGCACCGATTTGCAGGAGCTGGCCAAAGCCCCCATTCTCTACGCGCCCAATGATGCCGCTATTGCCGCGTTAATGAAAGAATTGGGAAAGACCGCCACGAAAGTCATTGTTGCCACGGACGCAGACAGGGAAGGAGAAAGTATTGGCGTCGAGGCGCTGCGCATTATTCAAGAAGTTAATCCGAAAGTGGACGTGGAGCGCGCGTATTTTTCCGCGATGACTCCCAAAGAATTAGTAAAAAGTTTCGACGAACTCGTTAAAGTGGATTACCATTTGTCCGATTCCGCTGATGCGAGAAGGGAAATCGATTTGATTTGGGGCGCCGTGCTCACGCGTTTCGTTTCCATTATGGGAAATCGCATGGGAAAGGATTTCATTTCCGTTGGGCGCGTACAGACTCCCGTGCTCGCGCTCATTGTGAATCGCGAAAAAGAACGCCTTGCTTTCGTGGTACAACCCTATTGGGAAATTATCGCGCACGCGGAAAAAGACGCTCAACTATTTGACGCCTTTCACAAAAATGGTAAAATGTTCGAGGAAAAAGTGGCGCGAGACATTTTTGAAAAGATAAAAGACGAGAAAAAAGCCCTCGTAAAAAAAATCTCCAAGAAAAAGCGACTCATAACGAGGCCCATTCCTTTTGACACGACCACCATGCTCCGTGCCGCGTCCGCGTTGGGTTTCACCGCGGGTCAGGCAATGAACACCGCCGAATCCTTGTACATGGCAGGGTACATTTCCTATCCTCGTACGGACAACCAAACCTACCCTTCCTCGATGAACTTGCGCGAACACCTGGAAGAATTGAAAAACGATAAAACATATGCTCCCTTTGTTGAGAAAATTCTCGCCGCGCCCCTCAATCCTTCTAAAGGCGCCAAAAATACCACCGACCACCCGCCCGTGCACCCTACCAAAGTTCCCGAGCGCGGGAAAATAGGCGATAAAGAATGGAAATTCTTTGATTTGGTTGCACGTCGTTTCCTCGCAACATTCATGCCCGATGCCGAAACGGAAAACACTTCCGTGGAATTGGAAATCAAAACCGAACCTTTCGCCGCGACCGGGCAAACCATTTTGTTCGCGGGGTGGAAAGCCGTGTATCCTTTTTCGGAGTTGAAAGAAACGATTCTTCCCGCACTAAAAGAGGGAGAGTTTGTTCACGTCAACGCGATTGAAATGCCACGCAAGGAGACGCAGCCTCCCGCGCGCTATTCCCAGAGTGCATTGCTCAAATTAATGGAAGAAAATAATTTGGGCACGAAGGCCACGCGCGCGGATATTATCCAAAAACTCTATTCGCGCCAATACATTTCCGGAATTAAGAGTATTGAACCCAATCAAATTGCCTTTGCGGTCATTGATTCGCTTGAAAAGCATTGTAAAATTGTCACCGAACCCAAAATGACTTCCGAACTCGAAATTGAAATGGACGATATTGCGGCGGGAAAAACAAAAATGGTTCGCGTGGTTGATAATTCGCGTCTCCTCCTTGGAAAAGTCTTGGAGCAGCTCCTCGTGAATAAGTTGGCTATTTCCGCGGACTTGAAAAAAGCTTTATTCTCCCAAGACTCGATGGGAAAATGCCCCAATTGCGAGAATGGAAACCTCGTCATGCGCAAAGCTGCCGCGACGCAAAAGCGTTTTCTCGGCTGCGACCAGTTTCCCAATTGCCGCACCACGTTTCCCCTTCCCCAAAAGGGTTCATTGTTTCCTACGAATAAAATTTGCCCCGCGTGCAATAAAGCGCCCCTAATCAAACTTTCTGGAAAAAAATTCAAGATGGAAATTTGTGTGAACTACGATTGTCCCTCCAAGGATGCGTGGAAGAAAAGCCTCGCCGAGAAAGAAGCCGTGCCCCCCGCGCAAGCGAAAACGGTTTCTCCCTCTTTACCCGCTCCCCTTGGTTCACGTGTTATGGGTCCTTCGTTTATTCCTCCTAAATCCACTTCCTCGTCTTCGAAACCTGCGAAATTACGCTCAACACGTTCATCTAAAAAGCCTTCAACCGTTTCATGAGTATGAAAATCATTCTTGACGTGCGAAAAACCGCGCAGGAAAACGCCCAATCCTTCTTTGATGAAGCCAAGCGTTTGCGTTCAAAAATGAAAGGCGCCGCGTCTGGAATGCGTGAAGTGGAAAACAAACTCGCCGCGCTCGAAAAAGAAACACGTTCCACCGAGAAAAAATCTCCCGAGAAGCGCCGCAGTAAAGAATGGTTTGAGAAGTTTCGCTGGTGCTACACGCGAAACGGCTTGTTAATCGTGGGGGGGCGAGACGCGCATTCAAATGAAGCCCTTGTAAAGCGTCACATGGAAGACAATGACATGTATTTCCACGCCGACGTTCACGGCGCGCCGCACTGTTTGTTAAAATGCGGCAAAAAAAAACCCGCGAAAGAAGATTTGGATGACGCTGCGTCGTTTGCGGGGTTATTTTCTTCCGTGTGGAAAAAAGGCTTGTTGAGCGTGCGCGTGTACGCGGTGAAGCCTTCGCAAGTAAGCAAGAAAGCTCCCTCGGGTGAGAGTTTGGGCCGCGGAGCGTTCATTATTGTGGGGGAGCGAAAATGGTTCGACCCCGATTTCAAGATGGGTTGGGGCGTGCAAGCGTTGCCTGAGGGTTTTCGTCCCATATGTGGCCCCCTCGCGTGCGTCAAAGTCCACGCGCAACATTGTATGGAACTCTCCCCCGGAGAAAAGTCCAAAACCGACGTGGCGAAGTCCTATCAAAAGTGGTTGGAGAAACAATCCCCACCCATTCTGGTTGCGTTGGATGAGTTAGTCGCTGTTCTCCCTCCCGGAGAATTTTCCTCGCGCCCCATTTCTTCTAAATAACTAATTTTATTTTTGATGAATCGTTTGTAAAAGGCCCAAGTAATGTAGCCCCTCGTTTGGAGGGATTAAAAACCCCCGACGGCGTATAAGTAGTATATGTCCAATTTTCCCAATCCTTTAATCAACGCCGCGCCCGTTCCGGATAAGCGTGCCGTCACGTTGAAGGTCCAAGAACCTTCCCCCACGCATGTGGGGCGTAACATCGTCACGCTTGACAGGAAATCGAAGCAAGTATTAGGAATAACGAGCGGGGACATCGTTGAAATTGAAGGCACGAAGAAAACCGCTGCGATTGTGTGGCCCGCCCGCACGGAAGATGAGGGCAAGGACATGGTCCGCATGGACAACCTCATTCGCCACAATGCAGGCGTGAATTTGGGAGAAAAAGTCATTGTTCGCCCCGCGCAATTCAAAGAGGCTCAAAAAGTCGTGCTCGCTCCCACCCAAGACGTGCACATCATCGCTTCCGGATACGAACGCATTCTCAAAAAGACTTTCATCGGCCGCCCCCTCTCGCGCGGAGATAATGTGTGGATCACCGTCTTCGGATCCGGCTTCATTTACCGCGTCATTGAAACCGCGCCCCGTGGAATAGTCAAAATAACCGACTTCACTCAATTCGTGTTGAAAGACGAACCCATTAAGGGAGAATTAGAAGGCGTTCCCCGCATCGCGTATGAGGACGTGGGGGGATTAGGAAACCAGGTGCAAAAAGTTCGTGAAATGATTGAGCTCCCCATGCGCCACCCTGAATTGTTTCGAAAGTTGGGAATTGAACCCCCCAAAGGTGTTCTCCTTCACGGCCCTCCCGGCACGGGAAAAACACTCTTGGCAAAAGCTGTGGCGAATGAAACACAGGCGCACTTCATTTCCGTTTCCGCTCCAACGATTATGAGCAAGTTTGTCGGCGAAGCGGAAGAGCGTGTGCGGCAAATTTTCAAGGAAGCCGAAGAAAACGCTCCGAGTATTATTTTCATTGATGAGATTGACGCCATCGCCCCCAAACGTGAAGAAGTGGTTGGAGAAGTTGAGCGTCGCGTGGTTGCACAACTCCTTTCATTAATGGATGGAATGGAATCCCGCGGAAACGTCATCGTTATTGCCGCCACGAATCGTGTGAACTCGCTCGACGAAGCACTCCGACGACCGGGCCGTTTCGACCGCGAAATAGAAATTGGCGTTCCCGACCGCGATGGGAGAAAAGAAATTCTGCAAATCCACACGCGTGGAATGCCTTTTGCCAAAGACATGGATTTGGATTATTTTGCCGGCATCACACACGGTTTTGTAGGCGCAGACTTGACAGCGCTGGCCAAAGAATCCGCGATGAAAGCGCTGCGACGATATTTGCCTGAAATTAATTTGCAGGAAGAAACAATCCCCGAGAGTGTGTTAGAAAAAATGGAAGTCACACGCAAGGATTTTGAGGATGCATTAAAAGAAATTCAACCCTCGGCGTTGCGCGAAGTCATGGTGGAAATTCCCAATGTAAAATGGGATGACATTGGCGCGTTAGAGGATGTGAAAGCCGAGCTTAAACAAGCCGT
>CAZGES010000015.1:0-23625 GCA_964524375.1 uncultured archaeon
CGGGAATTAAAACGATAAAAATTAGAATCAGGGGCGCGGAAAGAATCGTTCCCATCAGTCACGTTATCAAATATTTGCAATTGCGAATTTTGCGCGACCGCTATCAAGCCAGCAAAAAGTTTGCGGTTGCAACCCCTGCACGAAAGAAAGCCGCAGGAAGAAGAATTAGACAATTGGTTCTCCGACGACGAAAGCCATAAGGCAAACAGCCTTCGGCGACGCGTTCCAAAATAGTGAAAAACTCGCCCAATAATGCCATCTCCCAAAAAAGGAGGTTTGGCACTATTGTCGTGCGCGCTGTCGCAAATATCGCTTCTTACGGCGTTCACGTCGCATCTTCTTCTTTTTCCATTTCCAGCGCTGTCGTGCGTGCGTCTTCTTGAAGCGACTTGAATCTTTAGCTCGAGAACCCAATAAAATCACCAATTATACTCAAAGACACTTGGAACGGTTTAAAAAAGTGCCTAGCGAGAACCGCGTCTTTTCGGCGGTTGATGGGGGTTCCCCTTCTTTCTAGCACTCAGATGTTCTAAAAGTGCATCCACATCGACACGAGAAGCAATCTTTGCTCTACTTGCGCTGAGAGTCCCTAGCAAATATCGATTTACCACGGGCGGGTACTTTCCAGCTTCAATCGCGCATTGAATCTGATCCGCATCCTGATGGTTTCGTACAAACTTAGCCGCTGATGTCAGTTCATCTACTGCAAGTTGTTTGGCGCGCGGCATATTCCTTCGTGCGACAATGTATTCCAACATCGTGCCTGGCATTTGCTTAGCAATCTTTTCCAATCCCTTCCAACTCGCTTCAGAGCGCGCTTTCTCACGTGCCGCCTTTGATTGGGAGGGCTTTGGTCTAGCTGTTTTTCGTCCTTGAGAATTCTTAGAGCGTGGCTTCATTTCTGACATTGAGTTTTGCAATTTATAAGGTTTTGCAGACTGAATTAGAATAGCTAGTACGCCCCTGTCGTCTAGCCCGGCCAAGGATCGGGGCCTTTCAAGCCCTTGACGCGGGTTCAAATCCCGCCGGGGGCATTGTCTGCTGAGGGTTTTGATCAACCTTTTCTCAAAAGGTTGGTTTGAAACCATCCGGGGGCATTGTGCGCATGCACGTTGTGCCGTGCACTTATAAACATTCACGTACACGAAATGTAAAAGAGTGAAAAACTATGGCAAAATTCCCCGAAGCAATGGCACGTGTCTTCAAGAACATGTACATCTGCATGAAATGCAACGCCCGCAACCGAGGGAACACGGGAAAAGTCCCCACGATTTGCCGAAAATGTGGAAGCACAGGATTGCGATTAAAGAAGAAAGGAAAAGTCACGAAGGCGTGACCGCATGAAAAAAGGCGTTTTCTCCACCAAAAAAAATTCCAACGCATCCACATCTTTATCCAAGACTATTTTCTCCGGATACTGGAAACTCATTCGTCCGCTGAACGCATTCATGTCCGCGGCGGGAGTGTACATCGGATACTCTCTCGCGCTCAACGCATTCACGTTTAACATGGAAATCGTGTACGCCATGCTCGCCGTGTTTGCTATATCGGGCGCGGGACAAGCGGTGAATGATTATTTTGACTATGAAATAGACAAGCGAAAAAAATCCACGCGCCCTTTGACGAGCGGAATTATTTCGCGACAAAATGGACTCCTTTTTTCACTCGCGCTTTTTGCCATTGGAATTATTCTCGCATCATTTTTGAATAACGAGACATTTTGGATGGGCGTGTTCTTTTCGGTACTATTATTCTTGTATTCCGCATCCATGAGCAAAATAAAATTTGTAGGAAACGCCGTCGTGGCGTTGAGCGTGGGATTCACATTCATTTTTGGCGCGAGCGTGATTGGAATTACTCCGCTTGTATTGATGATTGCCCTCGCCGCGTTTTTGTCGAATTGGGCGAGAGAAATCATCAAGGATGTAGAGGATGTGAATGAGGATAAAGGGAGTAAAATCACGCTCCCCTTGATCATGAATGCGCATCAGACAAATTACATTATTCTTATTTTACTCTTCTTGACTTTCCTCGCAGGGTATTTGCCCGTCCTTTTTGCGCAGGCAAACGTGTTTTACGCCATTCTAGTCACGGGAGCAAACATCATTTTTATTCTCGCGGGAAAACAATTAGTCGATAATCGCTCGACGCAGGCACAATCATTCATGAAGAAAGGAATGCTCATTGCCTTGGTTGCGGCGCTCTCCCTCCTCGTATGATACGCCCAACACTGGTAAACCAAGTCCTCCAACTCCTGATAAAACACGGGTTCACCTACCAGAGTTTTGTCGATTCCAATTCGAGCTTTGATATTATTGCACGCCAACAGAATATTGTGCTCATTTTGAAAGTTTTATCCAATATCGACTCATTACGGCATGAACACGCGAGAGACTTGCAGAAACTCACGCGCGTGTTTAACGCCCACTCCCTCATTATTGGGGAGAAAACAAAAGTGTTTGAACTCCAAGCGAATGTGCTGTATGAACGCTACGGGATTCCCGTGCTCTCACTACACGGATTAGAATCGCTTTTGCAACAGAAAATGCCCACGCAACGTTCATTCAAAGGAAAAAATATTGTGGAATTGGACGTGAACAAACTGCGCGCGGAACGCGAGGCGCGCGAGCTCACGCTGAAAGATTTGTCTGAACGTGCGGGGATTAGTTTGGAAAGTTTGCATCGGTATGAACACGGTTCCCCAGCGCAATTGGATGTGGCCCAAAAATTAGAAGAAATTCTTCATGCGAAACTCATTCGAGGGATTAATGTGTTTGAACACGCATACCCCGTGTCTGAAATTTCAGAAAAAGCCCACACGGACCCGCTTTCCATTAATGCGCTTGAACAATTGAAGGAATTGGGGTTGAAACTCTCGGTTTTTGAACGCGCTCCGCTTACCGCAGCGGCGGCCGAACATCAATTGCTCATTTCGCACATTGAGGATACGCATCACGCGGCGAAAAAAGCGATGCAGCTGCAGAAGACGCAGCACGTGATAAAACAGCCGGGGTTGATTGTTACTCGTTCTAAGAAAAAACTCCACGTGAACAATGTTCCCATTCTCCACGAGGAAGAAATTTCCTCGTTTTCAAGCGTCAAGGACATGATGAAAATGGTCAACGCCCGACGTGAAACTAGGAAAAAAGACAAAAAATAACATGAATAAGCCAACCCTTTAATTTTGGGGGCGCATACTAGGGGTATGCACGCCGAAATCACGCATAAAATTCCCCAAGGAAAACTCGTGCGAATTTCACTCGAATTTGACACCACTATTCTTCACGACATCAAAATCTGCGGGGATTTTTTCATCCACCCGGAAGAAACCGTAGTGGAAATGGAGCGCGCATTGTTTCATTTGCCCGTGGAGGCCACGGAAACGCGCATCAAAAGTTTACTCGACCGCGCGGTCGAAACAAAAAATGCTCAACTCATTGGTGTTGACACGGCGTCAGTGGCAAAACTTATTCACGAGGCGATTTGGCAGTAAGCTGAGTTTCCCGGAAATTTTCAATTATTTCATTACTCCTTTGTCTCGTAAAAAATCATTTACGCCCTGGAAGGGAAGAAGGGGGTCCACTTCGTTGTAACGTTTGCCGTACAATTTTTTGGCTTCAAGAAAAATCGCGTGCTGTGAAGAATCAGGCGGGGTAATTTGAATCATGTGCATCAAGGCAAGTTCATAGATGTACGCGTCATGCGGGTATTCGAGGGCTTTGATGGTCAGCCGTCTACGTATTACGTTGTTTTTGGTGACACTGGCCATGTTTGCATAAACGCGCGGGACGTAAACTGAGTTAGGATATTTGCTCAGGAAACCCAAACTCAAAGAATATACTCGAGCATAGTCGCGTGTGTTCCCATCGAAACTCTCCATAAACGTGGGCCTGATTCTTCCCGCATAATTAATGAAATCCATCGTCTCGGGAGGAATCAAATGATATTTCTGAGCGAGAAGAAGTTTGTCGTGGAATAATGTTGTATCCTTATATCTTTTCATCATTTGATACATCATCTCCGGATGCTCCTCCGCTAATGTGCATATCTCTGCAATATCTTCATGTACAGACGTGGCCGCGTAATTACTAACAAAACCTACTGCATGAGCATTCCAGAGGATCTTCCCAGAAATTCTATGAAAAAGTTTTTCCCATTCCTCTATTAATTTCGGTCCTCCCTGATAAGTGCGAACATGTTTCATTTCATGCCGAATTTCATCTGAATTAGCTTTCCGAGTTAATGCAATTTTTTTACGATCCACTGTCCATGCAACTTCAATGTCATTTCTTCTAATTAAATGGTCTTGTAAATTACGTCGAAAGAATTCTTCTGGTATGAAACGAATTTCGTCCAATTTGAATGGGCTTGCGAGCATTTCACTGCGGAGTCCATACAACAGTTCATTTGCCAGTAGTGGATTCTTTTCGACATCCTCTTTCCAGCCGCTGAGTTGGACGCGATATAGTTCAGTAAATTTTTTTCTAAACTCTGTTGTCTGCATGCGTTTATCATTAAGATAACTGCGGAGTGGTCCCGTGTATATTAATCCAAAGAAGCTGAGTGAGCCCACCATATACAGCGGGAAAACTTTATCCATTTTTGAGCGCGGACGTTTAACCTGGGATACATCGTGGGAAATCGTTTTTTCAACCGGCTGACGCTCGGAATCCTTTGAGAAGCGAAAAACGCGCGGTGCGCCACTTTTCCCCAATTTTTTAATACGCGCCAGCCAGCGCGCAGTAAAGCGTTTCATGAAGCGTTTTATAGTTAGAGAGGTTATATTTGTGCGCATGGAAAACAGCACGTGGCGATTCATCCCATTGGAAACACACTCAGCGGCATTGAATATGGCATTAGATGAGGCGTGCGCACACGCCCTGGCTCGCAACGAGGTGAAACCCACAATTCGTTTTTACCGATGGAAACCCTCGGCGGTTTCCATTGGATATTTTCAGTCGCTTGAACAAGAAGTGGACGTGAATGAGTGCGAAAAACAAGGGATTGATATTGTGCGCAGACGCACGGGCGGGGGTGCAGTGTATCACGATTACGACGGAGAAATCACATACTCCGTCATCGCGCCCGAAAGCATGTTCCCTGCGAACATTGTGGAATCGTACAAACACGTGGCGGGGTGGATTATTTCCGGCCTCGCAAAATTGAATGTGAACGCGGAATTCGTTCCGATTAATGATTTGGTTGTGAGTGGGAAAAAAATTTCCGGAAACGCTCAAACGAGACGGAATAAAATTTTACAGATGCATGGAACTATTTTGTGTGACGTGGATGTGGACAAAATGTTTTCTTTATTGCGCGTGCCGGATGAGAAAATGAAGGGAAAAATTATCTCCGCGGTGAAAGAACGTGTAACCAGTTTGAAGCAGCACGGCGCAGAGGATTATATGAAAATTTACGATGCTCTCCGAGAGGGATTTCTCGATAGAAAAAAGTATTCCGACGAAAAATGGACACGCGGGGAAATGGAAAACGCCCGCATTCTCGCGGACGAAAAATACGGTTCTCAAAAATGGGTGGCGATGCGGTGAGGGGTTGAAGTATGCCAGCAAAACGAGATGCTCACCACCCCATGCGAAGACACCTGCGTGTCGAGAATATTCGAGCGAAGACGCAGGATGATAAAGCGTTTGATTTTGGAAAGCTCAATCGGAAAGTTTGGAATATGTGGGGTGAAACGGGCTACAACCATCGGACACCTTTTCGAGAAACGGTGCGCTTGGTAACCGAACACGTGGCGCTTTTTTGCATGCGCCGCCATGGTATTACTGGGAGAAAATTGCGCCAACAAATTTTGGACGAGACAAAATTATACTTGTCAACAATTGAAGCAATGCGTCAAATACGAATAAAAAAACCATACGCAACCACGCAAAACAATAAGGCGTACGCGCAATATGCGCAAGTGGAAAAATTAACCAAGGACCGATTACATTTTGTTCTCGGAAGCGATGCGGACATATACTTGTTTGACGTCTATTCCATGCAGCGGCGCATGCTGGATGAATTTGGATTAATTTAGTATTCCATTCACTTTTTTTTCACCGGCAAATGAACACATTTCCCCAACGCATCCTCGCACGCCTCAAGAATGGCTTCACTGTACGTGGGATGCGGGTGGATCGTTCCCGAAACGTCTTCCAGTTTGAGACCGCACTCAATCGCGAGGGTGATTTCTGTTATCATATCACTCGCGTGCTCGCCCACGATGAATGCTCCGAGAATAACATGCGTGAGCGGGTCCGCGTTGACTTGCGCAAACCCTTCCGATTGATTCGCTCCTAACGCGCGGCCGTTCCCGGAAAAAGGAAACTTTCCCGACACGACGGAGCGGCCCACTTTCACCGCATCGTGGGCTTGCACCCCCACCCACGCGACTTCGGGGTCGGAATACATGACGGAGGGACACACGGTGGCATCGAATGCAGATGGAAGGCCGGCGACCACTTCTCCCGCGACTTTTCCCATGTACATTGCTTTGTGCGCGAGCTGCGGCTCTCCTGTAATATCACCAATCGCAAGAATGTGCGGGTCCGCGGTTTGGCAGCGCTCATCCACCGCGATAAAACCTTTCGCATCCACTTTCACTTTCGTGTTTTCGAGACCAATATTTTGCGTCGAGGGAGAACGTCCTACTGCGACGAGGACTTTTTCATACGTTCCCACCGCTGTGTTTCCATCCGTGGATTTCAATTGCAACGTGACACCGGCCTTTGATTTGGAATAACTCTCTACTTCCGTGTTCTTCATGAATGACACGCCGAATTCGGCCATGAGTTTGGTTTTCATTTCACTCACAACAGGATCGAAATTACTCAAAATGGTGGGGGAGCGGTGAATGACGGTGACTTTGCTCCCAAATTTTTGGTAGGTATGAGCCATCTCCATGGCAATGTAACCCGAACCGATTATCGCAAGCGTGGCGGGAACCTTTTGCAACGAGAGGATTTCCGTAGACGAGATGATTTGTACATCGTCGAAGGGAACCTTGGGCAAATTATTTTCACTCGCTCCCGTGGCGAGGATTATCTTGTCTGCGGTGAGACCCATCGTATCATGTTCTTGCTCGATGTGCAGTTCATTGGATTTAACGAAGGATGCTTTTCCGTAAACAATGTCCACACCCGCTTTTTCGCACAATAATTTCACACCATTCGTGAGTTGGTTCACGACGCGCTCTTTGAACGCTTGGGTTTTTTCCATGTCCAATGTTGCGAGGGAGATGTTGATTCCCTGTTCTTGCGCGTGCGTGGATTCCCAGAGCAGGTTGGCAGTATGAATCAAGGCTTTGGATGGAATGCATCCGTGATGAAGGCAGATTCCTCCCAATCCCTGCGGATCGGACTCAATGAGGGTGACATTTTTTCCTAATTGCGCGGCGCGGATTGCGGCGACGTAACCACCCGGACCGCTGCCTATTACGGCAACGTCCACATGCTCTGTCATTTCCCCTACAACCATGGAGGCAAAATGAATATAGCCAATAAAAGGGTTGGTATGCTTCGGCGAGAGAAATGTTAATGTTATTCCATTTCGTTTAACATGTTTTCAAACGTGTGCCAAAAACGCGTTGTGGCGGGAACGGACCATTTGCTCTCCACGAGTGCAGTAGGATAGGTAAACTTTCCATTTCGTTTTCGAGAAATTCCTAATGCAATTCGGTTGCGCAAATAAAAAATTTCCACATCGCTTGTGGGCGTGCGCAGCGGGAGTTTAATGTTTTTGGGTTCTTTCATCAAAAAAATAATGGACTTTTTATCTTCGGGCTTTGCGTTTGTTTTTTCAAACGGATTGGCGCTCAACAAGACGTGCAACTCTACGCGCGGAAACACCGCGACTTGAATTTCTTTTCCCGAGAGTTGCGTAACTATTTTCGCAATCTTGTCTTGCACTGAAATTTCATTCTTGTCGGTGGACGTGAAAAAAATGTTCCCGGATTGAATATACGTTTTCACGTCCGTGAAACCAGCAGAGGTTAAGCGCTTGCGCACATCCTCCATCTTCACCCAGTTTCCCGCCACATTGACGCCGCGGAGAAAAGCTACGTAGAAGACCATACCCTATCACGCACGCACGTCATTATATGACATCCAGCAAAAACAAGCCGGGGTCTTCCAAGTGTTGTAATATTTCATTCGCAAAACGCACGGCTTGCGCGCCGTCCACGATGCGATGGTCGAACGTTAACGAAATGGTCATCATGTGACGCACCACGATCTTCCCATCCTTCACGACGGGCTTTTCTTGAATCTTTCCCACACCGAGGATGCCTACTTCGGGCCAATTAATCACGGGAGTGGCGTACGTTCCGCCCAACGTTCCAATGTTGGTGATGGTAAACGTGCTTCCCTTCAAATCTTCTGGACTCGTTTTTCGTGCGCGGGTTTTTTCCGCCATCTCTTGCATTTCTTTCGAGAGTTGAATGATGGATTTCTGGTCCGCGTTGCGAATCACGGGAACAATCAACCCATCTTCCGTGTCCACGGCAATTCCCATGTGATAATATTTCTTCAACACCACTTCTTGAGTGGCATCATCAATGGACGCGTTCATGTACGGATGATTTTGCAGCGCGGCGACGCAGGCTTTGGCAATGAATGGCAAGTATGTGAGCTTAATCCCTTTCTTTTCTAGTTTTTCTTTTTCTTTCGCGCGCAACTCCACGAGCGCGGTGACGTCTACTTCATCCATGTGCGTGACCTGCACCGCGGTGAACATGCTTTTTACCATGCGGTCGGAAATAATTTTTCGCAACCCTTTCAAGGGAATACGCTCTTCGCTTCCTTCGCTCTTCCATGCTTGCTTCGTTGTTTCAGTATGCGCGAGGGGGGAAACCACGTGCGTTCCTTGCGAGGTTTCGGTAGTACTTTCTGCAGGAGCAAACGGGTGCGCGGATGCGGGAGCACTTTCCCAGGGTTCGTGATATTCTCCACTTTGTTGTGTAGAAGTTTTGGTTGGGATTGATGGGGCGGGGGACTTTCCTGCGGTCATCTTTCCGAATGCGCCGGCGTTTTTCACATCCTCATCTGTTATCCGCCCCGCAGGGCCCGTGCCGCGGACGGTTGCAAGGTCAACATTCAGCGAGCGTGCCAGCTGCCGCGTGGAAGGGGCGGCTAAAATTGTATTCGAGGATGACACGGGTGTTTTTGCAGCGGGTGAAGGGGCTGATTTGGCAGGGGAAACACTCGCTGCCGAAGCGGAAGATGGTTTGCTTCCGCTGGCAGTTTCTCCCGCGTCTCCAATCGTGGCTAAAACATTCCCCACTTTGATGACCTCGCCGGGCTTTCCATAGAGTTTGAGGATGGTTCCTGTTTTTGGACTGGGGATTTCCACCACCGCTTTGTCGGTTTCAATCTCCGCAATGGGCTGGTCGGCCTTGACGGGGTCTCCTTCCTTTAGGAGCCATTTGACGAGCGTTCCTTCCGTGGTTCCTTCTCCCACGTCCGGGAACTTGAAATCCATTGCCATGCGGAAGGGAATGGCTTGTCCAATAAAAAGGTTGGCTGAAAATAGGATTAGAATTGCATGACTTTTCGAATGCCGGCTTTGATTCGCTCGGCGTTTGGCAAATAATAATTTTCGAGTTTGAACAAGGGCATGACCGTGTCAAAACCTGTGACGCGTTCCACGGGGGCTTTCAAATGCAAGAAATTCTTCTCCATGATGCGCGCCATGATTTCAGACGCCAAACCCAATGTGAATGGGGCCTCTTGCACCACCACACAGCGGCCGGTCTTCTGCACACTTGAATGAACGGCGGGCCAATCAATAGGAGAAAGTGAACGCAAGTCAATCATTTCAATGGAAATTTTTTCTTCCTCTGCAATTTCTTTCACCGCATCCACGCTTTGTCGGAACATGGCGCCCCACGAAATTAATGTGAGGTCGGTTCCGGCTTGATGAACTTTTGCTTGTCCTAATGGAATGGAATATTGCTCATCCGGAACTTCTTCGCGAAACGCGCGGTACACGCGCAAGGGTTCCAAAAAAATAACGGGGTCGGGGTCGCGCATCGCCGCGGTGAGCAAACCCTTCGCATCGGTGGGGTTACTTGGAATGACAACCTTGGGGCCGGGCGTGTGAATGTAATACGCTTCCGTGCTTTCCGAATGATGCTCCGGCGCTTTGATTCCCCCACCATACGGTGTGCGCACAGTCATCGGGCAACTAAAGCGGCCACGTGAACGGTTGCGGATGCGCGACGCGTGAGAGATGAGCTGGTCAATGCCTGGATACATGAAGCCGGAAAATTGTATCTCCGGAACGGGATGCATTCCATACGCGGCCATTCCAATGGAAGTTCCAATGATCGCACTCTCGGCGAGGGGCGTGTCAATGACGCGCTCCTTTCCAAATTTTTGTTGAAGGCCTTCCGTGACACGGAATACGCCGCCATCGACACCCACATCCTCGCCCAACAAAACAAGTTTGGGATTACTCTCGAGTTCAAGCGCGAGCGCGTTGTTGAGGGCTTGAACCATATTGGCTTTCATGGAAATCCCGGTCCTTCTTTTGGTTTTTCCGACGCCGCATCGGAGTGTTCAGACAAAAATGTCTTGAAATTTTTCTTCTGCTCCACTAACTCGGGGGGGAGTTGTGCGTACATGTAATCAAACATATCTTCTGGTTTTGGCGCAGGGGTGGTTTCATATTCCAGCACGGCTTTTTCCACTAAACTTACTGCCTCTTGGTTAATTTTTTCCTCGAGTTGCGGCGTGAGAATGCCGAGTTTGGTGAGATACAATTTCATCCGCGCAATGGGGTCGCGCTTTCTCCACGTTTCTAATTCGTCTTTGACACGATAACGGGTTGAATCGTCCGCCGTGGTGTGGTCGCCCATGCGGTAAGTGTAAAACTCTAACAAGGTGGGGCCTTTTCCCGCGCGCGCGACTTCTAACGCTTGCTTGGTGGCCACGTACACAGCTAACACGTCATTTCCATCGACTTGCAACCCCTCAAAACCAAATGCAATGGCTTTCTGTGCGATGGTTTGCGCGCGCGTTTGAAGCGAGCGCGGTTCGGAAATAGCAAACTGATTATTTTGACAAATGAAGACGCAGGGCACTTGCAGCGAGCCGGCAAAATTCATGGCCTCCAAACAATCTCCCTCACTCGTGCCACCGTCGCCGAAATAACCTATTGCAACGGCGTCCTTTTTTTGAAATTTCATCGCCATGGCAGCGCCCACGGCATGCAAAGGTTGACTCCCTACCGGAATGGAAACGGGAAAACAATTAATGTCTTTTTCACACGTGGAACCGCGCTCGTCGCCGCCCCAATATTGCAACACTCGCACCATGGGCACGCCTCTCGTGAAAAAAACACCGTGTTCGCGAAACGCAGGAAAGGTCCAGTCTTGTTTTTCCATCGCATACGCGCTTCCCACCGTGCACGCCTCTTGGCCCAGGCAAGAACCATAGGTTCCAATTCGTCCTTGGCGTTGGAGTTTGAGGGCTTTATCATCGAACATACGCAAACGCACGAGGTGGGTGTACAATTCAATGAGTTGTGCGTTTCCTAATTTGGGATTCAATTTCTCGTCGACGTTTCCTTGCTCATCGAGAATGGAGAGTTTGTATACGGAAAAATCGCCGAGTTTAGTGAGGGACATAGCGAACGAAACCGGTTTTCCTATATAAATCGCACTCCGCCGGGGAAACGTGAACAAAATGGGAGGGGTTTTATTAAGTGAACTTTTTTGTATGAAATGAAGGTGAAAAGATGCGCGCAGAACACGTGGGATTAGGGTGTCATTTCTCGAGCGACCAACCCGATGCACGATTTTTGAGCACGAAAGCAAAACCCCGCTACGCGCCGCACCGGCAATTCACCCCCACGCACGTTTTACTCGAAGCGCGCGTCGATGTCAAGAAACAAATGATGGATGCCACGTGCACGACGCAAATTATTCTCTTTCAACGCGAAAAAGAAATTGCGTTTGATGCCGCGGAGTTGGATGTAAAAAGTGTCCTTGTAAACGGAAAAAAGGCCACGTTTCGCGTAGATGCTGAGAATGAAAAAATTTGGATTGACACGCACACCATTGCCGAAAAAGCGAGCGTGGAAATTTCCTACCGAGTCGTACGGCCCAAATTAGGAATATTTTTCATCCACCCAACCAATGACCGGCCGGACAAGCCCTATCAAGCATGGACACATTCCGAAGCGGAAGAGGCGAGGCATTGGTATCCGTGTGTGGACCAGCCGGAAGTAAAATGCTCCATCGAAATGAAACTGACGGTTCAACAACCATACACGGCGATTGCAAATGGAGAGTTACAATCCACCAAAACAAGTGAAAAAGGATGGCACACGTTCCACTGGAAAATGAAGGAACCCAATCCGAGTTATTTGAATGCATTCATGATTGGAGATTTTGCGGAAGTCAAAGACACGTTTGGAAAGACGGACGTGCTGTATTACTGCGAAAAAGGGCGCGAGGAAGAAATCAAACGCGCATTTGGAAACACTCCCAAAATGATGAAATTTTTCTCCGAGTTTACAGGCTATCGCTATCCACATCAAAAATACGCGCAGGTTGCAGTAGCGGATTTTATTTACGGAGGAATGGAACACACCACGTGTACCACGCAAACGGATTTGTATTTGCAAGATGAGACCGCGCACCGTGAATATGCGTACCCGGGAGAAATGCTCGCCGCGCACGAACTCGCGCACCAGTGGTTTGGAGACTTGATTACATGCAGAGACTGGTCCCACGGCTGGCTGAATGAAAGTTTTGCCACGTATTTTGAAGCCATGTGGATGGAACACCACTTTGGAAAAAATGAGTTTGAATACGAGATGTTTCAGAATTACCGCTCATACATGGATGAAGACAAGAATAGGTATCGCAGGCCCATTGTGACAAATACGTATGTGGAGCCCTCGGACTTGTTCGACCGGCATTTGTATGAGAAGGGCGCGCTCTTGCTTCACAGCATTCGAAAAATAATGGGAGATGAAGCGTTTCGAATGAGTATCCAAAAATACGTTGCGGCGCACGCGAACAAAACCGCTATCACAGAAGATTTGCTCTCGGCATTTCGCGAAACCAGCGGAAAAAACCTCACGCAATTCTTTGATGAATTCTTCTACCGCGCCGGCCACCCCGAATTGAGAGTGACGAGTCATTACGACGCGAAGAAAAAAGAAGCCGTCATGCGAGTAGTGCAAACACACGCGGGGGAACCGTATCACTTCCCGGTGAAGATTGCCATTTATCCCCGCACGGGAAAACCTATTATTGAAGAAAAAATGGTTAATGAAAAAGAAAACGTTTTCACATTCAAAATGAATGCGCAACCATTAAACATGATTTTTGATTCGGAAGTGAGCGTGTTGAAAGGCGCAACCACCATCAAGCCGCGCGAAATGTGGCAGTTTCAACTCGAGAAAGACGCGCACGCGGCTCACCGCATTTCGGCAGCGAATGAATTAGCCAAAACCGCTTCGGAAAATGACCTTGAACATTTGGAAAAATCCATGAAAAACGATTCATTTTGGGGAGTGCGCGCGGAAGTGGCAATGGCGATGGGAAGCACGCGTCTGCAAAAATCGTATTTGAAAATCATGCGCGCGTTCGAACACGAAAAAGACAATCGCGTGAAACAAATGATGCTACGCGCGCTCGGCGATTATGCGTCGCATGACATTCACGACTTTTTGCTCAAGCAAACGAAACACGCGAACAGTTATCTCATCCCGGCGGAAGCGTACTTAAGTATTGGACGATCGCGCAACGCGGATAAAGTAAGCGTGTTGGAAAAAGGTTTGCATGAAAAATCATGGATGGATGTGATTGCCGCAGGCGCAGTGCGTGGACTGACGGCGCTGCAGACGCGCGAAGCGATGAATGTGCTCATGAAATACACGCATGCTCGGTACTCGAATCGTATTCGCCAAACCGTCGCGGTAGGGTTGGGAACCATTGGAAAAGGACGCGAAGAAGCGATGTGGAAACTCATCGAATTGACGAAAGACCCGTATATTAACTTGCAAATCTCCGCGGCGGCGGCGCTGGGTGAATTAGGCGATACACGGGCTTTGCCAGCGTTGGAAGAATTGCAAAAAGGACACCGCGACCCGCGACTCGTACGGACGTCGCTGGAAAGCATCCGAAAGATAAATGGTGTTTTGGAACTCCCTCCGAGAAAAGACAAGGAAGCGGAAAAGAAAAAATAGTGAAACTAATTCACGCGCGCTAATTTCTTTTCCACAAACAATTCTCCCGCTTTGTAGCTGCTGCGCACGAGCGCACCGCTCGCAACGAAATCAAAACCCATTTTCATTGCTTGCGTTTTGAAAAAATCAAATTTTTCTTGCGACGCGTAATTTTGCACGGGCAAATGCCATTCTGAAGGACGCAAATATTGTCCTAATGTAAGCATGTTCACTCCCGCGGCGCGCAAATCCTTCATCGTTTGCAATACTTCCTCATCCGATTCGCCGTGGCCTAATTGAATGGAGGATTTGGTGAATTTCATTCCGCGTTCGCGGGCGTATTCTAGCACGCGCAATGTTTGTTCGTAACTCGCCCGTTTGTCACGCACCTTTGATTGCAGTGACCGTACTGTTTCAATGTTGTGCGCGAACACATCCGGATTGCTCGCGAGAACAGTGTCAATTAATTTTTCATCCCCGCGAAAATCTCCCACCAGCGCTTCCACCTTGAAATTATTTTTCTTCAATTCTGCAATGCAGCGCGCAACGTGCGCGGCACCTTGATCAACAAGCTCGTCGCGGTTGACCATCGTGATTACCACATAGTTTAGTTTCATCTGCTTCGCGGCGCGCACGAGTTTTTCGGGCTCGTTTTCGTCTACTTTATCTCCTTTCGCCGCGGCGTTGATTTGGCAGAATTTGCATCCGCGCGTGCACGTTTTTCCTAAAACCATGAACGTGGCGGTGCCGCCGCTCCAACACTCACTTTGGTTGGGGCAATGGGCTTCTTGGCAAACGGTGTTGAGCGTGAGGTTGTTCGTGAGGACTTTCAATTGCTGAAACTGCTCCGTGCTTGGAGGGCGGATGCGGGGCTTTTGCAAAATGGGGGTGTTCACTCTTCTTTCAAACCTGTCTGACTATTTAGGTTTTCCTTTTAACATCTGTAAAATGTTTTTCTCGGCATTTTTGAGACGATAATACGGGCCTGATAAAATATCATTTTTGATATGGTGCGCGTACCGAATGTCTCTTGGCAAAACTGTTGTGCCCTTGTCAAGAGTCGCTATTCGACCAATCAGAGCCATTGTCAATGCGTCCATTTCGCGAATTGCCCCTTGTACGTCAGATAGGGCACGCTCTTGTTGCTTGCGTGTTGGAATAAGGCGCTCTAACGACCGCTGGTTGTGTTCAGCGTAGTCGAGTGCACGATTCATTTTTCGAGACGATTGAGACCGTAGATTTTCGGTAAAATGCTCCCACGAGGAAGCATATTGGTCAATCAACTTTCCCGCACGGCGGCGAACTATTGTTCGCTGGACTGCCGAAACAGGGTTTAACCGAGATATCCATTTTCTTAAACGATTTTGCACCATATTAGCCCCATTTTCCAAGCGTGCTCTGCTTCTCATCCTCGGGTTTCTTTTCGATTTTATTTAATGCATTCGAGACGCGCACGTGGTCGAAGCCGTGTTTGTCGCAGTAGAATGCGATTACTTTCTCGCGGTCCATTTTGGTTTGAGAAAATTCCACATTTTTGAAAACGGAGGGGTGCAAAAACATTTCTTCAATTTCTTTCGGATCGTATTCGACGGTTTTTTTCAATCCTTTGAGAACTTCCTCAAAGGATTTTTTTCCTTCTACCGCTTTCAATGCTTTTTTGGGGCCAATCATGGGAATTTTCTCGTTAAAGTCCGTTCCCACGAGCATGCCAATCCAAATCATTTGCTTTTGAGTGAGTTTGAGTTGGTGCAACACCTTTTCGGTTTCAAATAATTCAGGTTCGACGTTAACATAGGCGTTTCGATACGGGAGTTTTCGTTTCCCCGTGACGCCCATGTTGCGGATAACTATGGGAGCGCCGCACAACAAGGCATCATAGTCTTGCGTTGCTACTGCGTATGCTTTTTTTTCTTTTACAAGTTCGCCGGCTTGCGCTTCCCCTTCTTGTTTGGCTTGAACAATAGGAAGGCCCATGCTTTGTAACGCAAGGTGCGCTTCCTCAATCATTTCTTTGTTCAAACTCACCGCACGCGCACTCATGGAGCGGGCTTTTTCTAAATCTCCTGCGTCAATGGCTTTTTCCATTTCTTCTTTGGCCGCGGTGCGAATCTCGCGGCGCTTGTCTAATGTTGCGCGCTTGAGCGCGGAGGGAGGGCCATCAAACACGAAGACGGGTTTGATTCCCGCTTCGATTAAGTTGGAGGTGCGGTAGAGAAGTCCAGCAATGTGCGAGGTAACATCCCCTTCCGCGTTCATTAATGGCCTTCCATCCGGACCACGGATGGAGGTGAGGAACTGATACAGAATGTTGTGCGCATCAATGGCAATGGTTTTTCCCGCAAGTTTGGAGAGGTCAATTTTTTCCGTTTCAATCAAATCGCCGATTGGGGTTCCCATACGTCATACACCACATGAGAACAAGGCGTAAACCCCCATAAAATAGGTGCGGTGGAAAAAAGGGTCAAATAAACGGCCCTTGGGCGGGCGCATAATGTTTTTATAGAACCTGCGACTCAATTGCCTGAACGCGAATTTCGCGCCGAACATAGACCATTGGTGAGCCTATCCCGAAAAATCATTGTTCGGAGGATGAGTGGGGTGAAGACGTAAGCGTTTTCATTCCCGCATCCACATTTCTGCTTTTTTGAAAATGAGAATTATTATTTATTTTAACTAAACATCTTCTTCGCGTTTTCCGTTTCCGGGTCAACGCTTGTGCGCGAGGAAATAACTTTGGTCACGGCGCGCTCAAAGTGCTTGTGCTGAATCTTGGATGCATTATCGCGGAGCGCGTGCATTCCGGCTTCTAAACAAATGGATTTCAAATCCGCGCCCGTCATACCTTCGGTTTTTTCCATAATCTTATCCAAGTTCACGTCTTTGTGCAAGTTCATTCCTTTCGTATGGATGCCCACAATTTTTCTTCGAGCTTCTTTGTTGGGCAAGGGAACTTCTACGATTCGGTCGAAACGACCTGGTCGTAAGAGGGCCGGGTCCATCACATCAATTCGATTCGTCGCGGCAACAATCTTGATATTTTTGCGGTCTTTGAAACCATCAATTTCCGCGAGCAATTGGATGAGTGTGCGCTGCACTTCGCGGTCTCCGCCACTCGTATCATCGGTGCGCATCGTGCCAATCGAATCAATCTCATCAATGAAAATAATGGCGTGGTCTTTTTCTTTAGCGAGCGCGAAAACATCTCGCACCAACTTTGCGCCTTCACCAATGTATTTGTGAACGAGTTCACTCCCAACCAAACCAATGAACGCGGCCTTGCTTTCATTCGCCACGGCTTTGGCGAGCAGAGTTTTACCCGTTCCAGGGGGGCCGTGCAACAACACTCCTGCGGGGGATTGAATACCTAGTTTTTCAAACCGCTCAGGATGGGTCATGGGAATAATCACCGCTTCGCGCAGCTGTTGAATTTCCTCTTCGAGACCGCCGACCATCTCAAATGTTTCAATGGGACGCTCAACTAACTCCATGGCCTTCGCGCGCGCATCTTTGAAATCGGGAAGCACTTCAATTACGGCAAGATTTTTCTGTGACATTGCGACACGTTTTCCCACTTCCTTCTCAGACAAGGCGGTGTTGGCTTCCGTGTTTACTAAAAACTCAATACCATTGGAGTTGCGCACGATGCACTTTCCATCCGTCAAAATATCTTGAACAGTACCCACCATCAGGGGGGGTGTTTTGAATCGTTCCAGCTCGGCTTTCAATCGCTTAATTTCTCCATCCAATTGGAGGGTTT
Organism: uncultured archaeon; assembly: GCA_964524375.1. GTDB lineage: Archaea > Iainarchaeota > Iainarchaeia > Iainarchaeales > VGJJ01 > VGJJ01. Next base: position 17,939 of record CAZGES010000015.1, read on the forward strand.
TCTCATCCATGGTGGCATTTTGTGCTTGAAGGAGGCGAACCTGTTCTTCGAGCGTGTAGACGTAATCGTAAAAATTAGTGACGTTTCTCCGCGCTCCCGGCTGGGTATTGGGTTGCGGAGCGGGCGAGGAAGAACTTCCTGCACTGTCCTTCTCGGACGAGTAGGTTGAATCTGTTTCTGCCATGATGAGCCTATTCTAGTTAGGCGCGGAGGAGTTTATATACATTGTTCCCGATTCGACAAATGTTCTACGCGCGCAAAAATCCTTTCGAATCCATCTCCCTAAAAAACCCAAACCGCTTTTTTGGTGTGATAATAAACTAGTTGATGAAAATGCTGGATACGATTGCGTGGTTGGTGGGAATACTTATCGTCATGGCGCTCGCCACACGACTCATTAAACACTTTTTTCCCAACGCCCAAACATGGCACGTGGCGAGCATGGTTCGCTTTACCAAAACACAGAAAATTTTTGATATTTTTGTGAAGCATCCTAATCTTGTTAATCGTTTAACGGACTTGGGATTGGTCATCGGATTCGGTGCCGTTGCAGTAGACTTTTTGTGGATGCAAAAACGCCCCGTGATTCAACGCGTCGCCGTGTTCATCGTGAGTGTGCTGGTGCTAGGCTCTCTTACTGGACTCGTTTTCCCCACGGAAAATCCTATTGTGCCCATTCCGCCTTTTGTTTTACAATTCTTTTTTGGATTATTTGGAATGGCGGGACTCATTTTAGTCAGCTTGTTTTTTTCAGGATTGGATATTTTTGAAAAACTGAGCGCCGGAAAGAACGCATGCGCGGGCGTCGCGCCGGTCATTCCGGGAGTGGACTTGCCTAACTCTCCTATTTCAGTTCCCTTGCACGCGTGGCTTTCCTTCGTGATTATTCTCATTGTGCACGAAGCCTCGCACGGGTTTGTGATACGAAAATTGGGTATGAAATTGAAGAGTTATGGTTTGCTCCTGTTTGGATTTTTGCCCATTGGAGCGTTTGTGGAACCCGATGAAAAAGAACTCAAACAATTGGAAAAGAAAAACCCCCGCGACGCGTTACGAATGTATGCCGCCGGCCCCTCCTCTAATTTGTATTTCTTTTTGGCGGGGGGATTGATCCTTTCACTATTCGGCGGAATGGTCGTGGGTCCGATTATTGACCCGACGCTCAACCAAATTCACTTGAATTCTGTTTCAGGAGTTGAAATATCAGAAGTCGTGGACAAAATAACCATTTGCGGAACGGAGTTTGAGACACCCGCGCACGGTGTCTTGCTCGCGGGCGACCAGATAACTCACGTGGATGGGAATATCGTTCAGACGGTGCAGGAATACTCTTCCGCGGTGAGGGGTAAAACGGATTACACGCTCACCATTTTTCGCGCGGGAGAAGAGAAACAATTTTCTTTTGCGCCAAATGAATTGGGAAGATTGGGAATCATGGTGCAGGACATTCCGAATACAACCTACACGCCGCCGGAGTGGTATATTCCATTCATCCACGTCGCGGGATTTGTGGCATCCTTCTTGGGATGGTTGATTCTGCTTAATTTTTTGGTAGCCACTGCAAATTTCATTCCTGTGGACCCGTTTGATGGTGGAAAGATGGCGAAGCTTTTACTCTTGCCCTACTTTGGCTTTTTGAAACAAGGCGAAGAAGAAACCAAGAAAACGATTGGAAAATTCTTTATTGCCGTGTTGCTCGTGTTGATTATCATTAACGCGGCGCCGTTGTTTATTGTGAATGCAGTGTGATGGATGACTGAAATTCGAAAGAAAACGGATGTAAAATATTTCAAGAAGGTGTTGAGCGGAGAGAAGAAAGTGGAGTTGCGCATCGCGGATTTTGAATGCAAACCCGGCGATGTGTTGGTGCTGGAAGAATGGGACCCGGAAACGAAAAAATATTCAGGGCGAAAAATTCGGAAGAAAGTTACGTATATAATGAAAACCAAAGACGCACCGTTTTGGAATAAAGAAGAAATTGACAAATATGGGTATTTGATTATGCAATTAGATGACGAATAAAAATGACAAGCGCGGTGTGATTTTATAGTACAAGCGTGTTTCCGTATTCATGCGTAAAGTCATTGTGGGGGGCGTTCGATATAAACGCCGCACGAAAAAAGGACTGACAAATATAGTATTTGCTCGCGGAAAAGAATTAGGACACGGGGGAGAAGGGGCTATCTATGAGGGCACGGCTACCGTGATGGGGCCCAAAGGACGTAAACGTACAATCAATGTGGCATTCAAATATTTCAAAACGTCCGATGATTACGCGCTTCGAAATAAAATCATCCCCCAACAACGCATCGTGCAAGAACTTCAAGAGCTCGAACGCATCCACAAACGCGGATTGCACATCCTTCCAACGTATCGCTTTGTCATGGAACCCGGAAAACAACCATTTGTGGTAAAAACACTTCTTCCACCGGAGAAGTCCCTCACACGTGAACAACAAGTTCAATATCATCTTGACATGAAAAAACAACAAAAAATACTCGAGAGTTATGGAATGTTCGAAGAATTTGATTGGCTGACATTCCATCCTGCCATTCTCAAAGATGGGACGGCGATTGCAGTACTCAACGACATGGGAAACATTGGCAAACCCCGCTCACAACCTCGATAAAAAAAAGAAATAAGAGGGAGGAAAAATTCCTCCCAAGCTTTTGCGAAAAGTTTGATCAAAAGCCTACCAGGGGATTCGAAGAATCCCCACAGTAGTCTCCCGAACGACCCTATGGAATTGGGGCATTTACAGGTAATTCAGACCGTAGTCGCTGCTACCGCCGTGCGAACCGTGCGAACTTCCGCCTCGGCTCGTGCTGCGTTTGTCGTCCGATTTGATGAACGGCGATTTAACTCCGGTGAAGATCGTGATGACTTCGATCTTGTTCTCGTATGTCGGGTCCACACGTGCACCCCAAATGACAACCGACTTCGGGTCCATTTGTTCGGTGAGCATGGTTCCAATACCATTGGCTTCTCCGAGAGTTAACTCGGCTCCGCCCGTGATGTGAATCAAAGCACCTTTGGCGCCGGCGATGTCAACATCCAATAAGGAGTTCTTCAACGTGTCTTCAACGACTTCGTTGACCTTGTCAACACCCTTGCTTTCTCCCACCGCAATCATGGACAAACCGGTTCCCACCATGACGGAGCGAACATCGGCGTAATCCAAGTTGATGAGCGAAGGCTGAGTAATTGTTTCGGTGATTCCGCGCACGGTTCGTGCAACCAATTCATCCGCGACCTTAAACGCGTCTTGAATGGGCAAGTTAGGAACTAATTCAACCAAGCGGTTGTTATCAATGACAACAACCGTGTCCGCGATGCGTCGGAGGGTTTCGATACCTTCTTCGGCTTTCAATGTTCGGGCTTTTTCCAGCGCAAACGGGTAGGTAACCATCGCAATGACAATCGCACCCTGTGCTTTGGCGATTTCCGCCACGATAGGTGCTGAACCTGTTCCGGTTCCTCCACCCATTCCGGCAGAGATGAACAACATATCCACTCCCGCGAGAACTTCTTCTAATGCTTGGCGGGAAACTTCCGCAGCCTTGGCTCCAATTTCAGGATATCCACCGGCACCGAGTCCGCGTGTAACAGACTTTCCGATGAGGATTTTGGTAATGTTATCGTCGATGATGGACAAGTGCTGCTTGTCCGTGTTAATGGCCACGAGCTGTGCGCCCGCGATTCCCATGTGAGCTAAACGATTGACGGCGTTACAACCCGCACCACCGGCTCCAATAACCATGATTTTCGGCTGACCGAATTCTTCAAATTTTTCTTCCACTTTAGGCGCATTGTGCGTCGCATTTGAAATAATGGATTGCATGTAAAGAGACCCCCTCTTCAAAAACAAAAATGGTTTTTTGCCAACTTGAAAAAAAGCTAGCCCATTTTTGGTGTGCTAAGCACACTATTCCCGACTTAAAATACCTTTTCTTTTCTAAACGGAGTATGATTAACGCTTTGTTTAATTTTTTGGGAATGATATTGGGAATTGTAAGCATAATTTGGCTAAATTCACGGCATTCGCACGAAAAAATTAACAAAAGTTGTTAATTAGGGACGAATTCATTGTGTAGAAGAAAAAGGGCGTTAACGATTTCTATTTTTCCGCTGCGAATTGCGCGGGCGAATACGAAAGAGAATTTTTTCGTCATTAAATGTCATCGATTCGGCCTTCTTGCGTTTTCCATTTACTGTCATCATGCGCGGTGTTTGAGAAATATGCTTGTACAATTTGCGCATGCGATAGGATGCATTCGCAACCAGCACGCGTGGGTAACCATGGCGGATAGCCCAGCTGGTAATGTAACGCGTCATGCGCAATGGAATGCGTCGGTTGCGGTAATCGGGATGTACATCAATGGCATAGAGCGTGACTTGTTTCCGCTCACCAGGCTTGCTCAACTCACACTCGCGAACCGAGACGGGTTTTCCGTCCAAATAACCCACTACAAAAAAACGACCCGGGTAGAATACCCATCCCACTAGTTGACCAAATTCCTCCAACCCTCCACGCTTGAACTCATACTCATGCGAGGCATTCTGCACAGCGAGAACGTCCTTCATTTCTTTCTGCTCGTTTGACGTCACGTGCTTGAATTCGAGCTGCATACACGCTCCACTTGCACGGGACTTTTAATCCTGTTGAGGAAAAGCGATTACCCGCACGTTTTTATTCCTTGGGAGGGTGTTCACGTCATGCTGTCCTTCACTTCGCTGAAAAAAATTGAGACTAAACTGGCCGCGCACGAAAAAGAGCGAGAGAAAGCGCTTCACCTCATTGCCCAATGCGAAAAAGAAAATCACGAATACAGGAGTGGAAAGGGAATGCACATCCCCACGCATGGAGAGAACCAAGATATTTTGATTCGCGCACGTGATAGGAATACGAAACGCATTCACGAGGCACAGGCCACGGTAGCGATGTTGGATAGGACGATTGCCAAGCTGCAGGGCCAGCATCGCGCCCTCGTTCGCGAAGCGCGCGTGAAAGAGATAAAGAAACGCCTCGCCGCGCGGCGCAAATTTCAACGAAGAAGCGGGAAAGCATAGTTGCACTATTTAACCTTTCACGCGCACAACTAATCTGGGCTAAGCAGGAAGGATAGCCGTCTTCCCTCGTGCGAAATCGGCTTTACGCGTGTGCTGAATCCCGGAAGCGAAGATCCGCGTATACGTTTGACGTCAAACGGAATTGCTGACCTTTCGTCCGGGGAGATTGCTCTAAGTGTTGAACCCCGCCAGGCTCGGAAGAGTGCAACGGCAGGCAGTTAGGATAATGCTCTCCGGGTCACGGAAGCGAGAAACCGTTGGACACTACTCAAACGTGAACATGGAAACGGCGACCGGGAGCCCATCATATAAACTACTTCTTCGTCTCACACCCATGCTCGAATGGTTTACACCGAAAAAACAATCATACACAGCGGATGAGATGAATAATATTCGAGTCAAAATTCTCGATGATATCAAACGAAATATTGGAATACTCGAAGTCCTTCCAACCAATCGTAGACGAAAAGCCGTCATCAAAAAACTAAATGAATTGCATAAACGAATCGCACTACACGATGTTGAAATAGAAACGGCATTGAAACAACTCGCACGGCCGGCGCTCCACGATCCGGTTCAGGAAGGAATACGGCGCGTGTTGCACAAAGTCTACTTAG
>CAZGES010000016.1:0-23517 GCA_964524375.1 uncultured archaeon
CATTGCGGGGACAATAGTGGAAATCACATCCATCCCTACTCTCTTCTTGCTCACGGGAGCGGTTATTTTACTTGGGGTCATTTTGGGAGAGAGCTTCCTGGGATTCAAGTCCTTCCCCCTTCCCTCGCCCAGGCGCCTCGTGAGCGGGATATTCCATCACCGTTAACGCGGGGACGGACTCATTTACCATTGGTTTAAATTTTCGTTGACCATCTTTATTTTAGTAAAAGGGCAAAAAAAATGACCAACGAAAACGCTCACCACGCGGTCACATGCGGACTGGAAATCCACCAGCAGCTGGACACGGGAAAACTTTTCTCGCGCACGCCCGCCATTTTGAGAGAAGATGCTCCGGAGTTTACGTTCTTTCGACGCATGCACGCGGTGGCCAGTGAAACCGGAAAAATGGACCACGCCGCACTTGAAGCCATGCACAAGAAACAATTGTTCACGTACCAAGGACACCACGAAAACACATCGCTGGTGGAAACGGATGAAGAACCACCGCACGCGATGGATGCAGACGCGCTGAATGTCGCACTGGAAGTTTCTCTACTCTGCCACGCCACGCTCACGGACAACATTATCACGATGCGCAAAACCGTTGTTGACGGAAGCAACACGTCCGGGTTTCAGCGCACGGCCCAAATATCTTTCGGCGGGTATGTGACGCTGAATGATGGAACACGCATACGCGTGCAAGGACTAGCAGTCGAAGAAGACTCGGCGCGACCCATGGAACGAAAAGACCACGAAGTAATTTACCGCTTAGACCGATTAGGATTCCCATTAATCGAATTGGCCACCATGCCGGACATCCATTCGCCGGAACAAGCCAAAGAAACCGCGCTCAAAATTGGAGAAGCAATGCGAATCACGGGGCGCGTCAAACGAGGATTGGGGAGCATTCGACAAGACATTAATATTTCCGTTCCCGGAGGAGCGCGAGTCGAATTGAAGGGCTTGCAGGAATTAGATTTGATTGACGAGTATGTTCGACGGGAAATGCAGCGGCAAACTATTTTACTGCAAATCAACGAAAAACTCAAGAAAGAAGGGCTGACGCACGAAATGGTACACAGCCAAGCGGGAGTGAACGTCACGCAACTCTTGCAAAAATCGCAGGCAAAAATGATTCAAACTGCCGCACAAAAAAATCACTCCATTCACGCAGTGAGACTGCCATTCATGCACGGACGAATGGGAATGGAAGTCCAACCTGGGCGAAGAATTGGAAGCGAAGTTTCATCGTATGTGAAAGCACGCGCGGGGCTGCAAGGACTGCTGCACGGAGACGAGGATTTGGTCAAATACGGGTTTGCAGTGAATGAGATAGCCGCGCTGCGCGAAACACTCCATTGCCACGAGAAGGATTCATTTGCCCTGGTTATCGGAGACGAAGGAAAGTGCACGCGCGCAATGGAAGTCATCAAGCACCGCATCGCACAATTATTAGAAGGCGTTCCGGAAGAAACACGCAACGCACTCGAAGGGGGAAATTCGGAGTATTCAAGACCATTGCCCGGCGCCGCGAGAATGTATCCGGAGACGGATGCGCAGGATATTCCCATCCGCGAAAACATGCTCACGGAAATCCGAAAAAACCTTCCAAAATGGGCGGGGGAACGCAAACAAACGTACGTGAGCAAAGGACTTTCCGAAAAACTCGCGGAAGAAATGAAACTCGACAACAAGGCGCGGTTCTACGAACACTTGCTCGCGGAAGGGTATGAACCCACCGTCACCGCCACACTCTTACTCGCAACCATTAACACGGTTCGCAAGGAAAACCCGAATGTGGATAAAATTTCAGAAGACCAATTGGAGAATTTGCTCGCGGCCGAAAAAAATAAACTCGTGCTGCGCGAGAAAATGATTGATGTTCTCCGCGAATGGGCGAAGCGTCCTGAGGAAAAATTGGGGGACATTATTACGCACATGAAAATGGAAAACGCGAGCGAGGATGAAGTTTCCCGTGTGGTGCGCCAAATCATGGATAAGAATGAACACCTCATTATCGCCAAAGGAATGAACTCACAACAGGCGTTCATGGGAATGGCCATGCAAGCGCTGCGCGGAAAAGCGCAGGGCTATTTCATCGCGCAAGCAGTGGAAAAAGAATTGAAAGCGCGCACGGGAAAAAATTAATTTTATTCTTTCTCTAGCATCACTTTCAGGGGTTTCCAATAGTACAATTTCCACCCCGCCTCAATGTCTTTAGCAAACTTCTCTGGAACATCCGTTTGCGTGAACGCGAGCATTGTTCCTCCGCTCGGAGATTTTTTCAAGGAAAATGTAACAAGGGAATAATGTCCCGCGGGCCAATCGGAGGCACGCCACGTCTGGACGATTTTGGCATTCTTCACCAATTCTACGTTCTTCCCTTCCGCGTAGCCATCATACACCGTGAATTTTCCCCCCACATTTTCGGAAAGCACGGCCTTGCTCTGCGTGAAAAAGGAATGTTTCTTCGAATCCATCAAAGCATCATACAGTTCGCTGGGTTTGCACGCAAAATTTATTTTCTGACTAATTGTTTTCGTCTTAGTTTCCGGCATACGCATCACTCTCGCTCCAAATCGTTTGAAATTCATTCGCAAATTTTTCATTTAATTCAGGCGAATCAATAACCGAAACATTCTCATTATTCTCATTCACACCATTTCCACTCCAATTCATGGAACCATTGATTAATTGTTGAGCGTCAATGACGGCAAACTTGTGGTGCATGTAATTAGGGTTTGAATCAATGCGCACGGGAATTCCCGCCACGCTCAACGAAGGGTGCTTCGAGTATTGCGAACCGGCTTGCTGTTTTTCAACGATCACGCGCACATCCACTCCACGTGAACGAGCACGAATCAATGCATCGGCAAAGTCCTGGTTCGTGAACGAATACATGGCAACCCAAATACGTGAACGAGCGGAATCCAGCGCCGCGATGGGAAGATTAGTGCACTCCACCGAGGGGCAGAAAGCGGTCTGCATGCTCGAAAAGGGAATCGATTCAGCGGGAGGGTGTGCACCCGCTCCCGGCAGAATCAGGGCGCCTGTTCCGGTGCCTAAAACAAATGCAGTGACCAAGAGCCCGGCAACTAAGGAGAGGGAGAGTTTCATACATTCTCAACGCGGGCGGGACGCTTAAAAGGCTTGCTTAGCCTTTTCCTAGTGAAATACGCTAGATAGCCCCATCGTCTAGTGGTCAAGGATATCGGGCTTTGGACCCGAGGACCTGCGTTCGAATCGCAGTGGGGCTATATGCTCGCCATGCCCGAATTGTCCATGACCAAATTCCATATGGTCGATTGGTGGACTATTATTGGGGATTTTCAAATCCCCACATAGGCTTTTGATCAAACTTTTCGCAAAAGTTTGAACGAGTATATAAACCAAACGAACCCGAGTAGTAGTATGCACAGTAAACACGAAAACGCGCACGTGAAACGAGAATACCATTCTCCTCACGTCAAAGAAGAAGCCCCGGTCGCAGAAGCTCCGGTTGAATTAACCCCCTTCACATTCTCCCAACCCGTACAGCAAGCGGTGAAAGAACTCGGTTACACGACGTGGACGCCCATTCAAGAAATGGCAATACCACTCATTCTCGCCGGAAAAGACGTGATGGGACAATCTCACACGGGAAGCGGAAAGACGGCTGCGTTTGGTTTGCCTATCGTGGAAAAAATACGCCCCACCGGCGTAGTGCAAGCGCTGATTCTAGTTCCCACACGCGAATTGTGCGAACAAGTCATGCAGGAAATGCGAAAGTTTTCCAAACACAAACGCATGTCAGTGACTGCCGTGTATGGCGGCGCCGCAATGGGAATGCAAATCCAACATTTGCGCCGAACGGACATAGTAGTGGGAACACCCGGACGCGTATTAGACCACATTGAACGCGGCACGCTACGCTTGAATGCGATTCACACGCTCGTCTTAGATGAAGCCGACCGAATGTTAGATATGGGATTTATTCAGGACATGAAAAAAATCATCCGATTGATTCCCGCGCAGCGACAAACACTTTTGTTCTCCGCCACTTTTTCGCACGAGATTCAGCAAATTGCATCTCAACATATGAAGCACCCTCAACTCGTGAAAGCACAGACGCACGTGGATAAAGGAAAGCTCGAACAAATCTACTATGATTTGGATAAGAAAGCCGACCAAAAATTTGGATTGCTCATGCACGTTCTCAACACGGAAAAACCTCCTCTTGCAATTATTTTCTGCGGCACCCGACGAAACGTGGACAAAGTGGAACGCAATTTGAATGCGAACGGAATCAAAGCCGAAGCGATTCACGGCGGACTCTCGCAAAACCAGCGCAAACGCACGCTTCAAGATTTTCATTCAGGACGCTTCCACGTTTTAGTGGCGAGCGATGTGGCCGCGCGCGGATTAGACATCAAGAATGTGTCTCATATTATCAATTATGACATTTCCCGCACCCCCGCGGATTACATTCACCGTTCGGGAAGAACCGCACGCGCGGGAGAAGCCGGAAAAATAATCTCGCTCCTCGCGCCGCCCGACTATGATTATTTCCGCTCGATTGTACGCGACAAATCGCACAACATCGTGGAATTGCCCTTGCCTGAATTTGCATCCGTGGCATATTCTCCCGGAAAAGGAAAATCGCACCAGGAGCATGGAAACACGAACGGCCACGCACCTCATCATCACGGAAAGCCAGGGAGTTTCCCCCCGCGCAGCCATGGTCAGTCGAGAAAATCGTTTTCACAACAAGAAGCCGCGGGACAACCATTTGGAAACCGCGACCACTCTCGAAAACCCTCATTTGGGAACCGCAAACCCTTTGAGAAACACGACTCGTATGGGAAGAAACCGTACGGAAGCAAACCATTTAGCGCCAAACCCTACGGAAAGAAACCATATGGAAAACCCGGCGTGAAAAGTGGAATGGGAGACAAGTACGGCGACCAAGAATTCAAAATAGTCAAACACTTTGGTTTGAAACACGCGAAAAAAGATTCCGATAAATAATTTCAACTTTTATTTTTAATTAACTCTAACTTCATTTTTCGCGTAAGGGTTTTGATTTTCGCCTCGCGACGCATGGCACGCGATTTTGAATCGAATTTTTCAACGTAAACCAAACGCACGGGCAGACGCGAACGAGTAAATTTACTCGCTTTTCCCGCGTTATGCGCCTTCACTCTTTTTCCCACATCATTCGTGTACCCGCAATAGAGTTTTCCGTCAGAACAATTCAACAAGTACACGAAGAAGGGCATCTCAAAGAAACCAATTTCGAGTATTTATGAGAATCATTTTCGACCGTATTTATCATCAAAACGCACAATGTCATTCTCGTCAAAATTACCAAATGCAATTTCGAGCACGCGGGATTTTTTCTCCGCACTCAAACGGTGTTTCGTTTCTTTGGGCACAAACAACGGTTTTCCCACCTCCGCGTGAATTTTCTGCCCGCCTATTTCGGCCACAATCCCCTCATCTAATGGAATCCACAACTCATCCCGCAAATGGTGAAGCTGCAGGCTCAATATTCCGCCCGCATTAATTTCAATGATTTTCACCGTAGAAATCTGGTTGTGTGTGTACTGGGAAAAATTTCCCCAGGGACGAAACTCTTGAAAAATAGATGAAAGAGGAGAAACCATTTTGAATGAACTTCCCAGCATTAAAAAGCAATTTTGGTGCAATTATCATGCCAAAGCATTCCGCCAAGGGGATAAATAAAAAGGTGTCGGACGCCCGATAGATACATGGTTGTTATTCCCGGATGGAAGTTCCTGCGCACACACAAACGCACGATTGCCCTAGCAATGGTTCTCGCAGCGGTAAACCAGCTTTTCTCCTTAATGGACCCGCTGATTTTCCGATTCATCATTGATGATTACGCGACGAAAGTCACGGAACTCTCAACTGAACAATTTCTCTCGGGAGTGGTTATGCTTCTCCTCGCCGCGATGGGAGTCGCATTCGTTTCCCGCACGGCGAAAACGTTTCAAGATTATTACACGAATGTCATTACTCAGAGAGTGGGAACCGAAATGTATTCCGCGTCCGTGCAACACACGTTTTCCCTTCCGTATTCTGTTTTTGAAGACCGGCGCTCGGGAGAAATTCTCCAAAAATTGCAAAAAGCACGAACCGATTTGCAAGGATTCATTGAGAGTTCGATTGGGGTATTATTTTTCTCCTTGGTGGGAATTGTATTCGTTCTCGTGTACGCATTCTTGACGCACTGGGCCATAGGAACCGCGTACGTGGTCATGATTCCTTTGCTGGGGACCATTACGTTCGTACTTTCTACGCGAATCAAAGCAGCGCAAAAAGCCATTGTTTCTGAAACCGCGGAATTAGCCGGAAGCACCACGGAAACGATTCGAAACGTTGAACTAGTCAAAAGCATGGGGCTGGAAAACCAAGAAATTAATCGATTAAATAATGTCAATGACAAAATTTTAGGATTGGAATTGAAAAAAGTTCGACTCGTACGCACCCTCGCATTCGTGCAGGGCACACTCATCAACGCCCTCCGCACGGGTTTGTTAGGACTCATGCTCTGGCTCGTGTTCCAACAAGAAATCACGCTCGGAGCGCTTTTTTCGCTCTTGTTCTATTCATTCTTCATCTTCGGCCCCCTTGCCGAATTTGGGGTAGTGGCCCAACGCTACCAAGAAGCACGCGCGAGTTTGGACGCACTGGAAGAAATTCTCGCCCTTCCTCCGCAAGCCAAGCCCAAGAAACCTGTTGCATTGGAAAAAATTACGCAAGTAACGTACGAAGACGTTTCATTCACATATTCTTCGACCGACGTTCCTTCCGTAAAAGACATTTCCATCGACATTCATGCCGGAGAAACGGTTGCATTTGTGGGTTCGTCCGGGAGCGGGAAGTCTACCCTCGTAAAATTACTCACGGGCTTGTACGCGCCCACGAAAGGAACGATCCGCATCAATGGAACGGACATGAAGCGCCTGGATTCGGAAGCCGTGCGCACACGCATTGGAATGGTTTCTCAAGAGACGCAATTATTCGCAGGCACGCTGCGCGAAAATTTGCTTTTTGTGAATCCGCGTGCAAGTGAAGAAGAGTGCATTGCCGCTCTAACGCACGCGAACGCACAACATTTGATTCAGCGCGGCGAAAAGGGACTGGATAACAAAATTGGCGAAGGCGGAATCAAACTTTCGGGAGGAGAAAAGCAGCGCCTCGCGATTGCACGCGCCTTGTTGAGAAACCCAGACGTGTTGATTTTTGACGAAGCCACGTCCGCATTGGACTCCATTACTGAACATTCCATCACGGAAACGATTCAGCGCATCAAAGAAAGCCGGCCTCATGTCATGTGCGTGCTCATCGCGCACCGACTCTCAACGATTGCCCACGCGGACCGCATTTTGGTATTGGAAAAGGGACGCGTGGTGGAAGAAGGCACGCACGCTCAACTCGTTCGAAAGAAAGGACTATACTACGCGTTCTGGAGACAGCAGAACGGCTCGGCGAACGAAAACAAGTAATGGCTTCACGCTCCCTCTCACGGGCAATGGCGGGTTTTTAACCCCGAAATTAATTCAGTTTGAATGCCCGAAACGTCACATGAAACCATTCCCGTGTGGAATTTGAAACAATTATACGCGGATGAGAAGGCGCTGCAAAAAGACTTGAATGATATCAAGAAACGCACCGCACACTTTCTTCAATACCGAAAAAAACTCGAAAAAAAACCCACACGCGAGTTAGTTGAGCAGGCCATGCGCGAAAATGAAGAAATGGCACTCATCTCCCACAAGATGGGAACGTATTCCATGTTAAAATTCGCGCAAAACACGCAGGATGAGGAAGCGAAAGCGCTGCAAAACAGACTCACGCAATTTTTCACGCACATGGGGAATCAAACCCTCTATTTTGGATTATGGTGGAAAAATTTAGATGAAGAAACGGCACGCAAACTTGCGCCGCGAAACAAGGAACATGCGTACGCGTTAAACGAAATGAGAAAATATCGCAAACACTTGCTCTCGGAAAAGGAAGAGCAGATAATCAACCTCAAAGACGCCAACGGAAGCGATGCGCTCGTTAAACTCTATGAAATCTCCACGAGCGGATACACATTCCCCTGGAAAAAAGGGCGCTCAACGATTCAAATCTCCGAAGAGGAATTGCGCCCGCACATTCACGGAAAAAACCCCCATGATAGGGTGAAAGCGTACAAGCTATTATGGAAAAAATTCGGCGAGCACGCAGGTGAACTGGGAGAAATCTACGTGGATTTGGCGCACAACTACTGGAATGAACATGTCACGCTGCGCAAATACGATTCTCCCATTTCCGTGCGCAACAAAGCCAACAATTTAGACGATGAAATGGTGAGGAACTTTTTGCGCGTGTGCGAACAGAACACGGACATTTTCCAAGAATATATGGAATGGAAAATGAAAACGATTAAAGTACCTTTTTCGCGCTACCATACGTATGCACCCTTGCCGCACCCGAATAAGAAATACACATTCAAAGAAGGGTATCAAAAAGTCATGTCCGCGTACGAGGATTTTTCCCCGCGATTCAAAAACGAAGCGAACCGTGTCCTTGTTGAGAAACGAATGGACGCCCAAGTCAGAAAAGGAAAACGCGGGGGAGCATTCTGCGCCAACGCCACTCCCAACGAGACAGCGTTTGTGCTCACGAATTGGAATGGAAAGCTGCATGATGTGTTTACGCTGGCACATGAATTGGGGCACGCGGTCCACGACCACGTGACGGGACATCATTCTATTTTCGTTCAGCAAGCGGGTTTGCCATTAGCGGAAACCGCTTCTACATTTGGAGAAATGCTCCTCGCGGACAAGCTCATCCGCGAAAACGGCCACACAATTATGCAAAAATACCTCCTCGCGAGGCAATTGGATGAAGCGTACGCGTCCATTCAGCGCCAAGCCTTCTTCTGCAAATTTGAAATAGACGCATTTGATGCTGTACGAGAGGGAAAGAGCGTGACGGAATTGAACGAATTATATTATGAAAATTTGCGCACGCAATTCGGTAAGAAAATGGACATTCCCATTGAGGCATCGTACGAATGGTTGATGATTCCGCACATTTTTGAGTCGCCGTTTTACGTGTACGCATACTCATTCGGCCAACTCTTAGTCACCGCATTGTGGGAAATGTACCAATTAGAAGGAAAGGACTTCGTTCCGCGGTATGAGAAATTTTTATCCTACGGAGGAAGCAAGGACCCGGAAAAAATGCTCCTCGAAATAGGGTTTGACCCGTGGAAGAAGCAATCGTGGCAGAGCGGGTTTAACGTGCTGCGAACAAAACTGCGCACCCTGCAAAAGATGAAAAATTGACGAAAACTACTGCAGAAAGGGGATTATAAGATTTAGGGACGCATACTATTGCATGGACGAGCCTAAAGAAATCAAACACATTCTCAATGGACTGCGCCACTTGCAGGGAATCACACGCTTGTGTGTATTGTCAACCGAGGAGAAAAAATTCATTCTTTCAAACGAGGATGCCAATAATTTAGGAGTACGCGAAGCCGTGAAGCGAGCATACTGCGTGTGCGCGGTGCACGATTCTAATTGGAGAGAACCCACGCAAAGCATTGTGCGCCACGAAAATGGAGAGATTGTTTTTCCCCCGGTTGTGTTTCCAGAAGTTCCTGCTAAACACGTTGTATCATCCTCGCCCGGGTTGAAAGTTCACGAATATTTAGCCAAACGCGTACGAATTGAAGGGGATGAGGCCACGCTCCTCATCGGATTTGATTTGTAAAAACAATTGAATCAACGATTTTGAAACAACGGCTTTGCAGACGGTTTGAGTCGAAACAAATACTTGAGACGAGCCTTCCCGCTCGGCAGCACCAATCGTTCGTCCCAAATGACATGAAATTTCTTTGCGGCAAACGATTTTATTTCAGCATCCATAAAATGAGTCATCCAGCGCAGATGGGGAGGGTTTTCTTCATCCACTTCCATCCCTTGCTGGTCTCCTTCTTTTACAGAAATGTAAAGAAGTCCATTCGTTTTAAGGAGACGCGCCCACGTATCCAGCAACGCAGGAACGCGTTCGCGGGGAATGTGCAACAAAGACATGTTCGAAAAAATCCCGTCGAATGAATGGGGGTAAAGAATAGGATTTTCCATATCCATTTTTCGCACATTCAATCCCTTCGAACCGCATATCTGGAGAAACCCATCCGAAAGGTCGATGCCGAGTGCATCCACGTTGTTTTCTCTAAAAAATTCTAAAAAATGCCCAGGACCGCACCCCGCGTCCAACACTTTATTTCCTTTCAATTCGGAGATAAATCGCTTGGCGTCTCCTTCCCCTAACTTATCAAAACTCTCTTTGTACTTCTTTGAGTAGAATGCACTACTTCCATTGTACGTGCCCATCGTCTGGCGCTGTTCTTCATTCATACTAAATCCCCCTACTTCAACGCTGCCCATCAGGCCTCACTAGCAATACGCATAACGTGCTCTAAATCCTTTGCCTGCATCATCTCGACACGCAAACGCTTGGCGCCATTTAAACCGGAAAACATTCCGGAAACTTGGGCTTTAATATCCGACAAATCGGAACCGGGATACTTTTGGCACCACGCGAAATACTTTTTCAACATCTCGCTGCGCGGGGGGATTTCCCTTCCCGCCACTTCCGAAAAAATACTCGGATGATTCCACGCGGCGCGGCCAATCATGACCAGATCGCAATAGTTGTTTTCGATTTTATCCAACACTTCTTCCGCATTTTTCACGTCGCCGTTTCCAATGACGGGAATCGAGAGGAGCCCTTTGATTTTTTTGATGTAATCCCAATCGGCCACGCCACTATATCCTTGTTGGGCGGTGCGCGCATGCACGGCAATTCCTTTTACTCCCGCGTTTTCAATTTTTTTTACAAACTCATGCAGCACGGGTTTGTCCCAACCCATTCTCAACTTGCACGTGACGGGTTTTTTGGAAATGGACACGGCGGCTTCAATTAATGAAATCATTTTCTCGGGGGTTTTCAACAAATACGCCCCGCAACCGCCGCCGGTAATTTTGGGGGAAGGACAGCCGAAATTGATGTCTACTAAATCAAAGTCTTTTTCGACAAATTCGATAGCCGTTGCCAAATCCTTTTCATTGGGCGCGAATAATTGCACGCCGCACGGGTGTTCTTCTTTGACTGTTTTTACCCGGTCAAAGACTTTATTGTTGCTCACTTTCTTCCCCTCTACATTTCGGGCAATGGCAATCGCAGATGCAAATTCGGTGAAGGTCATTCCGGCTCCGAGCTCTTGGCAAAGAAGGCGGAAGGGAAGGGTGGACACGCCCGACATAGGGGCTAAGACGGCGGGGGATGACAATTTCAATCCCGCGTAGGTGTATTTCATACGATTACACGCACGGCAATCCCTTTTAGCCCGTCGCTTGGATTGCCTTTAAAAGCATTAGGAAGCCGATTTCTTGGAGCCGTAAACGTTGGCAACAAAGGCCTACTGCGGGATTGACGAAGAGCCTTTTAGAAAAAGGCTCGCGAAAATTGCTTCGCAATCCCGCGACGTAGTCCGTTAGCGCCAACCGATAATGCGGTTGTTGCACTGGTAGCTTAGCCTGGTAGAGCACCCGACTGATAATCGGGAGGTCGGAGGTTCAAATCCTCCCCGGTGCACTTCGCAATTCTATTTCTTTTGGGATTTATTTTGACACTTATCGACACCTATTTAATATCGTATGTCCGATATATCGTATATTCGATAACAAGAGGTATCACTATGGATTTCCCCTGGGGAAGCAACTATCATCAAAAATTCATCACGAATGTGGGACTCATTACAAGCGATGGGCCGCATGGAAAAAACATCATGGCAGCGGAGTGGACGTATTTAGTTTCGTATTCACCCGCACACATTTTGATTTCAGTGGGACACACGAAAGCAACGGCGGAAAACATTTTGAAAACCAAAAAGTTTGGCGTGAGCATCGCTGCCGAAAACCAAAACTGGATTTCATCCATCGCCGGAGGAAGCTCAGGAAAAAATGTGAATAAAATTGACGCGCTGAAAGAAATGGGAGCAACATTTTCACTCGGTGAAAAAACAAAACTCCCGCTCGTGGAAGGGGCGGCGTTGCAGGCGGAAGTGGAGGTAATTCAAACCATTGAAGCGGGGGATAAAACACTCTTCCTCGGAAAAGTTTTGGACGCACGCGCAACGGAACAACAACCATTGGCATATCATCAAAACAAATACTGGAAAATGAACGAGCAAATAGAAAAGCCGAATGATGCTCAACGCGAAAAAATGAAAAGTATTATAGAAAAGCACGCAACGAAAAAATAAAAAAAATAGTTTCAGCCGAGGTCTTTCAAAAAACGCGCAAGGGAAACTTGTCCTTTGACAGTCACCGCGCGCCATCCGTGCAGCGAGGCCATGAACGTGTTCATCCACAAATCATCGCAGAAGACAATGTGGTCCTTGCGCGTGTGCAAACGCTTTTCAAGCGCGGAGAATGCGCTGGGAAACGGTTTCATCAAACCGGTTTCGCAGGACAAACTTACTTCATCGAATAGTGCCAAATTTTTTCGCGCTCGATGAAACTCCGCCTGGGCGGTGTTCATGTCCGAAAGCACGGCGAGTTTCCACCCCGCTTTTTTCAAGCGCTGCAGTTCACGTGTAACGGAAGGAGAAAACATTCCGCGCGACGCATACAAGTGCATGATGGTGCGGCGGAATACCGCATCCGAAATTTTTTGGTCAAACACATGTTCGTAAAATTTTTTAGCAGCCATTTTCCCCAGTTGAGCGTCGCGCAGGTTGAGCAGCCAGCGCAAATAAATGTCAATCCGTGAAAGATGCAATTCTTTGGCGAGGCGGGAGAGAATCCACCGCTCGGAGTTTGGAACGAGAACGCCGTGAACATCTAACACGAGCCAAAAGGGATGGTCTCGCCTCGTTGAGCGTGATTTATTCTTTTTCGCTTTCACTACCATGAGAAGAACCGGGAAGATTGGGGATTAAATGCTTTCCTTTCAACTCGCCAGAGGCAATGATTTTTCCACTCAAACTCACGGCGACCCAACCATCGGAGAGAATGCGAATGGGTTTTGCATTCTCGATGGTTACGTGCGTGCGGCCGAACAAGGACATTAATTTTGTTTCGGGAAGTTCAATGATGTTTTGTTTGATGTGTTCTCCAAACAAGGTGATGAAGTTTGACGTGGGGGCAAATGTTTTTCCATTGGAAAAAACTTGCAAGCCTAAAGAGAAGATGTTCAAACCCGAAGTTGCATTGGAGGCGAAGGGCACCCAAGAGGAATCAACCACAAAGACGTTTTCCTTATGTTGAATCCAAGACCATTTTTTCATCTCGCTGAGCGGAATGCCATATCGCGATGTCAAATAATCCGTGTAGCGCTTGGCCTGCGCGGGCGTGCAAAAAGGGATTTTCATTTTTGGTCACGTCCTTTGACGAGTTTGGCGATGAAGAAGGATTGGGTGTTGTGGTCCTGCGGGTACAGTCTTCGCGTGTGTTCCATTCCAGGAGAAAAAGTACGATTTCGAAACGAAGACAAGCCGGGTCGACCTATCTTTCCCGGAAGCTCCGTCGAGACGATTTTCATGTTCGGTCTTTCGTGCAATAACGTCGTAAGGACGCCCTCGCATTCCTCTGGAGAGAGGGTGCAGACGCTGTAAACCATGCTCCCCCCTTCTTTTAACAAATCGGCGGCCTTGAGGGCGAGCTTTACTTGCAATTGGGCTTTGTGCTGAACGTATTTTTCGGACCACGACTTGAGGGTTTGGGGCTTTTTCCGCAAGAGGCCTTCTCCCGAACATGGGGCATCCAAGAGGATTTTGTCAAATTTCATCGTTTCTGGGAGTGTGAGCGCATCTTGCAACGCCACTCCTGCGTTCAATACGCCGGCTTTTCCGAGGACGAATCGAAGGGCTTTCGCACGCTCTTTGTTGGGCTCGCACGCGACTAATACGCCTTCGTTTTTCATCGCGGAGGCAAGTTGAATCGTTTTATTCCCGGGAGCCGCGGCCATGTCTAAGACACGCTCTCCAGGTTGGGCGTGCAAGAGAAGAGGCGGGAGTTGCGAGGCCGTTTCCTGCGGCTGCCAAAAACCCATTTGGGTTTCCCACATCGCTCCAAGCAAGAAGGAAAGGTTGTGGAGCGTGAAAAGATGCGGAACGTGCGGGTGTTTTTCAAATTGAATATTTCTCGCAGTGAGACGGGAGGCAATCCATTCGTCAGTGGCTTTGAGAGTGTTGGTGCGAATCGTTTTAGGATTGCGCGTTTTTGAAACTGAAACGAAGGCGTCAAAATCCTCCTTTTGGGGAAGCAATTCCTTATAGCGCTCCATTAGCCGGGCGGAAAAAACAGTCATAGAAAATTCACGTGAACCAGGGCTTAAAATGCCGTCCGTTGAACGGAAAAAATCACCGTCCTACAATGCGGGGGAAACTGTCGTATTTGGCAAATGGTGGGAGAATTTCGAGAGTAGAAAATACGTTTTAATACTCCCGCATAATCTAGAATACGCTCCTAAAACCGCGGTCTTGAAAAAAATTCGAGACCCCTATTGAAATCATACTCTTGAGACGTCCGAATCGATAATAAAAAAAGAAAAGGTGGTCCTAGCATGAATGAAACGCAAATCCAAACCCTGATTCCAAACATTAAGAAGCGAAACGGCGCGATTGTGCCATTCAACCAGGACAAAGTCACAATTGCAATAGCCAAAGCCATTCATGCCACAGGAAAGGATAATGAAACCGCCGCCCTCAAGATTTCGGACAAAGTGATTGAACGATTATCTCAAGAAAAATTAACCACCCCCGAGAATTCCATCCCCACGGTAGAACATATTCAGGATGTGGTGGAAGAAGAAATGATGAGAGCGGGGGAAACCAAAGCGGCGAAAGCGTACATCTTGTATAGGCAAAAACGCACGGAAGAACGCGAAGTCAAATACACCATGTTGGGAATGAACGTGGACACGAAAGTGGGAATCAACCAGCTTCGAGTGTTGAAAGAACGCTACTTGTTAAAAGATGAAAATGGAAAAGTCAAAGAAACGCCTGAACAATTATGGAAGCGCGTCGCGGGAAACATTGCGCAAGCGGAACTGCAATACGGGGGAACCGACGAAGACGTGCAACATTGGACCAACAAGTTTGCGGTGTTAATGGAAAACATGGAATTCATGCCCAACACTCCCACGTTAATGAACGCGGGCACGGACATCCAACAACTGTCCGCGTGCTTTGTGTTGCCGGTGGAAGATTCCATTGAAGGAATTTACGAGACAATGAAGCATCAAGCATTAATTCACCAATCCGGAGGAGGAACGGGATTTTCATTCTCACGCTTACGACCAAAGGGAAGCCTCGTACGCTCAACGAAAGGAGTGGCCACCGGACCGATTGGATTCATGAGCGTGTACAACGCCTCCACGGAAGTCATCAAACAAGGCGGAAAGAGACGCGGCGCAAACATGGGCATCCTGAGAGTGGACCACCCGGACATTCATGAGTTCATTCATTGCAAGGATGACATCACCAAAATAAACAACTTCAACATTTCAGTAGCATTAACCGAAAAATTCATTGAAGCCGCGGAGAAAGGAGAAGAGTTTGAACTCATTGACCCGCACAACAAGCAAGTGGTGCGAAGAGAAAATGCCAAATTATTATTTGATGAACTCGTTACCAGCGCGTGGAAGTCCGGCGACCCGGGAATTGTTTTCATCGACCGAATTAATCGCGATAATACAATTCCACACATCTATGAAATTGAAGCCACGAACCCGTGCGGAGAACAACCGTTAGGGCCGTACGATTCATGCAACCTCGGCTCGATTAATTTAGCCAAATACTTGACGAATGAAAACCAAGTCGATTGGCCTCGCTTGCGTGAAACGATTCGAACGGTAACAAGGTTCTTAGACAACACGATTGACATGAACAAGTATGTCATCCCGCAAATTGAACGCATGAATAAAGGCAACCGCCGCATCGGGTTGGGAGTCATGGGATGGGCTGACATGCTATTCAAACTCGGGATTCCGTACAACTCCGAAGAAGGTTGTGAGTTTGCCGAAAAAATGGCCAAATTCATTCGCGACGAAGCGGATGCGATGTCACAAGAGTTAGGAAGAGAAAAGGGAACGTTCCCCCACATCAAAGGAAGCACCTACGACACGCCGGAAGGACCGACGTTTCGCAATTGCGCACGCATAACCATTGCCCCCACGGGAACCATATCCATGATTGCCGACTGTTCAAGCGGCGTGGAACCCTTGTTTGCGATTTCATTCGTAAAACGCGTGATGGACGGACAAGAATTGTTATACGTAAACGAGATTTTCAAAGAAGCCGCCATCAAACGCGGCGTCTATTCCGAAGAACTCATGGAAAAGATCGCCCGCGAAGGAACCGCTGCGCATTGCGAAGAAATTCCTGAAGATTTGCGCCAAACATTCGTGTGCGCACACGACATTTCTCCGTATTGGCATATTCGAATGCAAGCCGCGTGGCAAAAATACACCGACAATGCCATTTCCAAAACGGTAAACTTTTCGCACACCGCAAGCGTTGACGATGTGAGAGAAGTGTACACGCTCGCATACAAGTTAGGATGCAAAGGCGTGACGATTTACAGGGACGGAAGCAAAGGATTTGAAAACCAAGTGTTGAACTTGAACGTGGAAGGAAAATCAAATAAGCAAGTGGAAGATGATTTCAAAGCGAAAGTCATGCAAGCCACGAAACATGACTTGAGCAAAGGAGAAACCAAGAAGTGCACCAAGTGCGGGGGAAACAAACTCCACATGCAAGAAGGGTGCGCGACATGCATGGACTGCGGGTATTCGTACTGCAGTGTTTGACCAAATTCCATATGGTCGTTCGGAGTAAGGGTCACTTGCTCCGCAAGGACCCAGACGGAATATCACAGATTACACTTGTGGAGGGGGTTTCCTGCCCGATTAACCCTTTTGGGGAAGTCGGGTGGGAAATCTCACCACCAAACTTTTTAGAAAAAAGTTTGATCAAAAACTGCCAGCCACTATTTTCTCATTCCTATCCCTTTTCGCCCGCAGAGATGCCTTAAAATAGGTTATCTGGCATTCTCATGCGTATGATACGCACCCACACCTGCGGAGAACTGCGAAAAGCCCACACGGGACACGTGGTCACTCTTGAGGGGTGGGTGGACACGTTCCGCGAGACCGGAAAAATATCCTTTATTCTCATCCGCGACCGCACAGGAATCACGCAAGCGTTTGTAAACAAGGATTTGACCGCCGCCCACAAAGCCATGCTCAAACCCGAAACGGTCGTCCGTATTCAGGGGAAAGTTAATGCGCGCCCGGCGAATCAAGTGCGAGCGGAAATGCCCACGGGAGAAATAGAATTGGAAGCCACGGCGATTACCATTCTGAATGAGTCTGAGCAACCTCTGCCCGTGGATTTGATGAACGAAACCACAACAGGGATGGATAAACGATTGGATTATCGCTTCATGGATGTTCGACGCGAGCGCGTGAAAAACATTTTCACGATTCGAAGCAAAATTTTCGCCAAGACCGTGGAGTTTTTTGAAAAAGAAGCGTTTGTGAATATTCAAACTCCAAAATTAACGGCCGCCGGTGTTGAATCGGGAGCCGAAGAATTCAAACTCCCCTACTTTGGAAAAGTTGCTTCATTGGCGCAAAGCCCTCAGATTTACAAACAAATGTTTGTCGTGGGGGGATTAGAAAAAGTATATTCGATTGAACCTATTTTCCGCGCAGAAAAATCCCACACGACGCGACATCTCACTGAATTCACGGGAATCGACTTCGAAATGGGATTCATCGAAAGCGAAAATGACGTGATGGCCGTAATTGAGAAATATTTTCATTTTTTGTTGAGCGCGGTGAAAACGGAATGCGCGCCGGAGTTGGACAAACTTGGAATAACCATCGACGTGCCACACGAAATTCCCAAACTCTCCTTACATGAAGCACGAAAGATTCTCGCGAAGAAGGGAAAGATTATTCCCGAAGACGATGATTTAGACGCGGAAGGAGAAAAAATGATTGGCGAGTATGTGAAGGAAACATACAAGTCGGATTTTGTCTTCATGCTCGATTACCCTTGGCAAAAAAGACCGTTCTACCATATGCGACCGGAGAAGGATAAAACATCCACTAAATCATTTGACCTAGTGTACAAGGGAGTGGAAATTGGCACGGGAGCGCAGCGCGAACACCGGTTGAGCGTGCTGGAAGCGCAATGTGCGGAGAAAGGAATTGACTTCACCAAAATGACCTTTTATCGCGACATTTTCCGCTACGGAGCACCCCCGCACGGCGGCGTTGGATTGGGATTGGACCGAATTGTCAAGCAGATGCTTAATTTAGAAAACGTGAAAGAAGCCATCCTCCTGCCGCGCGATCCAGACAGGCTGACGCCGTAATTTGGAAACCGCAGAGATGGCTTTTTAACGAGAAAAGACGTTTTACGTGAAGATGCGTACCTTACTCGGATTCAAGCATGCAGGTTCTGCAGCGGTTTTACTTGTACGCATCAACTCCAATCGACGCTCCACGTGACCCTTTATTCTGCCCGTGAGAGGTGGAAAAGAAGGCCTATTTTTTAATGAGAATAAACGTACAAACTACTATCTGGGGATGACACACATGGAACGAAAAATGATTGGAGAAATTTTAACCAAAAAAGTGGACAAAGCCCACATCAAAGGATGGGTCAAGCGCAAGCGCGATTTCAAGGGAACGCTTATTTGGTTGATGCGCGACGGTTCAGGGGAAATGCAAGCCGTCTTGTCAAGTGAAAATATTAAAGACAAGAAACAATACGAACACGCACGAAAAGCCCTCGTGGAGAGTTCGGTGGAAATCGATGGAACGATTAAAGAAGACGAACGCGCTCCGGGTGGAAAAGAAATCCAAGTGACGCACGTTAACGTGTTGCATTCGGGGGATGAATTCCCCATTGGAAAAGACTTGAGTGAAGACTTCCTGTTGGACGTACGACACTTGTGGATTCGTTCAACTAAGATGCAGCAAGGAATACGTGCAAGCGCGACCGTATTTGAAGCATTCCATGATTTTTGCAAAAAGGACGGATACTTGGAAGTACAATGCCCCATGTTTGTTTCCGGCGCCGTGGAGGGAGGAAACGAATTGTTTGATGTGGAATATTTCGGCAAAAAAGTCAACCTCACACAATCTTCCCAATTTTATTTGGAAGTGTATGCCGCGGCGTTGGAAAAAGTCTACACGGTTGCACCATCTTTTCGAGCCGAACCTTCCCGCACACGAAGACATTTAACGGAATTCTGGCACGCGGAATGGGAAACCGCTTTTTCAGGATTGGACGACTTGATGGAGTGGGAAGAGCGAATGATTAAGCACGTGGCGAAGTATGTGTTGGACAAAGCTCCGGCGCAGCTTGAATACTTCGGACGAAAACCGGAAGCATTGGAAAAGGTTGTGAAAAACAAATTCAAACGCTTCACGTATGATGAAGTGTTTGAGGTTGCGCGCAAAAAATTCCCCGAAATCAAGTGGGGGGATGACTTGCAAGAAGCGCACGAGCGGGAAATCACGAAGGATTATGATGTGCCTATCTTCGTGCATCATTATCCCACGTCCCTCAAACCCTTTTATCACCGACCCGACCCCCACAAGCCGGAAACCGTGTTGTGCGTGGATATGCTCGCGCCGGAAGGATATGGAGAAATCATTGGCTCGGGAGAACGATGCTGGAAGTATGAGGAACTCGTTGGGCGCATGAAAGAAGCCAAACTCAAAGAAAAAGACTTCCAATGGTACGTGGATTTGAGAAAGTACGGAAGCGTGCCGCACACGGGCGGAGGATTAGGGTTGAGCCGACTCACGACATGGTTGTTCAAACTCGAGCACATCCGCGACACGGTTGGATTTCCGCGAACGATGAATCGGATTGCTCCGTGAAGAAAAAAAAAGAGACGTTAAAATCAAAAATAAATTAAAAAAAATAGAAAAAGGAGGGGAATATTTTTTCCCCGTCCTAATAAAAAAAACGTATTCAGCACGTTGTCACATTCGGGTCGCACGAAAAATCATTCGTAAACAAAATTTGATCAACGCGCATCAAACCATTTCCAGCGGCAGGGCTCCCTTGACAGGGTATTCGTATCCTTCCCGTCTGATTACCAGAAGGGCCAGTCAGTGCGCCCGTTGAAAGTGGATACCACGCGAAGCCAGGAGTCGGACCTGCAGGCGAGGTAAACGCTTGGAGAGTGGGGTCGATGCCCAATCGAATCAAATACGTTCCCGTATCTAAACTTCGAATGCGCGCCCACGCAGCATATTGATCGTTGGGAGGGCCGCTATTGTTTAGCGTGATAGCGTAAGTGGCCTCATTCGTGGGAGTGGCGCTGCATGAAGCATTGGTTTCAAGGAAGGTATTTACTCCCTGCGTTGCTATTTGCAAACCTGCTCCCAACACACCCGATTCGGCCTGCAAATAAATTGAGTCAGTTGCTGCCGGAGGAACGCAAGCGCTCGTGACAATTTGACAGTTAGTATTGCACGAAAGATTTCCCGTGTAACCCGCGCCTAATTGTGTGGCACATGTTTCGCTGCCAAAATCGGCAGTATCACATTCTTCAGCGCCAGTACGCGTACCATCAGGAGCACCGCCCACACAAAGCGAACCGCCTCCACCGCCACCGCCCGGTCCTAGGGAAATTTTATGCTGGAACGTGTTGAGGTTGTCGCCGATAATATTATTCGTGGATCCAGTCGAACTGATTATTATGAGCAAAACAATCGTGGCAATGAGCACAGCGCCGCCGATTAAGAGCAAGTATTCTAATGCGCCCTGTCCTTTTGGAGCAGGGATTCTTTTTCTTGTCGAATGATTCATAGGAGTACAACCTCGGTGTTGAATAAGCAAAACACCCGGGCGCGCTTTATAATAATGACACTCCCCTAGGCGGGTTGGGCGTAGCGCACTAAAAGAAAGGGAGTAGTGGTGGAGAGGCCGGAGTTGAACCCGCTCTGCCACTGGCGCAAACCTTCGTGAACAGGGGAAGGGGGATAATTCGCACTGAAATCAGTCCCCGCGAGTGAAAAAGAAACCTCGCTTTCGCCGGGAAGAATAACCCCACCAAAATCGAAAAACTTGATATCATTTTGAACAGGAGAAGAGGAAACGGGAACGATGGTCGCCGCGGGAGAAACGGGCGGGGTGGAATCCACGTTATCAAAGAGTGCGGGGTTGCAGGACGGAGCACCCTTCACCACAAAATAAGGGTCGGCATCCGCGAAAGAAGCACTCGCGCCCGTGCCAATTACATCTAATTGTGTCATCCCGAGACGCGCATCCAATTGTGTGGCGCTGGAAGGAATTGGTTGAGGAAACGAAAAAATAGTCGAGTAGCCCAAGTCGCGAACATACGCACATGTTCCCGCCGTCTGCACACACCTGTCCGTAATCACTCCAAACGAAGTGTCCATACCCGCGACGCTGGGCAGCCCGCCATCGCACGTGTGAACAAAACCATCGAGTATTCCACTCGTGGAAAATCCTTTCTCATATACTAAAAAACGGCGCAATTCTTCCGGGCGATGAGACACATTTGAGGAATCTTCAAATTGCACGCGCAATAAATGATGACTCTCCGCAGGATAGGTGAAAAAATTGGTGTAAGTGGGAAACGCGGGCGCGTCGAAGGTGAACATAAATGTCCACGTTTCGTGCGCGCCGAGTGTAGGAGGAGAAGGGAAAGGAACACGTAAACCGCTCAACAGGGAAGTAAAATTCCCCACACTAACACCAGACGAATCAACAATGGAAAGCGAACTCAACCCGGAAGGAAGAGAAGAAGAGGGGGTTTGCACGGATGAAAAGGAAAAAAAAGGAGTGAGCGACGTGAGCACGATATCAGTGTCTGAATTATTCGTGAGGGTAACTTGTGAAATGCTTTGAGTAGAACCGCCTGCGAGCTGCGCAAAAGTGGGAACGGAAGTAGAGCCCCAATCCATGTTCAATGGACCCCCATACGGAGGAGGCGGAGGAGGAAGCGGACCTCCGCTCGGAGGAATGTAACCTGGAACGCTGTTCAAATTATTTTGCAAAATTGAATTTCCTGCCGGAAGCACTGCCGTGAACAAAACGAGAACAATGACAGTCACCACTAAAATAGCCCCGCCGATGAGGAGTAAGTATTCGAGGGAGCCCTGAGCATGAGAAGGGGGGCGAGCGTGAACCATACCAATGAATGGGGAAAAAATCTTCCTTTATAATTCGCCCCAATGAGGGGGAGCATTGTACTACTCATTGAGCGTCGCACCAAAATTGCTTTTAAAACACGCAACGAAAGTAATGCAGAAATTCTCCTCAAACCTCACGAAAATGGTTGGGAGGGCGGTATTCTCCTCCCGCCCCTTCCTTTCTTTTTATAAGCTCCAAAACACGCATACATGAAGGAAGGTGGACCCCATGGAGAAAAGTCAATTGATTATCTTATTCGCGCTTTTGGCCATTTTGCCAGTAGTACACGCCAACGAGGGAGTGGGGCTCATCACGAATCCCCTGCGCTGGCTCACCGAAGAAGCGGGGCAGTTTGACTATGCGATTCGATTCATTGTACTATTATTTTCGGCCGCGATTGCAGTAATAGGATTCACCGCTTGGCAGCGCACCCCCACGACGCGCGTAAAGTTTATCGCACTCGCATTTGGATTGTTTGCATTCAAGTGGGTGTTGAAAGTCATGGACTTGTTTGTGAGCACGGGAGCATTTTTCCCCGACCACGCGGAAAATGTAATTGAACTCACCAGTTTGGCACTCATCGCGTATGCTATCTTTGCCCCTCAACCAAGGAAAAGCGAGCGGTGAAAGCACATGGCTGATGATGCAGGGTTTGAAAAAGCGCTTCAATTGGACGTGCGCAAACGGATTTACACGGAGATTGAAAACTCTCCGGGTTTACACTTCCGAGAAATCCAGCGACGCACCACGTTAGCAGTAGGAAGCCTGCAATACCATTTGGATTATTTGCAAAAGCACCACATTATTCGCACACAAAAAGAAGGAAAGTTTGTGCGCTATTATTCCGTACGCGGACCGCAAGTGGGAAATGCAGAAAACATGCACGCGGGACAGAATACGATGGCCTCGCTGCGGCATGAAAGCACGCGAAAAATTGTTCTATTTTTACTGCACGCGAAACGAGCCAATAATGAACGCATCGCAGAAGAAATAAATTTGTCTCCATCAACAACGAGTTGGCACTTGGACAAATTGGTAGAATCGGGCGTCCTCAAAAAAGAACGCGCAGGGAGAAAAAGTTTCTTCATGCTCAGCAATCCAGAAGAGGCGCGAAAACTTCTCATTGATTTCAAACAAAGCTTCTTCGACCAAGCAGTAGATAACTTTGTGGAACTCACTCAAACATTAGCGGAACCGGTGCAGGCGGAAAATTCTGAAACTTCTCACACGCCCAAAATTTGAACAACATCCCC
>CAZGES010000017.1:0-22509 GCA_964524375.1 uncultured archaeon
CGTTTGAATCTTTCGTGCCGCAAGTAAGCGGCGTGCGAGAATTCCAATTACCAACGCGGTGACCGTATCGTCGAGGAAACTCGTGTCAATAACCGTGAGTTGTCCCGCGCGGGAAATTTCACTTAAAGGAGTTCCTTTATCGGAAAAAATTCCCCATCCTTTCGCGGCTTCAAAACGCGAAACGAGGGCGCGCACGCTGTCTGTTTTGTATCCTTTTTCTTTTGAATTCAATTCCGAATCATTCTCTAAACACGCAATCAGTTCGTTGAGCGTGTACGCGTCTTTTCTCCCTTTCAACACTTCTCCGCTCGTGGTTTTGTATCCTTTTTCTAATTTTTTCAGCGCTTTTTCGAGCAGCAATCCTGTTGGAGAAAATCGTTCAATTCCGAATGTCAAACACCAATCTTCACTCGTGAGCAAGGATGGGGGAATGGAAAAGAGTGCATCGTACGTGGATTTGGGGGTTTCACTGCGCATTCCTTCGGGAATGAACACGCGCATGTTTTCCAATCCCTGCGGCATTAATTCATAGTGGGGTAAATCCTTCACTTCTTTTTCCTCTTTATTGGGATATTTCATCGACCAAAATACTCCGACGGGGTCCACGACAACCGTTCCCACGTTCGTGTTGTGCAATGCTAATTCTTCCGCGAGGACTCCTAACAAATATGATTTTCCCGAACCGCGTGAACCGCACGTGAAAATAACATGCGGGTTCAGCGAATCCACATACAACTTGTGTCCGCGAAAACGTTCATCGTCTTGAACGCGGCCCACATACAGCGCGCCGTCCAATCCGGACTTCTGCATCACGCTTCTTTTTCGTCCAATGAAAATGGCTTTCTTTTTTTCATCTTCTAAGAGTTCAAGTTTCAGTACAGCAGATGCGTCTTCTAAACTGTGTCCGCGTGATTTCAACAAGATTTTTTGCTTAATATCTTCGCGCGACACGCCTGACTGTTGTTTCGCAGACGCTCCCTCCACGGGTTCAATGTCTGGCCGCTCCGTGTGCGCGTCTTCAGCCGAATGAATTCCATCCTCTTGCGTGCCGTGCTCAAACATCAAATCCTCATCATCCATGGGTTGAGCGTCATCTTCCACCGCAGATTCATCTTCTTCACCCTCTTCATATGGCACATTCTTCTCGCGCGAGGGTTGTTTTCCATCATCTTCCAAGTCCTGAACCTCCCCTAATTGGGGTTCTTCTTCCGATTCTTCCACCATCACATCGTCCTTCCCTTCCATGATGCTCTCAAACGGGTCCTTATGACCCTTCACCGAATGGACGCGCGGCTTCTTTTCATGGTCAGACATACTCCTCAAACAGCCGTTTTAGGCTTATAATCCTTTACAACGGTCAAAATAAACCCGAAAAGGCGGATGCATAAAAACACGAGATTGTTGAATTTAATATGAAAAAGGCCAACGTGAAAAAAGGAGTGAAAAAAACTCATTCCAAAGAGGCGCACGCACAACCGCACGCGCACCGCAAACATTCTCCTTTTTTCATCCTCTGGGAACTCATTACCCTTGCTTGCGTTTTCTTTGTCGCCGAAGCATTTTTGGGACACCCTTACATTCACGTGGATGAAAAAACCGAACACATTTTGGAATTGGCCGTGCACGGGGCGGAAGCCATTCTCATTGCCGAAGTTTTATTGCTCATCCTCATCGCGCGCGACAAAATAAAATATATTCAAAAAAATTGGCTCACCATCGCAGCGGTTGCTCCCGTTGGAGGGGGTTTTCGCATAGTGACGATTGCCAAACTCGGCTGGCACGCGTTTGAGAAAACCCGCGTGGGAATTTTCTTCAAACACCCTATTCAATACACGCGAAAATGGTTCCGCATGAAGATGGGTTTGCCGGTCTAAAAGGGCCGTTTGGCTCCTCTGGCTTGCACCGTTTTTAAACGCTCCTAATCGAAGATTGTTCATTGGGCAAGTAGCGCAACGGTAGCGCACTCGCTTCGCATGCGAGAGGCTGGGGGTTCGAATCCCCCCTTGTCCATCGCCCATTCCGTAGGGCGAATCCGGTATGGAGGTGTTGCGCGGCAACACCTCGGCTAATTTTACTAGACGAGAGTTATTAAAAAAAAAAAATAGAAACAAAAATAATTATTTAGATGATTTTTTTCCCGTCTTTGTCAAATAAGTGAATCACGTTCACCGGGCACGAGTCCGCGGCTTCTTTGTTGTTATTGTACAAAGGCTGGTCAATTTCACGTTCTTCTAACACCGTGTCGTTGCCTTCTTTCGTGTGTTTAGAATCCTTCAAATCCGACTTTCCATCGACAGGGGACATTTCCCAATAGTCTGGCGCCACGGCCGCGCAGGCTCCGCACCCAATACAGTTGGGTCGGTCGTGTTGGATTTTGAAATCAGGCATAGTGGGAGTGCACCTCTATGAGAGTGGTATGAAATAAAGGGGTGAAAGAATCATTTTAAAGGTTTAGGAACAAACCCCAAACTAGACCGGGAATGGACGAAATGTAACGTTTTATCCGGCGGAATGGCCTCCAAAGCCCTAAGTCGGGATTAACAGTTGTTAAGTGATGGATAAATTGTCTATTTTTGACACTAAAACGGACTGGTTGAAGGGTGAAATATACATTCATGGAGTGGAGAATGAGGTTAGGGACATTTGCAAGTCCACGTATGGCTCAACCGAAATGTCCCGAAGATTAGGAGTGGATTACAATTCTTGTCTCAAAGAGTGGATTATGGGACGTACGCCAGTTCCCTTGTCAAAAATGGAGAAAATAATGCAGTTTTGTGATCCCAGTTTTAAGGAAACTATTTTATCAAAAATTGATTCAAAAGAACTCAAAATTAGTTGTATTTATTCGCCTCATAAAATGAAATTCCCAACGACTATTTCTGAAGACTTGTCATACTGTGCCGGGCTAATTTTGGGCGACGGAACTCTTGCTGGTGAAAGCTCTAATGAAAAAGGAAATTGGAATGTTTCAATTTTATTTGACGACACTAATCATCAAAAAATATATGATGAAATCGTCAAAAAAGAGTTCAATATTAGTCCGAGACACTATAAGGATAAACGAAACTGTTGGACATCCATTTTCAGTTCAAAATCGACCCATTGGTTTTGGCGTTCATTTTTCGATATGCACCACGGTTACAAAGCAAACAAGATAACTATTCCTACTCGCATTTTAGAATCGAAAAATGAAAAATTAAAAGCCGCAGTATTGCAGGGTCTTTTCGATTCGGATGGAAGTATTACTCGAAGAGGTTGCATCCAATATGCTTCAACCAGCGCAAAAATGATTGAACAAGTCAGTGAAATATTGGCGCATTTTGGTATTCCTCATCGAAAATCAGTATGGCTGAAAAATGAAAAAGTCCTTCCTTTGTATTCAATAGTAATCGCTCGTAAAAGTAGCGTTTTAAGCTTTGCCCAGCACATTGGGTTCAGACACCCTCGAAAGGCGTCTAAATTAGCTCAAATAGCCCTGTCGTCTAGCCCGGTCAAGGATACGAGACTCTGACTCTCGGGACGGGTGTTCGAATCACCCCGGGGCTATTTTTTCTTTTTCATCGCCTGACCTTAAATAGTAGAAAACGGTTAGTCAAGTCCGGATGCCTATGAACAATCCGGAGTCTCTTTCAAGCAAAAATAAAACCAAATTCATCGTCGTCACCGGCGGCGTGGTGTCAGGATTAGGAAAAGGAATTGCCGCCGCGTCCATTGGCCGCCTCTTGGTTTCATCCGGACTCAACGTCATTCCTATCAAAATGGACGGGTATTTGAACGTGGACCCGGGCACGATGAATCCGATTGAGCATGGAGAAGTTTTTGTGTTAGATGATGGCGGCGAAGTCGACATGGACTTTGGCCACTATGAGCGGTTTCTCAATGTCACTCCAAAATCGCATTGGAATCTCACCATGGGAAAAATTTTCGATTACGTGAGACAAAAAGAACGCAGAGGGGATTATTTGGGAAAGACCGTGCAGTACATTCCGCACGTTACCAACGCCATAAAGGAAAAAATAATGCACGTGGTGAATGAGGAAAAGCCGGATGTCGTGTTAATCGAAGTCGGCGGCACGATTGGAGATTTGGAAAACGAATTGTATGTGGAGAGCGTCCGCCAATTGAAGAAAGATGTGGGGGCAAACAACATCGCGTACATTCATCTCACGTACATTCCCATCCTCGCGGGAACGAAGGAACAAAAATCTAAACCCACGCAGCAGAGTGTGAATATTTTGCGCCAGCGCGGGTTACAACCCGACATTATTATTGGCCGCTGCGCCCGAATTTTAGATGAAAGTATTCGAGAAAAAATTGCCTTGTTTGCGGACATCGACAAGGAGTCTGTGATAACAGGATTGGACGTGGATAACGTGTACAAAATCCCCTTAGTTTTTCATGAAGAAGGAATGTTGAAACAATTAAACGAAAAACTCTCCTTGAACGCGCAGCCCAATTTAGAGAAATGGAAGACGCTGGTAAACAATATGCAGCACGCCCCGCAGAAAGTGAATATTGCATTATGCGGAAAATACACGAAGTTAGAGGACAGTTATGCGAGTGTAATTGAGGCATTGCATCACGCGGGAGCGCACGTGAATGTGGTTCCCCAAGTTCATTGGATTGAAACCACGTCCATTGAGGAAGGCAAGATTAGTGTGAGTGACGCGCTGCGCGGAATGGACGGCATTATCGTTCCCGGCGGTTTTGGTTCACGCGGCGCGGAGGGAAAAATTTCAGTCATTCAGCACGCGCGCACGAATCGCATTCCGTATTTAGGATTGTGCTACGGCATGCAGCTCGCCGTGATTGAGTACGCGCGCCACGTGTGCGAGCTTCCCAACGCAAACTCCACGGAAATCAATCCCAAAACCATTCATCCTGTAATCGATTTGCTTCCGGAGCAAACCACCATTACTCAAAAAGGCGCCACGATGCGATTAGGAGGACAGGACGTGGAAGTAAAGCCCGACACGATTGCCTCGCACTTGTTTGGAAACGTTGCGCGTCTGCGTTTTCGCCATCGGTATGAGGTTAACCCCGCGTACATTGAACAACTGGAAAAAGCCGGGCTTGTTTTCTCCGGTAAAGCACGTGAGCGCGAAATCATGCAAATTATGGAAGTGCAAAACCACCCATTCTTCATGGCGACGCAGGCGCACCCTGAACTTACTTCTCGCTTAGATAAACCGTGTCCGTTCTTTCATGAGTTTGTGAAAGCGAGCGCGGAGAAGAAATAGTTTGTCTAGTTTACGAACACAGAGGTTGTTCCTTTCAAATGAAACGCTCCGCTACCAGCACTGGTTCCATTGGCGATCATCTCAATGATATACGGCCCGACTTGAGTCGTGTTCGTGAACGCTCCGCCGTATATTCCGTCGTTGGGTCGCCAATCATTATGGAGTCCGTCATCAAACATTCGCACATTACTCGTCTGAGCATTGGGCAAAGTGACGGTGGTAAAAACACCCCCTCCAAACACAGGGTATCCTTGGTCGAATAGTCGTGCAGTGAGTAGCATGGTGTCGTTGGGAGCGTAGATGAATTTGTTCGCGCTCGCAGTGATTTGTGCAGTAATTCGTCGGAAGAGTGTTAAATCATAATTCACTGGTGCACCCGCATTTTCCGCTTTTACTTTAATGGACCAGTTTCCCGTTGCAGGATTAGGAATAGTAATCCATTCAATAGTATTCCCGTCAAATGTCCCTGTTTCAAAAAATGCTTCGGGAATCGTGTGATAATTGTCCACGTTAATGTCTTGTCCGGTGGGGGAAACTAATCCAATGTGAAGATTAGCATTTTTCCACGTGAGGGAAGCGGAAATAATGTTCCCGTTGGATACATTCGCAAAGGGTATCTGAACCTGGTTTCCACTAATGATACCGCTGGTTTGGTCGATTTGAATGTTTTCTCCAATAAAAGCCGCCAGCGTCTCCGAGCATTGATCTAAATTTGGCGGTAACCCCTTTAGAATTCGAGGTAGTTGAGTGGCGACACTTCCATCAGTATAATAGCTCGGCCCCAATGGGTCCGCGTGAGTAACATCGGCTTGGTAGCATTTATCCAATTGCGGGATGTTGACCGAACGCGTGGGAACGATGGAGTCTGTGTCGTACGAAAAACAGTAGTCGGGTACCACTGCGCAAATAGCGAGTTTAACTAGAAAATTACTCGGCAGTGCTGTTCCAGCAATAGCACGATACGTTATTTCTGGATTCGCTGGAGCAGCATTCAACGATGTCAAAAAGGGAGAATGAGGGTACATCTGCACACGCGCTAGGTCATTTCCATTCCCGGCTTTCCATCCCATGAATTTGGCGGAAAGTGTTCGCGCAATCGGCGCCCCCTCGTTGGGCGTTCCCAGCATAATCATATTTCGAATCGTGTCATTGTAAAGGGGCGTGTTCACATAGTATCGCGTCGCAAGCCCTCCCATGGAGTGAGCCACAACATCCACGTTGGTTTCCCCCGTGCGCGCGAGGATTGAATTAATGGCACTGTGTATTTGCGGCGAATAATTTTCAATAGCACCATTATTCGGGACTAATCCTACTTGACCATTTTCGAATCCAATAGTAGAGTAGCGCATTCCTTCTTTCGTCAGTTCGTCCGAGACGATTCCATTCCAAATGGTATCATCGCTGTATATTCCATGGATAAGCAGAATGGGTGTGCACTTGTCAACGGAGGGTCCACCAGGTTGTTCAAAAATGAGACTAAAATTAACGACGGCCCCGCCTTCTTCGGAGTCGAAAATACTTGCATCGATATCATCGCAATCTTGCTTTCCGAAAGGGTTGGTCATCCCCCAATAATTATCCGTAACATCCAACACACGCGTCGGGTTGATTGGATCGATTTCAGTTTTGAGGTTAAGCAGATTATTTCGAATCTCATTGTTCTTGATTTCTACGTTAGAATGATTCTTGATAAACAATCCAATGGCGTTTGCGAAAACAATGTTATCACGCGTGACTTCATCTGTTCCATTGAAGGAGACAATCCCCCAATTTTTGTTTGATATGGTATTATTCGACACAAAAGTTCCGCTTGAATTTTCAGTAAGGATTCCAAAGCCCGCCCCTCCTGAAAGGGTATTGGACAGAACATTATTGTTCACCCCATCGTAGATTCCGATGGAGTCATTGGATCCTGACACGTTATTTCCTTGAATAGTGTTTCCTCCCCCATTTTCAATTTCGATAACCGTAGACGGAAAGATTGTTTGGAGAGTATTTCCTTGCACAATATTCCCACTCACATCATGCGTATTGGCAGTTCCACGCAGGAGGATTGATTTAGCCGTATTTCCTACAATCATGTTCGAGCGGGAATGAAAAAAAATATTAATGCCGCCGTTTGGCATGATATTGTTCGAAATGTTCAATCCATCCGAATCAAACGCAACGACGTTCGAGCTGAAATTGTTTCCAGTTACCGTTCCCCCGTTAACATTGTTAATGTCCACACTATTTGTGCCCATATTGGCCACCGTGCCACTGTTAGATATCGTAAATAGTTGGGCATTGTTGAATCGGAAACCTGTTTGATAGTTTTTCATGGTACAATTGAGAATAGTGGTGTTGAATGCAGCAGTGTAGACTCCCACCGTATTGGCATCGCCCGTATTATTGTGAAAAGTGGCTCCATTACAGTTCAATGTTACATTCGTCGCACAGACATCCACCCCATGAGGTAAGTTGTAGGTTCCAGGCGCAAATGTTTTACTACTGTTCAAATCGCATCCATCCGTGGGAACTGAACCGCACGTCCCGCCTGCACCGCACGCCGCATACGCGGAGAGGGCAAAAAATGACAAAACGAATGCAAATACCATTGTACGAAAAATCCTGTTCATGTAGCAGTAGTACTAAGTCGACTAGTATAAAAACGGTTGGACGTTTTTCCGAAATTAGTCTAAATTATATACCGCCCCTCCCATCCTCCGTCCATGCCCGAGTCCAAAAAGCTCTTTGAGTTGTTGAAAGAATTCGCCGTATTTGCGGGCGAGCTCGCTCTTCCGTACTATGGTAAAATTGAGCGCCAGAATAAAACCATTAAAGTCGCCGAAACTCTGCGCGAGTCCCCCGTTACCGTCATGGACCACGGGATTCAGGAGATGCTTTTGTCCGAGCTCATTCGAAAAAAATTTACTAGTCTCGCATTCAATGGGGAAGAGGAAACCCATTTGAAATTTTTCTTCAAGGGAGATTACTCCAACGGTTTAATCATTCACTGCGACCCCATCGATGGAACACGTTCATTTGTGAATGGAAAAAACAGATTCGCCGTGGGATTTGGTTTATCGCGCGCCAAAAAAGATGTTCATGAATTTTTTTCAACGATAATTTATTCTCCGCTCGAAAAAAAACTATTTTGGTCATTTGAAAACAAAGCGAGTGAACACGATAAACAAAAAAATCCTCCTAAAAATATTGCCACGATTCGCTTGCTCACGAAAGAAGGGATTGTCAAAGTCGAAAAGAAAGGATACGCTGCCGCGCCGCGGGAGAGCATGCACTTGGGCATTGTGGATGTGGCATTAGGAAAGCTCGGCGCGATGACCGGGTATCACGTGGATGCGCACGACGCGTTTATTCCTTTTTCATTAGCGCAGAATTACGGCGTGCTCCCCTATGATATTGATGGAAAAAAAATAAAGAAAATTAAACTCGAGCGCGCGGCCAAGGGATACAAGCCTATTCCTACAATTTTCTATTTTGCCAATGATGAAATCCGCGATGAACTGCTTCCCGTTTTTCAGGATTCGCAAAACGTGAATTGATTATTTCGTGAGCGCAAACTTAACCGCTTCCGGAATGAGCGAAAGTATTCCAGGGTGGGCAATCATTTTGTTTACGAAACGCGAGGGTTCGTCCATGTCCCCGTGCTGCGAGAGGAAGTGCTCCATTCCCGCGTCCTTGAGTTTCAAGAATAGTTTATTCAATTGCGCATCGTTCATGCGCGACTGGAAGGTGTGGATTTTGTGGTGCAATTCTAATTCAGTAAAAATGGGTTCCATTCGTTTCTCATACTCGTTGAGCGGCGTTTGATGGTGCACGTGGTCGTGGATCACCGTTGAGAGTATGTCCGCGGACTTGCAGTTCATGATAATGCCCCCGCCCGTCGTGGCTTTCGTTTGGTACGCAGCGTCTCCCAACAGGAGCATGTTTTCTTTCGTTAATGCGCGGATGGGCGGCGCGGCGGGAATCAAGAAGGAGTTCTCGCTCTTGATGTGAACGTCAATCTGCTTTTCTTTCAAAAATTTCTTGAACGCGTGCGCCGGGTTCACTCCCACACGGCAGCCTAAACCTAGTTTCGCACTCTCCTCATTTTCGGGAATAACCCATGCAAAAAAATCCGGGGCAAAATCGGTTCCAAAATAAAGTTCAACGAAGCGCGGGTCAAATGTTCCGGCGGCTTTAACCTGATACGAGTGCACAAAATCCGCGGGCTTGCTTTCAAATCCAGAGAGTTTTCGCAAGCGTGAATTCACTCCGTCCGCAGCCACAATAATGTCGGCTTTCTTCACGCCCCCCTTTCCTTTGCTTTGCGTGAAGAGCGTGTTCCCTTTCACATTCATGACGCTGGTTGAGAGTTGAATGTCTGCGCCCGCTTTTTTGGCTTGTTGATAGAGTGTCTTGTCAAATTTGCTTCGGTCCATCACGTATGCAACAGGTTTCTTCGATTCGACGCGCAATTGCGTGTTATTCGGAGAATAAATTTTCGCGCCGTAAATGTTATTCGTGAACGAATTCTTCAAGTCGAATCCTAATTCCTGCGTGTTCCGAGCAGAAATTAGTCCCGAGCAGTGTTCGGGAATGCCTATTTCAGCATGGTCTTCAAAAACCGTCACCGGGATGTCGTTTTCGGCCAGTTTCCGTGCCAATCGAAGGCCGGCGCTCCCCGCCCCTACGATGGAAATTTGCTCGTCCATACGTTCAACGCGGGTGAATCATTTTTAACCTCAAGTATGGCCAGCTCTCCGAAAAGGGCTCCCGCATCGTTTTTAGCCCCGTGGGGGCTGAGAATAGTATGCGTGCGAAAGACATCCACCCCCTTCTTTTTGGAGTATTCGCCGCGCTCCTGCTCATTCCCGCGTTCTTCTGGGTGGGGGGAAAACTCTTTCACGTGCGCGTGGACGCGCTCCCGCTTTTCATCGCGGCGGGGGTTGTTTTCATTTTAATGATTATTCGAAAACGATGACTTGGATTTTTTTTCAAAAACCATCAGTCATCGAATCGAACTTCTCCGCTCGACCAGGTTTTTCGTCCGCGGATGGGCGCGTTCACGGTGTGTTGTGTTCGTCCCGTGTTGCGTACTCCGGATGAACTGCGCAGGATTGGATTTTCATCCCCTGCCGGAACGCTGTTTCGAATCACGCGCACGCTCACGAAGATGAGTCCGAGTATGAGCAGGAACCCTAACACTAATGGACCAGTGTTTCCCACAAATGAAACGAGTCCAGAAATGATGGATGTTCCATCATCCGATGCTCCTTCTTTGTTCGCCGCGGGTTTGGCGGTGCCGCTCGCGAACAATAGCGGTGGGTTGAGCGTCACTCCCTGCACGGCTTCTAGTTTGGATGAAGCCACGCCGAACGAGTACGAGTCTTTTGTCGTGAGGACAATTTCAATGGTTTGTCCTTCGAACAAATCACCTATTTCAAATTGAATGAGGGGGTCTTCCTTCAGCACCGTCATCGGGAAGGACGCGTCGAAATCACTCGCGTTCTTGGCGAATGTTTTGGGAATGTCCTGCACCATTTTTACACTGCCTTTGTTTCCCGTGTTTTTCAGAGTAAAAACCATTTGCAAAACATATTTTCCCGCTTCCCCTTCCACGGGAACCATTCTCAAAATGGGTGCAACCGCCCATTCGGTAATGGCTGCTTCAGCGTCGGTTTTCACTTGCGGATTGTCCGCGTTGAATCCCGCGCTCGAAATCATGGCGAGGAGACCATCCATCGAAAATGTCAACACGCTTGGTTCAGGCAACGCGGGTGCTTCGCCCAAGTTTCCAGTGTTTGTGTTGGTAGGCGTGCTTGTATTCACCGGCGCTGCGGGCGCAGTAACTTTCGTCGCGGGGTCCTTAATCGTGCGCGACGTGGATGCAGTACACGAGTCCGTGCCGAAGACAAACTTCAATGCCGTTCCAATAGAATTGGGCACGGCGAATGTTCCCGACCACGTGCTGGCAGTTGTTCCAATCTTTTGAATGGTAACCGTTGCTTTTCCTGCCGGCGTGACGCGGAAATGTCCATTTGGGTATGCATTTCCACTCGCTTCCGCCGAAATGGTTTCTCCCGCATACACGGATGCGGGGATGTCAAACTCTACATCGCACGAAGCACCGCCGCCTCCGCCGCCCCCACCGCCGCTTCCGCCTCCGCCGCCGGTGTTACCGCCCGTGTTTCCGGACGTGTTTCCATTGGAACAGCCAGTAGTTGTCTCTGTCGTCATGTGGGCAGTTGGAATCGTACTTCCATTTCCAGCATTGTCCACGGCTTGAATCCAATAATAGTATTGCGTGCACGTCGCTAAACCGCTGTCCGCAACGGCAGTCGTTCCCGCCGCAATGGTCTTAGACGGAGAACCAGGCAGTGTGGTAGTGGTGCTTCGATAGATTCGATATTCATCCAAACCCGATGTGGGGTCGGAAACGGCGTTCCATGCTAAATTAATTACAGTGTCATCGCGTCCCGTGCTGTGGAAATTTCCCGGAGTGGCGGGCGCGGTTCCATCAAATCGAATCGTCACGTTAACATCCGCCGCGTTAGCTCCATTACCTAGTCCGTCCGCCACGTGAATAGAAATGAGTTTATCCCCATCCCCATTCACACAAGAGTTGGCCGTGGAAGTCACATCAAAGTCGGACACCACGAGGGCGGTGGCCCCGCTGTCGAAGTCCCGCGTTAAGTAGGTGGAGGATCCGGCGCACTTGTAGTAGGCCTTGAATGCGCTCACTCCCGAACCGTCGCTGGCATTAATGGTAATGTCGGGCGACGCATCATTGGTGTAGCCGGTGACTGCGCTCGCGGAAACATTTACGGGCGCTGTAAAGTCAACAATGAATGGAAACGATGCAATCGAAGAAATATTCCCAGTGAAATCACGCACCGATGCGGCGACCGTGTGAGACCCTTCTGAAAGAGGTGTCGTTACGACGTGCGCGTATACTCCGCTCGTTAACGCCGCTCCGCTCACCGGCGTTCCGTCTAAACTGAAAATAAATGACGACTCATTCACGTCATTTCCTGCGATAGTCACAGTAATCGTGGGGGTTTGACTAGTCATTCCTCCAGCCACCAGCGCGGGCGAAGAAGTAATAGTTCCCGTTGGCGCGGTCGAATCAAATGTAATGTTCGTGCTTCCGTTCATCGATGAAAGAGTTCCGTTCGAATCTTTGTTCGCTTCCAATACTAAAAATTTGGTTGCATCAGCTTGTGTTCCAATTGTGAATGCGTGCGTGCACGTCATTCCAGCCACAATGTTCGCGGCAACACAACCGGTCTCGGCCAATGTCGCTGTTTTCACAGGCGAACCGGATGGAGACGTAGTGTCGCTCACGTAAAAATTAAACGAATAAGAATCGGTCAAAAGATACGTCGAATCCGTGAGCGTGAAATTGACGGACAAACTATTCGTTGGGTTAAGCGTGTAGGGACCATTGTCGATGGTCACTCCATCAACTGCCCACACTCCCGCTCCAAAAAAAACCAAACTGAAAACTAAGACCATCCATCCACGATTCATTTTCTTTTCCCCCTCTATGTCCACTATACTTTTTTGACGAGTATTTAAACTATTCGAAACATAGTTGATTTATCCCCAAATCGCGGGCATGTAGTATATTAGTAGAATAAAGTTTGCAAAAAGGAGGTTTCATTCATGGAACAACTTCGCACGGTTTTCTTTCTAGGAATTTTGTCAGGACTCCTCTTACTCATTGGAGGATTTTTCGGCGGCGCGGATGGAGTGGTGGTTGCGTTTGTTTTTGCCGTGTTGTTGAACGGAATCTCCTACTTTTTTTCCGACAAAATTGTTTTGGCCATGTATCGCGCCAAACCCTTTGATGCGAAATCATCCGAAGGAAAACGCGTGCAGGGTTTAGTTCACGGCGTCGCGCAGCGCATGAAAATTCCCAATCCTAAAATTTTTACGATTGAAGAAAAAAGTCCTAATGCATTTGCCACGGGACGCAATCCGCAAAACGCGGCCGTTGTTTTCACGCAGGGAATTTTGCAATTGCTCAACGACACGGAATTGGAAGGCGTGATCGCGCACGAACTTTCGCACGTGAAAAATAGAGACGTTCTCATTGCGAGCATGGCCGCCACCATCGCGGGAGCGATTGGAATGCTCGCGCACATGATGCAGTGGTCCGCGTTCAGTGACCGCGAACGAAATAGTTCACATTTGATTGGGATGATTATCATTGCCATTTCCGTGCCTATTATTGCCATGCTCATTCAGCTCGCCGTGTCGCGTTCACGAGAGTTTCTTGCGGATGAAACGGCTGCACGCACGCTTCATTCCGGACACGGCCTCGCGAGCGCATTGCGAAAACTGGAAGCGGGCATTCATTCCCGGCCCTTTGAGCATGCGAATTCGGGCACCGCACACTTGTTTATCGCCAACCCCTTCGCGGGAGCGGGCATCATTGAATTGTTT
Source organism: uncultured archaeon (assembly GCA_964524375.1). Classification (GTDB taxonomy): domain Archaea; phylum Iainarchaeota; class Iainarchaeia; order Iainarchaeales; family VGJJ01; genus VGJJ01. The sequence goes on from CAZGES010000017.1 coordinate 13,674, forward strand.
CACACCCACCCCCCCATGGCGGAGCGAATTAAACGATTAGAAGCTATTCGCGCGTGAGCGGGTAAAATGCTCCGCGCAGATAGTGGTTTTTTAACGCGAACAGCCCTTCCCCTTTACGTATGAAAATTCCCTACATCCCCATTATTTTCACGCTCATCATTTTGTACGTGGCCGTGACGCAGTTGGACTGGCACGCCCTCTTCACCGCGTTGGCGGGAGCAGACCCTTACTACATTGGCCTCGCCCTCCTCATGTGGGTTGGGGTGGTTTTTTTCAAAGCATTCAAGTGGCAGCGCATGGTTGCCGCCCTCGGGGGGACGATTTCCCTTGCGGAGAGTGTGAAAGTTCTCTTCATCGCGCTCTTTGTTAGTATTATCACCCCCGGCCGTTTGGGGGATTTTGTGCGCGCTATTTACATCAAGAAAAATCTCACACTCGGAAAAGGAGTCATGGCCGTCCTCGTTGATCGTGCGATGGATGTCATTTCACTCCTCGTTTTTTCGTGCATCGGACTCATTCTCTTAACGGAAGCAAGCGGGATTGAAATTATTTCAACCGAGTTAGTGGTCGCGTTAATTGTTGGAAGCATTGCTGCGTTGTATATTATTCTCAACCGCCGCATTGCGGTAAAACTATTTCGCCCGTTTGAAAAATGGGTTCCGACAAACTTTCGCGCGCTCATCATCAAGCACGGCCGGACGTTTTACGAATCCATTCCACTCTTTCGAAAAAATATGCCGCAGGTTTTCTTTGCTCTTGCCTCCAGCACCCTCGCGTGGTTTGCTTCCATCACTTTTGGTTGGTATCTCATGATTGCACTCTCCTTCCCATTAGAATGGAGCGTGGCGCTGGCAGTTATTCCCATTCTCGCGCTCATTGAAATTATTCCCGTGGGAATATTAGGAGTTGGAACGCGCGAAATTGGAGCAGTGATTGTGTTAGGAACGGTTGGCATCTCTGCCGAAGGGGCTATTGCTTTTTCGCTGCTATTTTTCGCGCTGGGGTATATTCCGAGTTTTGTCACGGGGGCAATTCTCTTCAACAAACACCCCATTCCCATGGACGGCGGTCTTGCTGGCCTTGCTAAACAACTTTCAAAATGAAAATAGTAGTGTGGATGCATTTTTTCGACTGAGATTAATCGATGAAGAAAAACCCATTGGACGTGCTACGTGGCATCATACAAGATAAAATTTCCTGACTCATACAAACTATTTTTTTCAAGGCGGGGAAAATCATCCGTGTTCACGACAATGTACTTCATGGGATAGTTAGACAAAAACTCATCCACGCACGAAACGCATTTGGTTTCAAACAGGGCGCGGTGTGCATCCGATTGCTGCTTGAGTGCGCGTGCCGCGGGCGAGTCGAGCAGCTGGAGCGATAGCATGAAATGGTTTCCTCTCGGGTCCGAAGGAATTTTTTGGCTGTACTGTGCCATTTTTCCTGTGCCCTCGCTCAAAAAAAGAACGGGAACCACTTGAGAATCGTACGCGCGCAAGAATGTGGCAAATTGCGCCTCATCGAGTGAAGACTTGCTCCCAGCAGCGTATTTCATCATGCTTGGAGACGTCACCAAAAAGGCAGCCGAGAGCAAAATCAACAGTCCCGCAATGTGAGGAATGTTCGCAGGCTTAACTATTTTTGATAAAAACTGCGCCCCAGCCAGCACCGCGGCAATGAGCACGAGTGCAGGAAGTTTTGTTCCCAAAATAAATTCAGGAAACCACGCATTGAGGAAAACGCTCCCAATCAACGCGCCTGATGCCAAGAGCAGGATGACTATTTCGTTTCGAGAAAACGACTCCTTAATCGCTATTTTTTGGATGAATAACCCCGCTGCCAGCACGCAAGGAAGGGCTCCCACCAGCAATATGCTCGCCAAAAAATTCTGCACAGAAAACGGTTCCACGCTCGAAAGGGGCGCATGTTCAAGCGTTGCAAATGGGAGGATGAGAAAAAGAATTAGCGGAAGCGACAAAAAAAATCCCGCAGCTGCCGTGCGAATTATTTTTTGAACATCAAACGGGTGCAGAGCCACCCACGCAAGTCCGGAAATTATTCCAATGTAAGGGTGCGCGAGCACGGACGCGGTAAGAACAAGTGTTCCAACCCCCCACGAACGTGAAAACAGCGCGATGGCCATCATTCCCAATCCGGCAGAAACCATCCACGGGTATTCGCCCAAAAAAACATTGTAGAAGGGGAGTCGTGTTCCTACGAAAACGAGGGGAATCCAAAACAAAAAGAGTGGGTTGGGATTCAAAAAGTGTCCCGTGCGCAAAAGGCCCAGCAGAAGAAGTCCAATTCCAACCATCGAGAGGAACCATAGCACCGCGTGAGGTGAAATTCCCAAAAAAGACAGCTGACTAGCCGCCGCGGGAACGCCCATCTGGTAAAAAACGGGCAAATCAAAGTAAGGAGTATACGTGAGCGGGATGGATGTGCCCACGATCACGGTCGCAATACTCGGCGCCGCGTCCGCACTCAAATCATATCCTCCTTGGATGCCAAAAAAAATAATTCCCATGACGAAGACAATGACTCCCCAAACAATGAGGGAAAGTTTAGGAGAAGGTTCATGGGCTGCAATCTTGACGCGGCGGTTCACCAATACTGCTAGCGCGGCGGAAAAAATACCAATAATTGGGGAAAGCAAGCCCGCGTAGCCCGCCCAAATGGAGAGAATAATCCAGATGGATATGAAAATAGTTGCGAAGTCAATCCATTTCCACGCATTCAAATGAGAGGTCATCGTTCTCCACAAAACATTTTTCCTTAAATAAACGCGGTCTCACACGCGGGAGCGCCAATAGTTGAGAGTGTCATCCAGCGTCTTCTCGAAAGGAATTTCGGGCTTCCAACCCGTCTTCTCTCGGAATTTGGTTGAGTCTCCGTGCAGTATTTCCACATCGCTCGGTCGCATGCGGTCCGCGTCCACAACTTTAGTGATTCCCTTTACGGTGCTTTTCGAAATTAAATAATCGAGCATATCGTCAATTACCCAGGGTTTTCCCGAGCAAATGTTGTAGGGTTCACCGTAGTTGCATTTCTGCACCGCCAAATAATAGGCGCGCACCACGTCGCGCGCGTCCGTGTAATCGCGCTGCGCCTTGAGGTTTCCCACATGAATCACCGGGTCTCGTTTTCCTTTTTCTATTTCAGCAATCTGCTTGGCAAAATTAGATGTCACGAAAACGTCTCCGCGGCGCGGTCCCTCATGGTTGAACGTGCGCGTGATGACTGTTTTCATCCCGTAGGAGCGGTGGTACTGCAACGCGAGCAAATCTTCCGCAACCTTACTCACTCCATATGGAGAAAGCGGCCGCAGGGGGTTCGTTTCGAAAATGGGAACTTCATTCGGAGCCACATACCCGTATTCTTCAGAAGAGCACGCCACTTGAATGACAGGATTCATCCCTAGTTTGCGAATCGCTTCGAAAATATTCAGGGTCCCAATGACATTCGCGGTAATGGTTTCTCCAGGATGGTCAAACGATGCTTTGACAAAACTCTGCGCGGCCAAATGAAAAATGTAATCGGGGTTGCTTCGCTTGAGTGTTTGATGAACGGAAAAAGGGTCGCGGATATCGCATTCAATCAAGCCGATTTTATTTTTGATGTGCTCAATGTTGTCCATGCGCGAGCGCCAGCGGTAGGTACCATCAACTTCCAATCCTTGCGAGAGCAAATACTCCGCCAAGTGTGAACCCACAAATCCTGTAATTCCTGTAATGAGTGCGCGCATAACCATTCACCATCCTTTCCATATAAAAATCAATTCACCTGATTCAAAATTAATTTTTCTACTTTCGAAGACCACTTCCATTCATCAAAATTTTTGGAGATGAATGTTCGCATTTTCTTTTCCATTTTTTGGGAATAAAACCGATTTACCGCCGCAGCAATGGCCTTTGAATCCGCGGTTGCGAACAACAAGCCGTTCTTTTCATCGTGCACCCACTCGGCATTCGCTTCAATATTGGTTGCAAGAATAGGCGTTTCAAAGGAAAGGGCCGTTGGAATGACGGCCGATTGAGTAATTGATGTGTAGGGAAGAACAATCGCATCCGCCGCACTGAAATATAGAGGCATTTCATCGTCGCGCACAAATCGACTCACAAGTTTCACATGTTTTCGAACGCCTAACGAGTCAATTTGTTTCTCATACGTGTCTTGGTCGCCCCAATATTCTCCCACAATGAGCAATTGAATATCCGGATTTTTGGCAATTATTTCCGGCATCGCTGCCAGCAAGTAGCGAAGGCCCTTATACGGTCGGACAAATCCAAAGAAAAGTAAAACATCTCCCGTAATTCCAATCTTTTTTTGCGCCGCGCTTTTGGAAATCATTTCACTTGAACGAGACTCAATATGGAACGTGGGTCCGCGCACGTAGACAATTTTTTCACGTGGAAGAATTTCTTCCGCCGAGCGCCGAGAGGTTCCCGATTGGACAACGACGTAGTCCATTTGATTCAGGAATGTTTTGGCTAAGAAACGGTGAACAAACGAAAAGTGTTTCGTGTGGAGAAAATGAATGAAGCTCATTCTTTTCCGCCTCCGTGAGGAAATATATTGTGCACCATCGCCGCGACTCTAGTTGGACGACGGATAAATAGTTTCATAAAAAAAAAGCACGGAAACAAATACGTGGTCCACCAGACGAAAAACACGCGGTCCGCTTTTTGAGCGTTAATCCAACGCACAACGTTCCACCAATTAATTGGATTGAGCGCATCGAGAATCTCATGGCGCGAATAGTGAATAGGATTCGCTGCCTTCTCTTTGCGCTGCTGAGCGAAAAAGAATCCGGGGTATAATCGTTTGAACGAAACGCCGAGTACTTCATTTTTCTCTCCCAAGTGTTCGCATAAGTCGTGCGTCGTTTCGGCAATTCCGCCGCGCGTGGGGGGGAGTGAACCAATAACAATTATTTTCATATCAATCCTCGGGACTTTTTGATTAAACTTTTTCTAAAAAGTTTATTTGACAAGGGGATTCCACCACCATTCGTTGTTACGATACCAAGCAAGCGTGTCGCGCAGACGTGTTTCAAATGGTTTGGAGTGCATGAATCCCAACTCCTTAATTTTGCGCGCATCCACCGAGTATCGTTTGTCATGCCCCTTCCGGTCTTCCACGTACTGAATGGATTCTTCGCCTTTCCCCATCTCGCGGAGAATCATTCGAATAATGTGAAGGTTGGGCATCTCGTGCTCCCCCGCAATGTTGTAGACTTCTCCGCTTTTTCCTTTTTGCAATACTAAATCAACGCCGCGGCAATTATCTTCCACGTATAACCAGTCGCGCACGTTCATCCCATCCCCATACACGGGAACTTTTTTTCCACGGATGAGATTCGTTGCAAAGAGCGGGAGCATTTTCTCCGGAAATTGATATGGTCCAAAATTATTCGAGGAGCGTGTGATGAGGACGTGCATTCCGTATGTTTGTGCGTAGGAGTATGCGAGTCTTTCCGAACCCACTTTTGACGCAGCATACGGGTTGCGCGGGTTAAGCGTGTCGTTTTCGGTGAAACTTCCGTCCAGAATGTGCCCGTACACTTCATCCGTGGAAATGCAGAGGAATTTTTTCACATTATTTTTTCGTGCGGCTTCCAAAAGGGAGTGCGTTCCTAAAACATTCGTGCGCAGAAAGATGGCCGCGTCCTGAATCGCTCGGTCCACATGGGATTCCGCAGCAAAATGAACAACCGCATCGCAGCCGCTCATGACGTTTTCCATTTTTTTTGCGTCGCAGATGTCTGCGTGCACAAATGAATAGCGGGGGTTTTTTTCCACATCCAACAAATTTTCTTTTCTTCCCGCGTACGTGAGTAAATCAACGTTCACCACTTCATCGGAGGGGTGGTCATTCAGGTAGGTGCGCACAAAATGGCTTCCGATGAAACCGCTTCCCCCCGTTACAAGGACTTTCATAACTAGAAACAGGCCCAATTCGTTTTAAGCGCGCAGGTTCAATCGTGAAAAAATTATAGTACAAAACTCGTGGAAATCCCTGTTGAATAATGGGTTTATTAGCCCTTCCAGCAAATGATTTGATCATGAGCATCCCTCGCAAATTGGCGAAAAAAATACGCCTCGTTGTTACCATCCCCGCGTACAATGAAGAATCCACGATTGTTTCGGTGGTTGAAAGTGTTCCCCGAAAAATAGAGGGTGTGGACGACATCAAAATTCTAGTGGTGGATGATGGCAGCACCGACCGCACCGCTGAATTAGCGAAAAAAACAGGCGCTATTGTTATTTCGAATTCACTTAATCGCGGACTCGCGTATACTTTTTCCCGCTCTCTCGAATCCGCTTTGGAGATGGGCGCGGACATTGTGGTAAACACGGATGCGGATAATCAATATGACCAAGCGCAAATTCCTTCGCTCATACAACCTATCCTCAATCGAAAAGCGGACATCGTTTTAGGTTCGCGTTTTGCGGGCTACATTGAACATATGTCGTTTACTAAACGGTGGGGAAACAAAATTGCCTCTAAAGTATTGGCAAACGTTTCCGGGTATCCTATTTCAGACGGACAAACCGGCTTTCGCGCCCTCACGCGCGATGCGGCGTTGAAGCTGAATATTTTGTCTCATTTCACATACACCCAAGAAATGATTCTCGATGCAGCCGATAAAAAAATGCGCATCGTGGAGGTCCCCGCCTCCTTTCGAAAGCGCGCGGATAAAAATCGCTTGTTTAATGGGGTGTTTGATTATTTCATGCGCGCTGCCTCCACGATTGTGGTGGGAAATCTCAAACTGCGCCCCATCTCCTCATTTGGGGCGAGTGGTTTGGTAATTATTATTTTTGGCGCTCTCATCGGCATGCCCGTGTTGGATAATTTTTTGCGCACGGGAACGATTGGCCCTGCATTTCTGATGCGCGCAATTATCACGGGAGTATTATTCATAGTGGGAATTGAGGTGGCTGCGCTGGGATTAATTGCCGCGCTGATTAAACAGAACCGCCAGCTCATCGAGAAACAGTTGTACGAGTCGCGAAAAAAGCGGTATTCGAAGAAGGAATAAAAGAACAACGAATGCGGATTGTGAGAACAAACACGAGTGAATGATGATGACTGTCTGGAAAAATCCTTGTTTGCAGTGCGGGTGCGGCGTGAGTGTGTATTGGCCTAACTGCCCCTGCTTGTGTCACAAAGGTGACAAAACGAATGTGATTCAGTGGAACAACACCGATGAACCGGCTCCGCCGTTAACCATCCCTCAACCCGAAAAGAAGGAAAAACCATGACCCTTGAGACACCGATTATAAAGTCTGATTCCCCTTCCTCATATTCTATGAAAGTCATGCTCATCCGCTCCCCTTCGGTGGTGGAGGTTAATTCCCGTCTCGCGGCGAGTTTAACCAAAATTATGGGCGTTGTTCCCCCGCTGGGTTTATTGTACGTGGCTGCGGTGCTGGAGAAAAATAATGTTCCGGTGAAAGTCTTAGATGCGCTCGTGGAAGAAATTGATATGGAAGAAACCAAGAAGCGGATTCAAGAATACGCCCCTCAATTGGTTGGAATTGCCATTTCATCCGCGACGATTCAGCAAGATTTAGCGGTGGCGCGCATGTGCAAAGATTTAGGTGCCCACGTCTTGTTTGGCGGCGCGCACATGACTTCGTACCCGAATGAAGTTCTCTCGTATCCGGAGGTTGACTTCGGAATCATGGGAGAAGGGGAGACTCCTTTTCTAAAACTCGCGGAAGCGATTCGCGATGGAAAATCATTCGAAGGAGTAGATGGACTTGTCTTCAAAAAAGAGGGAAAAGTAATTATCAACAAGCCCTGGATTGAACCCGACTTGAATGCACTGCCCATTCCGGCTCGACACTTGGTGCCGTGGGAGAAATATTCTATTATTATCGCAGACTATCCGATGGCTACTATTTCCACGGGAAGAGGATGCCCCTACCGGTGCGGCTTCTGCTACAAGCAGCCGAGCGACATGAAGTACCGCTTTCGCAACGCCGACTCCATCATGAATGAGGTGTGGGACGTCTACAATCGTTATCACGTGAGAGAAATTTGCTTTGTAGACGACACATTTACGGTTGAAAAGAAGCATGTGCTGGAATTCTGCGAAAAATTCATTGCATCCGGGCTGCACAAAAAAATAAAGTGGCAAACGACCACGCGCGTGGATTGTGTTGATTACGAACTGCTCAAACGCATGAAAGAAGCGGGCTGTCGTCAGTTGAGATTCGGAATCGAGTCCGGCGACCCTGAAACGTTAAAACTCATGAACAAGCAGATTTCCCTTGAACGAGCAAAGCAAGTGGTTCAATGGTGCCGTGAGATTGGGATTGAATCATTTGCCTACTTCCAAATTGGGTACGCCCACGAGAATGAGGAATCGATCAAACGCACGATTGATTATTCCATTGACCTAGATCTCGATCTCCTGATGTACAATGTTGCCACCCCCCTGCCGCAGACTCCGTTGTATATGCTCGCGATGCAGGAAGGAGTTATTCAGGGAGATTATTGGAGAGAATACACCCTGGGAAAGCGCACGGATCGAATTCCATTTTTTGTGAAAGATGCTGACAAGTGGGTGTCGCGCGCATACAAGCAGTTCTTTTTCCGCCCCAAGTTTATTTTGAGACAAGTTGGAAAACTCCGCTCTCCCCGAATGTTCAAAAAATACGTGGAAGCGTTTATTGCCATCACATTCTTCAACATGGTTCCGGAAGCCAAAGATGAGGACCAAGAAAAAGTTTTGACGGGCGCGGCAACATCATAAAATTGCTCACCGCACAACCCACAAAAAAAAAAAAAAAAAAAAAAAAAATTTAAAAAAAAAAACCCG
>CAZGES010000018.1:0-19754 GCA_964524375.1 uncultured archaeon
TTCTACTTTCGTAGAGCGTGTGCGTACGAGTCTTCGTAACGCGGAAGGCTGCACTTCAATTGCATCAAACGCTGTAAAGGCGTTCAATCCTTGAACGTTGTTCACTTTGAACGCGAGCATCAATTGGTTTTTCTTGATATTCCCTGTGAGATCGCGTGCCGACACGTGAACAGTACGCCCCATCAGTCCTTCGGCTTCTTCACCGGGCGTGTGGGCGATAACCGCATTGTTAAACGTCGCGGGTGCTAACACCGTAAACCATTTCTTGGTCTTCCACTTGTCAACACCTTTTCGTTTACGTGCGCGGGGCGCATTTTCTTTCGTATTTTCTTTCTTATTGGTTGGTTCGTCAATCATCTGCATGCGTCATCCCCTCCGTTACTTCACCAACAGCGCCGCGGTTTCAGCTGTGTATTTCCAGCCGGCGGGCAGTTTTCCTGTTTTAACATAATAGTGCGCGAGTCTTCGAATTTTGGAAACCGTGATGCGGTAGCCTCGCTGCGCGGAATAATCTTTCTTGTTCGCGTTCAAGTGTTTTTGCAGCGCCACACTTCGCTCAATCAAATTCAGCATGTCAATGGGAATGTCATTCGCGAGTTTCTTCTCGATGAGAATTTCATTCACGCGCTTTTGCGTCGCGGCTTTAACGTTGGGAATGCCGTACTGGTCGCGCAAGGCTAAACCAATTTGTGCCGGATTCAAACCTTGATTGGACAGGGTCACAATCAATTCTTCTATTTCTTTGAGCGAGTAGTCGACATACGACCCTTGCTTCTCCTGCTTTGCAGCCATAGATATCATCTCCATAAACCCACGCTCAACGCGCGGGCCACCGGGAGCATCTTTTGAGGATTGCTCCGAGCTTGGTTAGAACCAAGATAAAGGAATTCCATTGGGGAGGGTTTATAAGCAAACTTCATGGGCTCCCCTATTGGACCGTAAAATGCCTCCAATAGCCATTTAGGGGGCATAATAGAACTGAAATCTAGGCGTATCGTATCCGGCTCTCAACCTCGTTCATTTGCTTCAGCACACTTTTTGCTCCGCCGTTTTCCACGTAGCCGCGCTGGATTTCTTCCCAACCCTTTTCGATCGTTGAGTGTGTGGCGGAAAATGTTTTTTTCAAGTTGACTAAATCCACTGCCGCGTCTTCCGCTTTATGTGAATACGTGGCGAGTCCAAAGTCAATCATCACCAGCTCATTTCGTTTTTTATTTTTCTTCACTAAAACATTCGACGTGGTCAAATCCCCGTGAATTAAATGGTGTCCATGTAACACGGCAATTATTTTTCCAAATTCATTGCACAAACGTAATTTTTCAGTTTTTTTTATTTTTGCATTGAACAAAACATGTTTCAACCGCGGCGCGTTTACATATTCCATGTAAATCGTACTTGTTTGAGGGTCAACCAAATACACCATTGGAGTGTTCACTCCTAATTTCTTCGCCGCGTGGAGCATCTTTGACTCATGGGAAGTCCGTTCCCGTCGCAGCGGCGCGTCCAGTAGAGGGTTGCGATACCCTTTCACGACGCGCGTTTTCACCACAATATCTTTTCCGAGGATTTTCTTTTTTTCGAGCGTAGCTTCAGCTCCGATGGACAAGAATAGTGGTTTCATTTCCGCTTTCTTTTTTGCAGTAGACATTAAACAGAGAATCCGCACGCGGTTTTAAGTTCCTTTACACGTTGAGCGTGCGTTTGCGCGACTGCTTGAGTGGTTTGCACCGCGTTCAGCACGTAATCTGCTCCCAGCGTATTCGTCATAGCCACATTATCCTGCACCGCGGTAAAATAATCATGAGAGGATTGTGCACTCGCTTGAGCATTGTCTAACAGCGCAATGGTTTTTGTTATCGGGGAATTGGTTCCGCACTCCGGCGCGTCCAAGTTCACATTCTCCAGCAGCCCCAGCGCCTCGTCCGTGGAATGGGCCAAATCGAGCAGGGAAAGCGTGCCATTCAAATAGGCTTTTAGCGCCGCGCCGTCATTTCCTCCAATGGAATTAATCGTGTTTCGAAACGGGAGGATTTCATTGCGGTATTGTTCGCGCTCGCTCGTGGGAGGAACCAAAGACCCATCTTCCACATACACGCCGCGCACCCCTGAAAGCTGTTGAGCCGTATTCGCCGCATTCCCCCCGAAAAGGCAGCCGGAAAAAAGGCCCACTAGGATAAGCACACTCACAACTGGCAATCGCATGGTTTTCGAAGCGGTTTTTTCTATTTAAACGGCGTCCGTCAAAGTAGCCTTAAAATGGGTTTACCCCGTTTCTAGTCCATGGAAACCAGTGAAATTAAGGAAATGGAAACTCGTATTCGCGACATGTGGGAGAAAGAAAGAGTATTCCACTACAACCCCGCGGACAAAAGACCCGTGTTCAGCATCGACACCCCGCCCCCCACCGTTTCGGGGGAAATGCACATTGGCCACGCGTGTTCGTACTCGCAGCAGGATTTTATCGCGCGCTACAAGCGCATGCGCGGGTTCAACGTGTTTTATCCTTTCGGCACGGACGATAACGGACTGCCCACCGAGCGCCTCGTTGAAAAATCAAAGAATGTTCGCGCGCGCGACATGGCGCGAAAAGATTTCATTGCATTGTGCATGGACTTCTTGCGTGTTGAGCGTCCGCGCTTCACGCAGGATTGGAAAAACATTGGAATTTCCGCGGATTTTTCACAGTCGTATTCCACCATTGATAACTCGACGCGAAAACTATCCCAGTGGTCTTTTTTGGATTTGTTGAAGAAAAATCGCGTCTACCGAAAAGACGCTCCCGCGATGTGGTGCCCCGAATGCCAAACGGGAGTGGCTCAAGTTGAAGTCGAAGACAAGATGATGGACTCGACTTTCAACGACATCGTATTCACATCTGGAAAAAATAATGAAAAAATAATTGTCGCAACCACGCGGCCTGAACTTTTGCCTGCGTGCGTGGCGTTGTTTTTCTCTCCGGGAGACGAGCGATACACGCACTTGCGCGGAAAAAAAGCACGCGTACCATTGCATGACTTTGAAGTTCCCATCCTCGAAGACGCGCGCGTGAAGATTGACAAGGGAACGGGCATCGTCATGTGCTGCACATTCGGTGACCAAACCGACATGGAGTGGCAGAAAGCATACAATTTACCCATCAAAACCATCATTGCTGAAAATGGTCACATGACGGAGTTAGGCGGAAAATACGCGGGAATGTATTTGAAACAAGCGCGCAAACAGATTATTGAAGATTTGAAAGCCAGTCAATTATTAGTCAATCAAAAACCTATTACACACGCGGTGAACGTGCACGACCGCTGCGGCACGCCCATTGAATTTGTGAAAAGCAAACAGTGGTTTGTCAAATACTTGGATTTGAAAGAAGACATGCTCGCGTGGGGAAAAGAAATGGAATGGCACCCCGAACATATGCGCCACCGCTATGAAAATTGGATTAATGGTTTGCAATGGGACTGGCTAATCTCCAACCAGCGTTATTTTGGCGTCGCATTTCCGGTGTGGTACTGCAAGTCGTGTAACGAGCCCATTCTCGCGGATGAAAAACAGTTGCCAGTAGACCCGCTCACGGACAAACCGCTCACGAAAGCGTGTCCCAAATGTAAATCCACTGAATTTATTCCCGAATCGGATGTGCTGAACACGTGGTTCACGTCCTCGCTCACTCCCAAAATTGCAACCCTTCGTTTCGACGCAAAAACGCAGGACAAATTATTCCCCATGGACGTTCGTCCGCAGGCGCATGAGATTATTTCCTTCTGGCTGTTCAACACGATGGTCAAAAGCCATTTGCATTTTGACAAAACCCCGTGGAAGCACGCCATGATTTCTGGTTTTGTAACCATGAAAGGAGAAAAAATGTCCAAGTCCAAAGGAAATGTTATTCGTCCGCAGGAAGTGGCGGAGAAATTTGGCGCGGATGCCATTCGCTATTGGGCCGCGTCCTCCAAACTCGGAGACGATTTTGATTATCAAGAAAAAGATGTGCAAACCGGAAAGAAATTTGTCACCAAACTCATGAACGTGGCCAATTTTACCTTCTTGAACATGCAAGTCCCGGATAAAAAACCCAAAATCCTTCCCACGGATGCGTTAATCATCAACAAGCTGCACGAAGTCATCTTGTTGTACGTCAAAGCGTTTGACGAATACAATTATTGGAAAGCCAAATCGGAAGCGGATTACTTTTTCTGGCACGACTTGGCGGACAACTATTTGGAACTCGTCAAGAAGCGCGTCTACGAAGGAACAGATGAGGAAAAAGCCTCGGCGTCGTACACATTATACCACGTCTTGTTTACGGTTATCAAACTCATGGCACCATTCACGCCCTTCATTACGGAAGAAATGTATCAGAAGCACTTCCGCTCGCGCGAGGGAAAGGTTTCCATTCACGTGGAACAAATTCCCGAAACGATGAGGGATGAGCCCTTTACGCATGGCTTTCAAAAATCCGATACAGACAAGTGGAATCGCTTGCTCGAACTCATTTCGCTCATCCGCGGAAAAAAGTCCGAAGCGAGGAAATCAATGAAGTCAGAAATTCATCTCACACTTTCTCCCGAGGATCAAAACCTATTGCGCGGAATGCTGGATGACTTAAAATCCGTCTCCAATGCCAAAGAGATTCGTACGGGCACGTTTAACGTGGACGTGTTGTAGGATTTTTTCAATTCAAATTCCAAAAAATCCTTTCTTTTTTGACTTCTTCCCGGTTTTGGGTTCGGCGCGCACGCTGCGCAGTTGTTCAAGCAATTCTTTCTCTTCAGCGCTCAGCTTTTCAGGCACGTCAATTTCCACGCGCACGAATTCATCGCCGAACGCGTCCTCGTTGAGGAACTTAATCCCTTTATCCTTCAAGCGAAAAACCTTCCCCGGTTGCGTTCCGGGAGGAATTTTGAGCGTGGCGGTTTTTCCACCCATTAAGGGCACCTCTACTTCGCCCCCCAACACCGCATCCGCGTACGAAATGGGCTGTTCCACGTACACATCGCTTCCGTCGCGGCGAAAAATTTCATGCGGCTGAACGTGAATGACCACGTACACGTCTCCGTGCTTGTTGGCGTGCGCGTTTCCTTGTTTCGCGAGCCGCAAATGGTTTCCCGTGTCAACGCCGGCGGGAATTTTCACGTCAATTTTTTGGTGTTTGGAAACGTTTCCTTTTCCACGGCACGTTTTGCACGGGTCCGCAATCACGTGACCTGAACCGCGGCAATTGGAGCACGTTCCGCTCGTTTGGAAAATACCAAAAGGCGTGCGCCGTGTTTGCGTCTCCATTCCGCGCCCTTTACACGTGTTGCACGTCTGTTTTTTTCCGGTCGCAGAACCGGTGCCCTTGCACGTTTCGCATGATTCAAGCCGGTCAATTTCAATTTCTTTATTCACGCCGAACGCGGCTTCTTCGAACGTCAGTTCCACGTCCGTGCGAATATGCAGCGGTTGCTCTTGTTCACGGGCGGAAAATCCTTCGCCGAATGCGCTTCGTAAGAGGTCATCCATGGATGAATATCCCGCTCTTCCACCGCCGCCAAATCCTTCGCGGAATAAGTCTGAAAAATCAAATCCAGCGCCGCCAAACCCTCCGCCCGCGCCGCCGAATCCTCCACCCGAGAATGCATCCGAACCAAACTGGTCGTACGTCTGCTTCTTCTGCGGGTCCGACAATACCGAGTATGCTTCCGAGAGTTCTTTGAACTTTTCCGTGGCATCGGGACTCTTGTTCACGTCCGGGTGCCATTGTTTGGCGAGTTTTTTGTACGCGGTTTTAATCTCGGCTTCGCTCGCCCCTTTAGAAAGACCTAAAATTGCGTAGAAATCTTTGGAAGCCATGGGGAATCACACGAATAAAATGTTCAGCGGAATAAAAATAACGCGCCCGGCTCATGAGGCCATGAACTTCCGCTGTTCTTCGAGCGTTTTATTTTTTTGATTTTTTGCTTTTGTCGTCGTTGACTTTGAAGTCAGCGTCCACGGCATCGGAATCATTTGCGGTTTGGCTTGTTTTACTTGTTTCATCATTTCCTCCCATGTTTCCTTGTGGCGCATTGCCTGCGCCCGACTTGGCATAAATGTCCTGACCAATCTTCATCAAGTCCTTGTTGAATTGTTCCAACTTGGACTTTAATTGAGTGATGGGTTTAGGCTCTTGTCCCAGCATGTCCTTCAACTCTTTCAGTCCTGCTTCAACCATGCTCTTGTTTTCGGGAGAAATTTTCTCCTTCATGTCTTCGAGCATTTTCTCCGTTTGATACACAGTGGCATCGGCTTGGTTCACCGTTTCCACTTCTTCTCTGCGTTTTTTGTCCGATTCCGCAAAGTCTTCTGCGGCTTTTTGCATGCGCTTGATTTCATTTTCATCTAATTTTTGCGCAGCAATGATTTGAATACGCTGTTCTTTTCCCGTTCCCAAATCTTTCGCGGAAACGTGCATGATTCCATTCGCATCCAAGTCAAATGAGACTTCAATCTGCGGCACACCTCGCGGCGCGGGGGGAATTCCCTGCAGCACGAATGTTCCGAGCATTTTGTTGTCCGCTGCCATGGCGCGTTCTCCTTGAAACACCTTAATTTCAACGCCCGGCTGGTTGTCCGCGGCGGTGGAGAATGTTTGGCTCTTTTTGTGGGGAATAGTTGTATTTCGCTCCACGAGTTTTGTCATCACTCCACCAAGGGTTTCAATTCCTAAGGAGAGGGGAGTGACGTCCAGCAAGAGAACGTCCTTAATTTCTCCGCTCAACACTCCCGCTTGCACCGCCGCACCCATCGCCACACATTCCATGGGGTCCACACCGTGTTCGGTTTTCGTTCCCAACGTGCGTTCCACGAATTGTTGCACAATAGGCATGCGGGTGGGTCCGCCCACCAAAATCACGCGTGAAACATCCGCGGGCAATAATTTGGCGTCCGCTAATGCCTGGTTGAGGGGCTTTTCGCAGCGCTTCACAATCGGCGCAATCAATTCCTCTAATTTCGCGCGGTTAAATTTCATCACTAAATGTTTGGGCCCACTCGCATCCGCGGTAATATACGGCAAATTAATCTCCGTTTCCAAGGTTGTGGAGAGTTCAATCTTGGCCTTCTCCGCGGCTTCGCGCACGCGTTGCATGGCAACTTTATCCTTGCTCAAATCCGCGCGTTCGGTGCGTGAAAATTCGGACACAATCCAATTAATCACAGCCGCGTCCATGTCAGTTCCGCCGAGCTGCGTATCCCCGCTCGTGGATTTGACTTCAAAGACGCCGTCGCCGAATTCCATCACCGTAACGTCGAGCGTTCCGCCGCCTAAATCGAATACGAGAATTTTTTGTTCGGAATTTTTCTTGTCCAAACCGTACGCTAAACTAGCAGCGGTGGGTTCGTTCACAATTCGAATAACCTCAAGTCCGGCAATCTGCCCCGCATCCTTCGTGGCTTGTCTCTGATTGTCATCGAAGTACGCCGGCACCGTGATAACCGCTTGATGCACTTTTTCTCCGAGGAATGATTCTGCATCCTTCTTTATTTTTTGCAAAATAAATCCGGATATCTGTTGCGGCGTGTATGTTTTTCCAAAAATGGAATACGTGTGGTTGGTTCCCATTTTTCGTTTGGCGGCCATGACCGTTCCATCGGGGTTTGACACCGCTTGTCTCCGCGCGGGTTCTCCAACTAAAACGTGCCCGTCTTTGGTAAATGCAACCACGGAAGGGAAGGCTTTTCCGTACAGCGTGTTTCCTTCCGCGCTCGGAATAATGCGCGGTTTTCCGCCTTCTAATACTGCTGCGGCGGAGTTTGATGTTCCTAAATCGATTCCAATGACTTTACTCATGTTTGTTTCCCCCAGTGTTGGTTGTTGATTGATTATTTTCCATTTCTATTTCCATTCGTTTGTTCACTCTCACTTTCGCAGGCCGTAAAACGTCGTCGTGAAAATAGTACCCGCGCTGCATTTCATCAAGCACCACATCTTCTTTCTGCTGTGCGTCATTTCCCTGCATCAAACATTCGCTCGTAAATGGGTCGAATATTTTTCCAATCGTGTGAATGGGTTTGATTCCATTTTGAGCAAGGACATGCAGCACGTGCGTGCGAATATTTTCCAGCGCTTTGCGCGTGGCGTCTTTTTCTTTGCTAATAGCAGAGTCAAGCGTGTCCACGAATGAAAGCATGTCCTTGAACGCGGTTGCTTTGCCGCGCAAGTAGTTCACATTCATCTCATTCTGACTGCGTTTGCGGTAATTTTCAAAGTCCGCCTGCACGCGTTGCAGAGTTTCCGTGAGCTCTTTCATTCGAGCGTCGGAAGGCGAGGAGCTTTCCGAAGGGCTTTGAATCGTCTTTTCCGCGTTATTCGTCATCACAAACCCTCATTTTGTCCATTATTTTTAGACATATACACCTTTTTGTAGTCATACCTTTTTTAAGGCTTTCCCCATCTTTAACGTCATATGGATGAAATCCGCCGGACAACCTTTCGAATTGTAATCCGCCGTATCGAACCGCCGTTTCAACGCAACGTGGAACAGGAAATGGAGTGGCTGTGCCAATCCTTAGGATTGAGCCCCGTGAACAAAGATAAGTCCACGGTCGATATTTTCAAGTTAGTGGTGCGTGCCACCGAAGATGGAAAAGGAATTTCCTCCACCGAAGTCGCGGAGAAAATTAATCTTTCCCGCGGCGCGGTGATTCATCACTTGAATAATTTACAACTCGCCGGACTCGTTGTTAAAGATGGGAGAAATTATTTTGCCCGTTCACGCAGTATGGTGCGCACCGTGCAGGAAGTGGAGGAAGACATTAAACGTATTTTCATGCGCATGCAGGAAACGGCGCGCGAAATCGACAAAGCATTTGGAATGGAATTAGATACTGTTCCCGTGCGAAGGGAAATTAAAAAATAATTCAGGTTGACGTATGAACGCGTTAAGCATATTTTTTCCCGGCGTGTGGGTGCACGAATTCGCGCACGCGCTCGCATGCGTTATTGGCGGCGTAAAAATTCATCGCATGAATGTGCATTCAAGTTCAGGAATGGTCGTGCACGATACCACGAACGCGCGCAATGCATGGGTGATTGCTCTCGCCCCGCTCGCCATTGGAACGATTCTCTCCGCAGTATGCATTCACGCGGCAAAAAATGCGTGGGACGTGAACCCCGTTCTTGCATTCATTTTAGGGTGGTTGGGCATTTCCATCGGATTCCATTCCATTCCGAGTACAACGGATGCGCTCAACATTCCTCAGGCTATTTCTCGACGCTTTTTTGAAACGCTTCACGGTTCCCGCTCGTTCGGATGGAAAATAACAAAAATTTTCGGGTACATGCTCACGTGGCCCCTAGCATGGCTCTCCGCAGCAGTAATTTGGCTCTCCAACATGACCATCCTCTTTCGTTTTGCCTGGGTGGCGGGCATCCTGATCCTCGCATAACGCGGGTGCGGCGAATGAACCATTAAATAGCCCTAATTCGATGGGTGGAGATGCGTCCTAATTTGTACTTGGCTGGAATCGTTTTTCTCATCATCTTTTCGAGCGGGTGCCTCGACCAGATTTTTGTAGACCCAGACGGAAACAACCCGAATGCAGTGGCATGTGAAGCCTTCACCGATGTCGCGTCGCGCGACACGTGCTACAGCGATGTTGCCGAAGAAACAAAGGACGAAGCCCTCTGCTCCAAAATCCAAACACTCTCAACCAAGGATAATTGTCTCCGCCGCGTCGCAGTGGCCGAATCGAATGGTTCCATTTGCCTACAGATAGTGGATGATAGTAAACAGCACGCGTGCGCGGACGCGGTTCCAGGGGCGTTCAATCAAACCAACTCCTGCACTGCACTTTCCGACTCTGCTGAAAAAGAAGATTGCTACCGCAACGCCGCGCGCATACAGAGAAATGAAGCCTTTTGTTACTTGGCGGGAGAGAATATGAACGCGTGCTTGTCCGAACTCGCCCAAGCATCGGGAAGCCCGGGCGTGTGCGACCTGATTTCATCGAGCGACCAGCAGGAGAGTTGTTATGTTCTCACTGCAGTAACTGCAAAGAGCAGTGCGGCATGTTTGAAAATCATTGACACAACCGCACGCCAGGACTGCCTGTTGAAAGTCGCCATTGCGCAATCCAATGTTTCGCTCTGCGACCTGATTTCTTCCCCTTCCATTCGCGCCTCATGCATTGCGCAGGCGCAGGCCGCGGCAGTCACGAGCAATTCGTGCGCTGCACTGAATGATTTGGCCAAAAAAGATGCGTGTTTGAAAAATTTGGCCGTGGCAAATAAGCAAGTTGACATTTGTTTAGGCGTCATCAATAATGAGCGCCGCGACGACTGCTATTTGGAAGTGGCTAAGAAGATTGGCGATGAATACATTTGCAATAAGATTGTGGATACAGAAAAGAAGCAGACGTGCTACAATGACATTGCCAAATCCAAAGGAACGAAGGACGCATGCTACGTTTTATCGGGCGTCGAACGCGAAGTTTGCTTAACGGGTGTCGCTGTCAAAACGAAAAATAGTGCCGTGTGCGATGAGCTCACCCTCTCCACGGACTCCTTCTCGTATGCGGACAAATGCTTCGCCACCATTGCACTCGACACCAATCAAACGTCGCTTTGTTCGAATGTCGATGCGGCGCTGGCAAAGGACACGTGCTACTTTGACGTGAGTTCGCGTTCATTCTCCTCTCCCGGATGCGGCTTGATTACGGACTCTAACACCGCCGAATACTGCTATTTGAACGTGGCCGCGGGCACGGGAAATGAATCCGTTTGCGAAAATATTGTCACAAAATCCCTGCACGATTCGTGCATTGCTAAAGTGGCGAGCAAATCCGGCAATGCGGCCGCTTGTGAAGGAATTTTGAACGTGTTAGAACGCGATCACTGCTACTCTCAACTGGCGATTAGTTTGAAACTCAAATCCCTGTGCGAAAAAGTGGTGAACAAAGAAGAAAAGGAACCATGCATCCTTTCACTTTCTAAAGAATTGGGGGATTGGCAGTATTGCACTAAAATTACAACCAATCTCGTGACGCAGTACTCGTGCATCACCGACACTGCGGAGAAGACGCTCGACATTGCAGCGTGTGCATACATCCCCGCGCAGGAAGAGAAAGGGTTGTGTTACGCTAAAGTTGGATTTAAAATTCCAAATTTCACTATTTGCGGGACCATTCCATTGAAGCCCGTGCCCGACATGAATGATGCACGCTTCGCTCGCGACACGTGCTGGAATTATTTGGCTGACAAGTCCAACGGCCCCGAATTGTGCGAGAATATTTTCAATTCGGACATTCGTGCAGGGTGTTCATGATGAAAGCGAGCCGAAATGCTTCCGCCCGAAAAATAGCACCTTTTCAGGCGTGGTGGAAAACTTCTTTTCGGTCGGTCCTTCGTTTCAAGTGGAACGAGTGGAAAACCGATACCCGAAAGCCCTTGTTGAGCGTTATTGAAGTTATTCTCGCAGTGGGAATTGCCTCTTCCATTGCGGTGTATTTGGACCCTGACTGGAACGTAGTCGCATTCCCTTGGAATGTGCTCGCGTTCACTATCCTTCTAGGCATGGCTATTTGGGTTCATCGCCGCACGCGACCATACCGCATCGCTGAAAAATTGACCAAAAAAAAGAACCAGGCAGTAGAATAATTTCAATCTTATTTTAGTAAAAATTTTAAAAAAAAAAGAAATGGCCGTTTCTCGGCCAACAAATTATTTATGCTCGTCGGCTTCGGCGGGCGGTTCGGCGTCGCGTAGAGCGGCGGGCCGTGCTTCGTCGCGCAGTAGAGCGTCGAGCGGTGCTTCGGCGGCGTGTTCGGCGTCGAGCAGTTGTTGCTTCGCTGCGTCGTGCGCTTCGTCGTCGGGTTGTGCGTCGTGCCGTTGTGGCGGCAGCGCGTCTTCGTCTTCGTGCCATTGTATATCATCCTCCATGGATTGATAATTGATTAGTCCAGGCAATAATTTGTGCTATTTAAAGGTTTGCTACATTAGAAATTGTCAAATATTCGCACTTTTCTCAAAAAATTGGATAATTTTCATGGCAGCGCGTGCAAAATCTACGTGCTGTGCGTCATTCGCGCAAAACAATTTACCAAAAAATGTTCACGTGGTCCGTGCGGAAGCGCTGGTCCACCATCGTTTGGTCGAATGATTGTTTTCTCCCCGCGCGATGTTCAATAAGAACTTGCCACGCAATCATTGCTCCATTGTCCATGGCATACGCGCGCGGCACGACGTGAAGAGTTGCGTTTCGTTCGTCGCAGAGTTTTTGCAATATTGTTGCGAGTGCTTTCGACGCCGCCACTCCTCCTGTTACAAGGACTTCATTTTTTTCCGAGTGTGCAAGCGCGCGTTCGGTGACTTCTGCGACCATGCAGAATGCGGTGTGCATGAACGAATAGCACAAATCGTTTACGTCATGTTTTCCAATTTGCCGCTGCGCTTCGGTGAGCAAACCTGCGAAAACGAGATCCATTCCTTTGACAGAATAGGGCAATTCCACGTATTTTTTTCCCAGAAAATAACGCTCATCAATGATGGGCCCGGCAGGAAAGCCAAAACCGAGTTTTCGCCCAAATTGGTCGAGCGCATTCCCCACTCCCATATCAAGTGTTTCTCCTAACACACGATATTTTCCATTTTCTTCCGCGATGATTTGCGTGTTCGCTCCCGACGTGTACACGACCACTGGGTCTCTTGCGGGAGTTTTTTCTTTTCCTATTTCAATGTGCGCCACGCAATGGTTGACTCCCAGCATGGGTTTGTTGTAACGCGAGGAAAGATAGCGCGCCGTAATCGCACCCACGCGTAAACAGGGTCCCAATCCCGGCCCTTGGGCAAACCCCACCACATCAATGTCTTTCATCGTCAAATTTGCTTTGGCGAGCGCGCTGTTCAACACCGCAGAACCATTTTTCAAATGAAATTCCGCTGCGAGGCGCGGATGAATGCCTGCGTCGGGATGGGTGTATGCCATTTTTTCATTCGCGAGCACGTTGCATTTGTCATCTACGATTCCCACTCCGAACGTGTGGGCCGTGCTTTCGATTCCGAGGGCAATCATGCGTTCTCACCGTGCCATGAGCACGAATACCGCGACGAGATTATATAACACGTGTCCCACCAGCCCGGGGAAAATGGATTCATATGCGACACGGGCCCGCACGAGGATGAATCCGGCAGCGAATGCCCCCACCAATTGGACGAGTGAACCATATCCTGCGTGAGCGATTCCAAAGAGAAGAATGGAAGGGAACGCTCCTAAAATAGTATAGATGATTCCGCGGAAAAATACTTCTTCGGCGAGCGCGCTGAAAACAATTTGTCCGGCTCCCACCAAACCCTGTGAAAAAATCGTGCGAGCGAACGCTTCAACCTCTTGCGTGTCATTCATTCCTAATGCGCTTGCTCCCGCGTCAAGAATGACACTCACTAAAAGCAATTGAGCAAAAATAACGATTCCTAAAGCAAAATCTTTTTTCTGCGGAGCGCGGCCAAAAATCGCGGTGAATGGTTTTCGGAGAAAAATATAGGCGAAAAGGCTGAGAAGTATCAGCCATTCCGGAGAAAGAAAATAAGCCACTACTGCGCTTTCGTTTTCCATTCGCTAAACCCGCAGTTCCCGCAGCTTTCTCGTGTCGAGTGTTGAGCGAGGAATACTCCGGGCCCACATTTGGGGCAGAATTTTCGAGTCCGTTTAACGTGCTCGCCCTTTGATTCGTATAATGCGGATTTGCTTTCTTTTTTTTCGGCTCCGCCTTTCTTTCCTGCAGGTGCTTTTTCGGCCATGATTTATTCCCCCTTTGCCTCGTTCACGGCTTTCGCTTCGGGTTTAGCATCGGTGTCGCCGTGGCGCTTGCGCATGTGCGTTGATTCAATTTTTTTCAATTCTTCAACCGAATCATATTTTTTGGCAAATCCCACGACGCGTGTGCTTCCAAACTCGTGTTCAATTTCATCAATCATGACCAATTCCTCATTCACTCCTAATTGTCCGGCGATCGCTTTTCGGATTTCGCTGCGGGAGGGAGTTTGTTTCACGCCTAAAATTTCAAAATTAATCTCTTCGCGGTGAAGCAAAATGTTTTTGTGGCGTCCTTCGATTTCGATTTGCATGTTCCATTCCCCCAAACAATCCTCATTATCGGCTCAATCGCAGAGCGTATTTTCCATTCGTCTTAATGCCCATTTTCTGTGCAATCTCGCTCTTTTCCGAGTTGACGAATAAAACAAATCCCGACCAAAACGTTGTCAAATCCGTTGACTTGCAGACGGGGCACTCTTTCAAATCTTCCGAAAGCTTGTGGCACGAGCGGCAGGCTTTTTCTTTACTCATTCGGAGTCCCCTCCCTTAGGCGGGGCTTTTCCTTTCTTCTCCGTTCGAACGACTTTCTTGAGCTTTGCCCATTCTTTCTTTCCGAGTCCGGGTTGTCGCATCGTCAAACCTATTTTTGAATCGGGGAGCGTGTTCTTCATTGAAACAGAAACGATTCGTGCCGTGACTTGGTCGCCAATCTTGAGGGTGCGTTTACTATCGCGACCTACAAATCCGGGGACTTTCGCATCGTATGTAATGAAATCGTCTGCGATTTGCGAAACGTGAATAAGTCCTTCGACCGGACCGGTTTTCAAAAATGCTCCGAATTCGGTTGCTTCGGAAACAAATCCTTCCACGACTTCGTTGACTGTAGGTTTGTACGTGAGTAAAACAATTTCGGAATCAAAATACGCGGATGCATCTCCGGGAACAATTTTTCCTTCGCCTCGGCGCTTGGCTTCTGCAACGGCAACCACAACGCCCAATTCCGAATCCACTAATCCTTCTAAGTCGGTGCGGACAATGTTCAAGATAGACTGGTTCAAGTCGCTGGAGAACTTGTTGGGTGGCACGCGGATGGTGTCTCGAATCGTGGCGAGTGAATACATGAAAATCCCCCGTTTTGTACAATAACGGACTATAACCAGGCCAAATACTTGGACTGGCGTATGACAATGACTCGCTGGGGAGTGTTTTTAAGGCTTTGGCGCAGCCCTTTGTCGTTTGTTGCCACAATATAGCCTTTTTGAGCCAATTCTCGCAACGCTTGGTCTCCCCCCTCCGCGTCGGCGGGGACGATTTTGACCTTATATGTTGAGAGACTTTCCAATGCCACTCGCGCGGCGGCCCCGTCTTTTCCCTTTTCAATGGAAAGGGTTTGCAACTCCTGCTTTACTTGAATAGGCACGCAAAACAGGCAGTTTCCAACCAGTTCTCGTATTCCCGCGTACACGTCTATTTTCAACCGGGTCATGTCGAGGAGGATATTGGTATCCAGTGCAACGAGCGGTTTTTCGATGGAAAATCACCTATACGATGGAAAGGAGGGTGCCTTTTCCTTAAATAGGGGCGTGGTTCCATGAGTAGTGTCCCGTGTGGACGAGGAGCAGTGAATAGTATGGAATTTTTTGAAATTATTCTGCACCCCAAAGAAAAAATGGCGGCAGAAGTGAAAAAGGTCAACATGGATTGGGCCCATAAACAATTTGCATTGTACGGTGCCATCTTGGGATTAATCGTTGGAGTGGGCGTCGCACTCTTGGGCGGAATCTTGGGAGCGGTGTTAGGAAGCGCCATGCAGAGCAATATTATTTTTGGTTTCGTCGCAGGACTGGGATTGCTGGCGATTATCATTATGCCCCTCGTTGGAGCATTTTTGGTGATTGTGGGAAGTTTCATCGGATACGGAATCATGTACTTTGTCGCCAAGCTGTTAGGCGGCACCGGCACGTTTGATGCCAATTATTTTTTGGGCGCCAAATTATTGGTTCCTGTCATCGTGGCGAATGTCATCGTGGGATTGTTAGGAATAGTCCCTTTGCTCGGCGCACTCATTAATTTGGTGTGGTTTTTCTACTCGGTGTATTTGACCATCGTTTTAGTTTCAACCGCCAACAAGTTGAGCATGCTCAAGAGTTTAGTCGTAGTAATTTTGCCCATTATTTTAGTAATTATTTTGGGCGGGCTCATTGCGGGAGCGATTATTGCAGCCGTTCTCGCGGGCGCATAAAGTTAGCGCGCCACGCCCCATCCTGCTAAACGCCATCCCGCCTTATCGCGGCGGGAAATGGCAATTTTTTGTCCTTTTTCAATCGTCATTTTTCCTTTCAGTGTCATTTCAATCTGATTCTTTTTCACAAAAGTAATTTCGCCCACCAGGGTATTCGTTCCGATGGTGAGAACCATTAATTCTTTCGTGTGCGGAAAGGGAAGTTTTTCTCCCAGCAAACGAGGCAATTCGTGAAAATCAATACTCAAAAAATCCGTCGGTGTTGAGAGTGTTCCCGGCGCGCAGACGATTTGCCCTTTGAATTTGTCCATGCTCGTAATACCTGGGTCGAGCATCGTTCCCATCGCAATCAAACCGCCGGGGCGCGCCTCGCTCAAACTTCCGGATGAAATGTTTAGTGAAAGGGCTTCAATCTGAATGGGTTTCCCGCTTACTCCCGGGGTGATTTCTACTTTTTGGTGCGGTTTCAACATTCCTTGCACAATACTTCCGCCCAACACGCCGCCCTGTAATTTTTCGATAGGTGTCCCCGGCTTGTTCACGTCAAACGAGCGTGAAATGTACATCTTCAAGGGTTTTTCCGCTTCAAAGTGCGGAGTAGGAATGTGGGTTTGAATCGCGTTAATTAACACGTCAATGTTCGCGTTAAAATTTGCAGAGATGGGAACAATTTCCGCGTTCTCATACCCGTATTCTTTCAAGAATTTTTTAATTTCGTTGTGCGACTCGAGCGCGCGTTTTTTGTCCACTAAATCCACTTTGTTTTGAACCACAATCACATTCTTGATTCCGCCGATTTGCAAGGCCATTAAATGTTCCGCGGTTCGCGGCTGCGGGCACGTTTCATTCGCCGCGATGACTAACAACGCGCCATTCATCAACGCCGCGCCGGAAAGCATCGTTGTCATGAGTGTTTCGTGCCCGGGTGCGTCGATAAAGGAAACCTTCCGAAGAACTTTTCCTTTCAACCCATCTTTCTCGGGGTGCACGCCAAACTTTTCAGGGCCATTCTTTCCCACGTATTCGTAAAAAGTTGTATCGGCGTAACCTAATCGGATGGAAATTCCTCGCTTCAATTCTTCCGAGTGGGTGTCCGTCCATTTTCCGCTCAAGGCTTTTGTTAAGCTTGTTTTGCCATGGTCCACGTGTCCCGTCAAGCCAATGTTGACTTCCGCTTGCAACGTGGCATCTTTTGGCGAGTGTGTTTTGATAGCGCTTGCAACCGTTTCTCCTTTGGTTTCATCGTGCGTGTGCGCGAGCGCCGCTCCCGCAGCGGATAATCCGCTTTTCTTGGCGCGGGGCTTCGTTTGTTTGATGGGTTTTGCCTCGGAAGTTGCTGGTGCTGTCGCGGGTTTTGTTTCGTCTGAAACCGGTTCAACAGTCTTCTTCGTGCGAGGCATAATAAGTTGAAAATGAGAGGAAGGCTTCTTTAAGCCTACTCTCACTTTTTGGATTCTTTCTTTTCCTTAGGCTGTGCGGGAAGCAATTCGTCCAACGTTTTCGCTCCGTGGTGAGTGACTTTGATATTCAGTTGGTGAATATCGTTCGCCACCACATTTCCGCGCAACGGTCGTTTGCGTCGTTCTCCCTTTTCGCCTTTACGGAAGCCCACTCCCGGATAAATCAGGAGTTTCTTTCGCGCAGTGCCGGGGAAATTGACACGCATGGGTGTTCCCGTCTTGTCTGATCCTCCCGTGAGGATTCCTTTGTACCCGTCAAGACCAATTTCGCTCAAGTCGACTTCTTTTCCAAGTTTTTCTCCCTGGAAAGGCATTGACTCAACCGTTTTCACGTGAGCTTTTCTTGATTTGGGGTCTGATACGACTATGTTCATGGTTTATTCCTCCCTCTCAGTATTGTTTGAGGAGCGTGATATCATCTCGTTGATTTCTTTCACGAGGTCTTTCTCGTCTTCGCTCAATTGAGCGTTAATTTTTTGAAGCGTGATAAGCATGTTAGGTGTAAGAACGGTGTACAACATGTCGTTTTCAAACAAATTGCGTCCAATTACGCCATCTGAAATCGAAACGGCCACTTCTTCATTCTTTTGTGCCACGTTCACCGATTCTTTGTCCGCTTGAATCGCTTGCACACGCCCAACAATTTCTCCTTTGGCATTCATGAGTTCGATTCCATTTTTCAATCGTCCTTCCACCACGCGCACTCCCACCACCGCGGGTTTAGAATTGCGAAATGAAAATCCGGGAAGGAATTGTATTTTTGCGGGAAACATGGCCATTTCCAACAGTTTTTTGTTCTTCTCCGCCTCTTGAACTTTAACCCATTTCAAATATTCTTCCGTAATGGAATACACAATATTGCTCTCGAAAATAGGCACGTTAGAAAGTTGAGCGTCCTTGCGCGCGGCATCCTGTATGAGGGTGTTGAATGCAAAAATGACTCCCAAATACGGTTCTTTGGTACGAATCGCGGCCGCTTCCAAAATGTCTCGGCGGTTAATTTCTCCCACATCCGCGCGCTTGACTTTAATCTGATGCGATTGAATGAGTTTGACAAGGGCTTCCAAACTTCCCAATGTATCCGTCTTCAAAATAATTCCCAACGCATCGCTTTCAATCTTGATGCGTTTCACTTCTTTTTCAATCGTTTCTTTTTCGTGTCCCGTTTTCACTACTAAAAAAGGACTTCCTGCCAATGCATCATCCAAATTGGGCGCGGAAATTTTGATTCCCGTAGCCGCATACACCTCCTTCACGGAGACAAACTTTTCCGCCGCGCGAATATCCGTTAACACGTTCGGCCGCATGAGCGCGCGAACTTTACTTTCAATCACGCCATTCTTTCCCGCGACAACAAATGAATCTCCCACGCGCAGCACACCATCGTACAAAATAACATCCAAGGTTGTTCCCAATCCTTTTTCGTCGCGCACCTCTAAACACGTTCCTTTTCCCGCGCCGTCAATTTCGAGTTTGAGATTTTGTTCTAAAAATTTCTGCGCTAAGCCCGCAAGAAAAACAAGTGTTTCAGGAATTCCCTCGCCGGTACTGGCACAAATAGGAATCATCGCAATTTCTTTCGTTGTATCGCGAACTCTGTCGAACCGTTCGCTCTGAAATCCTGCGTTAAACAGTTCTCCGAGGATAGTATACAAGCGCTCATCGAGTTTGGCTTGAACGGAAGGAGATTGTTGCGCAAGGTTGGCCAAAAAACTTCCCGCATGGGAGTCATACCCGTCAATGATGTCAATTTTGTTCACGCACACGATGAATGGAACTTTGTAGTTGCGCAAAATAGTCATGGCTTCTTTGGTTTGTGCCTGCAAACCCTTTTGGGCATCCACCATTAACACCGCGAGATCGGCGATGGAGCTTCCGCGCTCGCGCAAATTAGTAAACGCTTCATGCCCCGGCGTGTCAATGAAAAGCAATCCGGGAATCGATAAGTCAAATCCAAATTTTTTAACAAGAGGCCCAGCAATGTCTTTGATCGTTTGTACAGGAACTTCCGTGGCTCCAATATGTTGGGTAATGAACCCCGCTTCTTTCGCGGCCACATTCGTGGAGCGAACTTTGTCTAAAAAACTCGTTTTTCCCGCGTCCACGTGTCCTAAGACTGCGACGATGGGTGTGCGCAGGGCTTGTTTTTCAGTAGACATCTTTTTTCACTATCTCCCGGAATACAGGTCACGGCCAGAACAGGGGTCAAAACCTGCTTGGGTCCAGCGGTGACTTTCTATAGAGAAATGCCCGCGAATCGTTTAAAAAAGAGAGTTTTACCAC
>CAZGES010000019.1:0-5397 GCA_964524375.1 uncultured archaeon
CGAAACCCCAAACTTATCCTGCACCCACCCGTATAATTCGCTAAACGGATACGTGTTTAGCTCCATCAAGACTTTTCCACCCTCAGATAACGCGTCCCACAATTTTTTCAAATTTTCGTTGGCATTTTTATCTTTCGACGGGTCAAAATTCACAAAAAAAGAAATAGAAGGATTAATTTTGAAAAAAGGTCCTGCACTAATACTCATGAACGAAAAACCATTCAGTTCAAAATTGACGATATCACAATCCCCGGAAGGAGTATCCTTAATCTGCTGAACCGAATGAATCTTCGAATGGGGAAAAACCTTCACGTAAAAATTCGCGGCCGCCACCGCCTCTTTATCAAACCACAAATGAGGGAGGATTTTGGGAGACATGGACTCTCTTGGCGCTGGAACTATTTAATGGTTTATCTGGTCGAAGCCGGTGGTTTCGATATCAAAATAGAAATTGGGCATGAACTAGGTAGGTGGTGAAGAGGGTAAAAATGCAATTATTTGTTCACTTTTTGGGCCATTTCAAATTTTTAGAAATCAAGAGCATTGATTTTTTCGGTTTAACACTTTTTATTTTTTTAATAAAATTGTTTATTGGCTTTGCTAAAAAAAGTGATAGAACTACTAAGGTGCCAGAGTAAATTGGCCATGGTTGAGAACCTTTAAATCGTTGAACAAACTCAATCCCCTGCACACTCAAACCAATGAATATGAAAAATGGACAGATGAAAAGAAGGAGACTCCAAACTAACAGATATCTTATGCCGCTTAGTTCTTCTCTATAGTCGTCCTCAGAACGATTTACCGTCCACAGAAGTCTCGATCCTGCAAGTAGAACTAACATGAATGACATTGCAATCCAAACTAGGAATGTGAGAATAATTGATTGATTATCGGCCGACTGATTTACCTCACTGCCAATTACGTTGTCTATGAAAAAGCCAAGCATACCCGCGGTAAATACGAAAAACAAAGCAAAAAAAGAAAATAGGAGCGTTCTATCTGATTCAAGATGATTTAGTGTTTGCATAACCCGACCTACTCCGCCCTACTTAATTCAAACCAAATGATTACTAGCTTTGCTAAGTAATAAAATCCAAAAATTAATGCAACATTTGCAAGAGATATAGGAGACCATGTTGCGGTAGCCCCGTCGAATTTATACCGCCAAATTCCAACCGTTCCTACTTCAATAAGAGTAAACAATACTGCCAGAAGCGAACTAAAAAAAGAATATTTAAGAGTTTTTTCTAAATCAAATTTGAAACTTTCCATTTGTGATGCCAGAGAAGATAACTCTTCCGCACGATCAACTATTATATCGTAATCAATTTTTGAAAGATTTTTTTTACTAAATTCAAATTTCATCTCATTAATAATTTCATTAAATTCCTCTTTGCTTTCATTCCAAACTCTTTGTATATATTTTTTTGATTTTTCTTTAACTTCATTTTTAACGATAAGTGGAAGAAAAATTCCACTAAACCCAAGAACTCCAATAGAAACCGTCAAAAGAATGGTAAGGTCAGAAACTGGATTTGCAATGAAAATCAGTCCTAAAAAAAAGAAAATTGGTTGAAGCCATTGTAACTGATCTTCGGTATTCATTGTGATGTTAAATATAGTTAGTCTTTAAGACAACTTGCCACTATTTCGACATCTATTAAAAACTCGATTTTATAAGGGTGGAGTGTCGATTAGGTGCATGCCGGAAGGTCAAATATCTGCAAAAAAAGCAATCGCAATCGCAGTAGATCATGTTTCCGATTTATATGAGGAAATAAAAGAAAAAGTTGATTTTGAAGAAATTGAAAAATATGCTGGCGACTGGTTGATCACTGTTAGTATACCAAGATACGATATTTCCTTTGCTTTTTCCGGAGTGACAAAACCAAGAAAATATGTCGTCGTTAGAGTTAACCCTTCTGGCGACGTAATTTCAATAAAGATGAGATGATATGAATCCGTATTTGCATTATGTAAAAAATTTACTAAGTAGAAAGTCTGAAATTTTTGTAGATACTGAAGTTTTGTGTATATTACTCTTTGGAAATTATGATATTTTAAATCTGAAAAAGTACAAATGTGTAGAGAAGTATGAAACTAATGACTACGCAGTTTTGTTAGACATTATTGGAAGTAATTTTCAGAAAATTGTTGTCACCCCACAAGTTATCGCAGAGTTTTCAAATCACGCTGGTAAAGATGTAGATAGACTAGTGTTCTCCAATTTCATAAACACTAATCTCTCTTTTATTTCAAGTTTTACTGAAGAATTTATCCCCAAAGAATCTTACTTATCAACCAATATTCCTTCAAAACTAGGTTTAACTGACGCAAGCATTGTAGAATGTTGCAAGAAAAAGAAAATTCCATTATTGTCAGTTGATCACAATTTGATTAGCTTAGCACAGTCTGAAAATATTAATGCAGTAAACTATCTTGATATCAAAAAAGAGTTTAGTAATTCAGTTAGGAATGGGTGGGCTATACAATAGAAATATTAAATTACTCGTCTCTCTTTTTCAAAAACTTCAACAATTAGAAAAAAAGTTGAGTTCATTGGTTTAGACTATTTCACTCTTGTTATTCGTTTCACGATCGATATCTGCGTAATAATGGCATTCTTTACAAAGTGCCTGTAAATCGTCCATGCTTTCTTCTCCTTTAGTAAGATAATGCAGGTGATGTACGTCCAAATTTTCTTTTACGCCGCATCTTTCACATGTGTAGTTTGCTTCGAATAATTTTTTGCGCCTAATATCATCCCAATGTGATGTTTTGAGATAATCTTTATGTTTCATTAAATTTAGAGTAATTATTTCACTATTTTCATCTTGAATGTTTGGCGTGTACAAATCACTGTGAATTGTCGAACGTCTTTGTTCAACATATTGTTCAATTATTTTAGGTAAAAATACAAGGAAAATACAAATTAGAAGTAATCCGCCTTGGTCTGAGCTTTTGACTGCAAATAATACGTAAAGTGATTCAATAATCCAAATTCCACTCCAAATCTTACCAAGTAGAATCATGTAGAATTAATTGCTGTTTGAAGTATTAATTAATTACTAAACAATAAGAAAACTAGTCTCACGACTATGATTGATGAAATTGGAGCAAAAAAAGTTGAGCTCCATAGGCATAGACCACTACCAACATATCATTCGGGTTGTCTTGATTCTACTAGTTGCGTTCAAGAAATGCTCTTAATGAACAATTTTTTGAAATTCTCGCGTTATTAGTACGCGTGGACTGAACACGTCGCCGAGGCTTCGTGCGTACATCCCGCGCCTATCAAACCAGTCTTTTACTGGCACGCTCGCCTGGTGACACAAGTTTATCTCCTTGCAGATCCAGGTTGTTGGTCTCTTTTCGGGTGTCGCTTCACGCTTAGATGCTTTCAGCGTTTATCGACTACTGCGTAGCTACCCAGCACTGCCCTGTCGGACAACTGGTATACCAGTGGCAGCGCCTCACCGTTCCTCTCGTACTCAGTGAAGCTTACCCTCAGACCAACCGCAACTCCAACAGATAGTAACCAAACTGGCTCGCACCGTTCTTAACCCAACTAACGAAAGTCTTTAATCAGTAAACCCCTGCACCCTTGGCTGGTTATGCCCAGCCAGGATGACTTGAGACGACGGCGAGGTCGCAAACTGCGGGGTCGATATGAACTCTCACCCGCAACCACTCAGTTACCCCCAGGATCGGTTCACTGTTAGACGAGGGTCCCATTACTTGACACACTCGCGCTCGCTAAACCCTGGTTTCCCATCAGCGGACCTTGCTATGTAGTCCACTGTCAAGCCTGCTTTTGCTTTTGCACGCTACGGTGAATTTCTGACTCACCTGAGCAGACCTTTGGGCGCCCCTGATATCGTTTCAGGGGCGTACCGCCCCAGTCAAACCACCAAGCCAACCGGTGTCCCTTCTCAAAAGAAAAGGTAAGCCGTAACAAGGTCACAGGATGGTGTTACACTTTCGCTCCCCAGCAACTGGCGTTACTGGATCGACGCTCCCATCTACTCTGTACAACAACCCTATTACAACAACGGCTGGGTGTGGTAAACTGCCGTGGGGTCTTCTCTTCCCGTTGGAGTTCCGCGGCATATTCACCGCGTAGTGAGTTCATCGGACCCCTCGTAGGGACAGCAGGAATCTCGTTACTTCCTTGGTGCAAGCCGGCAATAAACCGGCAAGGTATTACGCTACCGTGAGAGCCTCAGAGTTAGGCCCGCTCTTCACAAGCCTTTAGTCAGGTTGGAACCTGGTTTCAGGTACTTGCAGTGAGCAGAAGTCGGTGACTATACTCAGCCTTGCGGCATTGCAGTCACCTACGTTTTTGCTAAACAGTCGGACTCCTCTTGTTATTGAAACCTCCCCATTGTGCATGGAGAGGCACCCCTTCTACCTAAGATACGGGGCTAGATTGCCGAATTCCCTTACGAGAGTATGTTCCGGAACGCCTTGGCCTTCTCAGCCAGGGGCACCTTTCTCGGTTCTCGGTACGGAGACACACGATCCTTAATTGCACGGTTTTCACGGGCGGCAGGCCTTTGCAGAACATTGCTGCTCCACGTCTTTATTCCACTTCTCATCATGACGATTCTCCATGGAATTACAACGCTTGAATGAGACGACGGTCTCACTCCACATAGCCCACCACGTCCCATGCAACTCTTTCGTTGCCGATAATGTACGTGTGTCGTAGAGGAATATGAACCTCTTTCCCTTTCGTCCTTCACGTATTACGCGAGGACTTAGGACCGACTAACCCTTAGCTTATGACAAGCGCTAAGGAACCCTTGCCCTTTCGGCGGAGGAGATTCTCACTCCTCTATGTTATTACTAGCGCGAGGATCCATATTACGAACCGCTCCACGGGATCTTACGACCCCACTTCGACGCGATCCATACACCGCTTTACTGGATTACGTTCACAGAACGTACCATGTGGTATCGGCAGGCAGCTTGAGCCCAGCGTATCTTCCCGGCTGATGTCCTAGATGGGTGAGCTGTTACGCTTTCTTTGAAGGATGGCTGCTTCTAAGCCTACCTCCCCACTGTCTATGGACACCAACGCAGTTTGTTCACACTTAGCTACCATTTATGGGCCTTAACCACACACCGGGTTCTTTCCCTTTCGGAAATGCGGCTTACCCGCATCCCCCCACTCTCGACTTCTTCGACGAACGCAAATTCGGAGTTTGACAAGAAAGCTGTAAGTTTCCGAACAGTACTTTCTAATCAGTATCTCTACACCGCGTCCCATCTCCATCGAGGCCGGCCTAAGGGCCGTTTCAAGCGGAACCCGCTATCACCTGGTTCGAATGACATTTTACTCCTACCCCCAAATGACCCAAACAGTTGGACTAGAACTGGTTTCGATCCTCGACC